>JAJXZJ010000072.1 GCA_021780105.1 bacterium
CGCGATGAAATTGTCTTGACGGTCGCCCGTTCGAGGGCGCGCCAGCATCATGGGCCTCGTCCGGGATCTGTTGGTAACTGTGCCCGGGAGGTAGAGGCATGCGCGTGACGCGATTTTTAGTCACCGGCGGCACCCGCCCCGGCAGCCCGACCCGCTCCCGCGGCGCCCGCGCTGAGTTCCGCGCCGCGGCCGGCCGTGGCGCCATCCCGCGCTTCGGCTCCAGCCGTCGGGATGTTGGAAAACGTGCTGGGCATCAGCGCCGCCGTCTTGAGTGTGCTGGCGCTGGTGGGCGTGTTTTGGTTGATGAACAAGTTTTGACCGCGGATAACGACGGCGGTTTGTTTCGGGAACGCGGTATGGCTGCGAATAACGTGCTCGCCCTGACGGAGGGGAATTTCCAAAGCGAGGTGCTCCTGGCGCCCGTCCCGGTGCTGGTGGATTTCTGGGCGGAGTGGTGCGGTCCCTGCCGCATGATCGCTCCGCTGCTGGAGGATCTCGCCACCGAATACGAGGGCCAGGTCAAGGTGGGCAAGGTCAACGTGGACGAGAATCAGCGGCTTGCCGCCGAATACCGGATCACCGGCATCCCCACGTTGCTGCTCTTCAAGGAGGGTCAGGTGCAGGACGTGATCGTGGGATTGAAGAGCCGGCGCGACCTCAAGGCCAGCCTCGAACGGGTGCTCACGCCGGCGTAGCCCGCCCCACGCGGGCGTCGAACCATGCCGTTGATCGTCACGCCCGCCAGATTGAGCAAGCTGTCGGAGTTTTACCATCAGCTCGGCTCGATGCTCACGGCCGGACTGACGCTGATCCAAACGCTGGAGCAAATTCACCGTTCCCCGCCGGCCCATTTCCTCCGCCGGCCGGTCCGCCGTCTGCTTGACGGCCTGAACCAGGGACTCGACTTCGGTGACGCGTTGCTCACGCTGCCGGGCTGGCTGCCGTCCTTCGACGTCGCCCTGATCGTGGCCGGCGAAAAGAGCGGCCGGCTCGACGCGGTGTTCCGGATTCTCGCGGAATACTACCAGGCGCGGGCCAGGCTCGCGCGGCAGGTGCTCAGTTACCTGGCATATCCGTTGTTCACGCTGCACGGCGCCATTTTCATCATTCCCTTCGCCGCCGCATTCGTGAGCGGCGACTGGGGCGGTTATCTGCGCCAGACCATTGGCCTGCTCGGTTTCGCTTATGTTCTGGTGTTTCTGCTCTTGTATGCCTGCCAGTCACGGCGCGGGGAATTCTGGCGCAGCCTCCTGGAAACCATCGCGCATCCCATCCCGATCCTGGGCAAGGCCCGCCGTCAACTGGCGGTGGCCCGCCTCGCCACGGCGCTGGAAGCACTGCTCAATGCCGGCGTGCCCATTTTCCAGGCGTGGCAGCTTTCGGCCGCGGCCAGCGGCTCGCCGGCCCTCCGCCGCGCGGTGGCCGCCTGGGAACCGCACCTACAGGCCGGCGAAACGCCCGGCGATCTGCTCGGCCGCACGCGCGCTTTTCCGGAGATGTTCGCCAGCCTTTACCACACCGGCGAAATCAGCGGCTCGCTGGACGACGCGCTCCGCCGTCTGCGGCAATATTATGACGAGGAATCGGCGCGCCGGTTTCAGGCTTTGGCCGCGTGGCTGCCGCGCATCGTTTACTTCGCGATCGTGATCTACATCGCCAGCTACATCGTCGGCTTTTGGACGAACTACTACAGCGCCATTCTCAACAGCCCGCTCGGCTCGCCAGAGTAGCGCCGCCACGAACGCCGCTTTTCAACCGCCCCGATCCGCGTTAGCCTCGACGCATGACGTTGTCCGAAATTCTTTCCGACGAGGCCCGGCGGCAGCATGAGTTCCCCGTGGTGTGCCGGCAGGTTTATCTGGCGCATGCCGGCGTGTGTCCACTGCCGCGCCGGGTGGCGGAAGCCGTGGCCGCCTACGCCACGGCCGGCACCGGCACGGACCAGGAAAAGGTCATTCCGGCGGATTTCGTGAGCCGCACGCGCGCGCTGGCGGCGCAGTTCCTGCACGCGAAACCGGAGGAAGTCGCCTTCGTCGGGCCGACTTCCCTTGCCCTGAGCTTCATCGCCGGCGGGCTGTCGTTTCGCCGCACGGACAACATCCTGGTTTACTTCGACGACTACCCGACCAACGTCTATCCGTGGCTCGCGCTGGCCGACCGCGGCGTGGAGGTGCGCCTGCTGAACGTGCGCGAACTGGGCCGCCTGCGCCCCGCGGACGTGCTCGGGCAGGTGGACGACAACACGCGTCTGGTGGCGCTGGCGTCCTGCCATTTTGTCGCGGGCTGGCGGATCGAACTGGATGCCATCGGCGCGGCGCTGCGCAAGCGCGGCATTCTTTTCAGCGTGGATGGCATCCAAACCCTCGGCGCCTTTCCCACGACGGTGGAGCATGTGGATTTTCTCGCGGCGGACGCGCACAAATGGCTGCTTGGCCCCTGTGCCGCCGGACTGCTTTACGTGCGCCAGGAGCGCCAGGATTTGCTGCGCCCGACCACTTGGGGCTGGCACAACGTGCTCTGCCCGGACTTCACCGCCCAGGAGGAGATGCACTTTCGCCCGGACGCCCGCCGTTACGAGCCGGGCAGCGATAACCTGCTCGGCCTCGTCGGTCTGCGGGCTGCGTTGGAGTTGCTGATGGAAATCGGCGTCGAGGCCATCGCCGCCGAACTGCTCCGCAAGCGCGCCTGGCTGGTGCCCGCCCTCCAGGAAAAAGGCTACACCGTGCTGCATCCCGCCGCGCCGCCGATGAACGCGAGTGGCATCCTCACGTTCCACCGGCCGGGCGAGGACATGACCGCGCGGCACGGCCGGCTCACCGCGGCCGGCATCATCACCTCGCTGCGCGCCGACCGCACCGGACGGAAATACCTCCGTCTCTCGCCGCATTTCTACAACACCGACGCCGAGCTGCACCGGCTGCTGGAAATGCTCTGACGGCCGATCACGCGTGCCCACCCGCCAGCCGCAGCGGGATTTGCTCGGGCCGCGGCGGCGGAGCGGCCTGCCAGTCGAAGGCCGCGTCCACCACCCGACGCATCTGTTCAAACCACCACGCCGCCCGGCGGCTGCGCGCGGTGTGGCGCAGCACCGGCACGAAGGTTGCGGACTCGTCAAACACCAGTTCGAGTTGTTGTTTTTTCATCGTCATGCCTTTCACTTGTGGCGCCAACTTTACGGGGTGGGGTGGGACAAATACGGTCCTTGTCCCCGACATTTTTGAACTTTTTTTGACCGGCGCCCGACGGCGGGAGCCGGTGTCGGCCGCGGCGGGGCGAAATCCGCGGCCGGCGAAGGCCCACCCGGGAAAATTCCTGTAACCTTTCGGGTCGTTTGCGCGAATACTCGTTAAAGTCTTCCTTCGCCGTCTGGACTGGCCGTCGGAGAAGGAACAACACATCAACGCTCATTACCCGATTGACATGAAATCTTGCCTGACTCTTTTCGCGCTGACACTGACGGCCGCCGGCGCCCTGCTCGCCGCCCCGCTCCAACGCCGGGACCTGCCGGCCGACACCAAATGGCTGGTGCATCTGGACGCCGCCGCGTTCGTGAAGACCAAGGTCGGTAGCTGCTTCGCGCGCGAGCAAATCGAGCCGAAGATCGCCAAGGGCCAGGCCGACATCAAAGCGTGGTTTGACTTCGACTTCGACTGGCGGCGCATCAGCGGCGTCACCATTTTTGGCACCGATTACACCTCGCCGGACAAGGAGCGCGGCGTGGCGCTGGTTTACACCGACATGGACGTGACCAAAGGGCTGGAAAACGCCATCGCCAAGCTCGAAGCCGCCGGCATGGCCCAGTCCGGCTCGGTCAAACGGCTCGAGGACGCACCGCAGGCGCTTTACCAGTTGAATGACGTGTTCGCCGCGGTCCAGGCCGGCCGGCCGGTCGTGCTGGGCAAAAGCCGGGAAAAAGTCCTGCGCGCCCGCGACGTGCTCAACGGCAAGGCGTCGAATCTCAAGGACAGTCCGGCGTTCAACCAGTTTCCCGCGCCGGCCAGCGGGCCGTTTTTGATCGCCGCCGCGGAAGGTTTCAACGGTGCCGCCGCGATTCCTCCGCAGGCCAACGTGCTCAAGCAGGCCGACGCCCTGCGACTCACGCTGGCCGAGGCGGACACCAACGTGGTCGCGCGTCTGGCGCTGCTCACGAAAGACGCCCAGGTCGGCCAGCAGGTCCAACAGGTGGTGCAAGGACTGATCGCGCTCGTCGCGCTGAGCCAGAATGGCAATTCCGATCTGCAACGCCTTGCGCAGTCGTTGCATGTCCGGCAGTCGGATCGCTTCGTCACCGTGGAACTCGGCCTGCCCGTCGCCATGATCGAACAAAAGATCGCGGAGAAGGCGGCGAAGCAGTAGAATCGCCAAACCGGCATGGACCATGCGGCATCAACGTTGCTCGCGCCTCCGGTTGCCCCGGCCACCGGGCGACGGAGTGAAAGCGCGTCCATCTGCCAGCCGCCATCCGCGCCCGGCGTCCCCATGACGGATGAAACGCTGGCGCGCTGGTGGCAGGAAGGTTCCGACGCGGCGTTCGCGGAACTCGTCGGGCGGTTTTACGGCCGGATTTTCAACTTTCTCTGGCACGCCACGGGACACCGCGAAGATGCCGAGGACCTCACGCAGGAAACGTTTCTTGCCGCGCACCGGAGCATCCCCCGCTATCAGCCCGCGCGGACGTTCGGGCCGTGGCTCTTCGGCATCGCCCGGCACACGCTGGCCGATCACTGGCGACGCCAGCGACCGTGCGACGAACTGCCGCCGGACTTCGCCGATCCAATCAGCACGTCCGAAAACGCTCCGGCCGCCCGCGAAGAACGCGGCAGCGCCTTGTGGCAACAAGCGCGCCGGCTGAAGCCGCGCCAGTTTGAGGCATTGTGGCTGCGCTACGGCGAGGGCTTCGACATCGCTGGCGTGGCCCGCGCCCTCGGCATCACGCGGATTCACGCAAAAGTGCTGCTGTTCCGCGCCCGCAAGGAACTCGCCCGGCGGGCCGGCAGCGGAAAAGGCAGAACGAAAGGAGACCGGTTATGATGGCCTGCTGGATTTCACGACTCTGGCTGATCCGCCACGCGGACGAATATGGCGCCACGCCGCCGGCCCGGCTGGCGCGTCACCTCGCCGGCTGTGCCTCCTGCCGCGCGCAACGGGAAATGCACCGTAATCTGGCGACGCGCCTTGCTGCCACCGCGAGCCATCGCGAGCCGCCGCCGTTTCTGGCGGCGCGCATCGTGGCTGCCGCGCGGGCGGCGGCGCCATATCGTCGGCCGGCGGTTTCAGTTCACCGCCTGCGGTGGACGGGCGCAGTGATGATCGCGCTGACGGCGGGTCTGTCCCTCTGGCTGGCCATCCGTCCGGCCAAAACCCCGCGACCCGTCGCGGCGCCGCTGGAGTTGGCGGCATTGGTGCGGGAGACGATTTCCAGGCCGATGCAGTTGGCGGACCAGCAGCGACTCACCATGGTCACGCGGTCGCTCGCCCAACCGCTGGAACAGGAATGGCAGCGGATTCAGGCAGACGCAAATGGCGCCTGGCACACGCTGGCGGCGGATTTCACTCCCTCGCCTGCCGCGCCGTGAACTGACCGGGCCTCAGGGCACGTCGGTCTTGGCGCCGGCCTTTGGACGCATGAACCGGTGGACGAAGACGTAATACAGCGTCGCCAGCACCAGCACCACCGCGCCAGCCCACAGGCTGATGCGCTTGGCGTCGCCCGCCAGCAGGGCTTCGTCTTCGCCCGCCTTCACGCCCAGCCAGCAAAGAATGCCGCACCAAAACACCGAGCCGAGCAGCGTGAAGAGGGAATAACGCAGGAAATTCATCCGCACAATGCCCGCCGGAATACCGATCAAGTGCCGGACGACCGGCAGAATTCGCGAGACAAAAATGCCCCACTGGCCAAATTGCGCGGCCCAGCGTTCTGCGCCCGCCACTTTCTCCGGCGTGATGAATACATACTTGCCGTAACGCAGCACAAACGGCCGGCCCGCCAGCCGCGAAATCCAATACATCACCGTCGCGCCCACCCAGGAACCCACCGCGCCCGCCACGGCGATGCCCACCAGGCTGAACCGGCCGGTCGTGTGGGCGAGGTGCGCCGCCGGCGGGATGACAAACTCGCTCGGCAGCGGCGCCACGGAACTTTCAATCGCCATGAGCAGCACGATGAGCGGATAGCCGCCCGTGTCGAGCGACCGCAGATACCAGTCGAGGAGTTCCTTTAACATGCGCAGCAGTGCTTAGCCGCCCGCGTGGCGGGAGACAAGCCTTTGCGGAGGCGCCCGTGCTTCACGAGGCCGCCGCGCGGCGCGCGTCCAGTTGCGCGAGGACCGCGCACAGCAAATCCAGCGTCGGCGTCGGCACCCCGGCCTGCCGGGCGCGCCGCTGCGGTTCCAGAAAAATGCTGTCCAGTTCGAGCGGCCGGCCCAGTTCGAAATCGAGCAAGGTGGACGCCTTGTAAGCCGCCATGACCCGCGTGTTGGCGAGGTTCTTTTCCTCCAGCGCGGGCGCCAGCGGGAAGCCGAGCGCATTCGCCGCGGCGATGACTTCGCGCATCAGTTCGCGGACCCGCTGTTCCCAGCCTGGACCGGCGAGCAGTGCGTCGGTGGCCAGACCGTTTTCTGGAATGACAAATTCTGCCGGCACGCGGCCGGCCGCAAACGCCTCGTGGCCGACGATGCTGGCCACGCCCAGGCCGTTGAACGGGACGTTCCAGACAAGTTTTTCCCAGCGCGCCTGGGCGAGGTTCTCGGTCACGTCGCAGCGCACGCCGGCAGCACGGAACATTTCCGCCAGCGCATGGGTCCGCGGTTGCGACCCGCAGCCGTATTCGCCGAGGACGATTTTGCCGTGGGCCGTGTGCCGCACGACACCCGGCGCGACGCGGTTGAGGCACACGAAGCAGAGTCCGCCGAGGACGCGCTCGCCGCCAAACCGCCGGGCCAGTTCGTCATCGCTGCCCAGGCCGTTTTGCAGGGAAAGCAGCCGCGTGTCCGGGCGCAGCAACGGCGGGAGCAGGCGCGTGAACTCGGTGTTCGCTGTGGTCTTCAGGCCGATGACCACCACATCGCACGGGCCGATTTCCTCCGGCCGGCGGGCGCAGTGCGGCCGGGCGGTGAAATCGCCCTCGAGGCTCACCACGCGCACGCCGCCACGGCTGACCGCCTCGAAATCCGAGCGCAGCAAAAAGTGCGTGTCCGCGCCGGCACGCCACAGCCTGGCGCCGTAGAAACTGCCCACGGCGCCGCAACCGACGACGGCAATTTTCACGCGTTCCATGAAGCATCGGCCCGGCGGCCCGGCATGAACAAAAAAGGCACCCTGACCGCGTCAGAGTGCCTGGCAGGGAAATTCGGCGTTACTTGGTGCCAAGGATGGCGTCCTTCGCCGCTTTGGCGACGCGGAACTTTACGACCTTTTTGGCGGGAATCTTGATCTCGGCGCCCGTGGCGGGATTGCGACCGATGCGGGCTTTGCGGTTCACGAGCACCAGCTTGCCGACGCCGGGGAAGGTGAACGTGTTCTTCGCGTTTTTGTAGGCGAGGCTGGCGAGCACTTCGAGGACTTGCACAGCTTGCTTCTTGGTGATGCCGGTCTGTTCTGCGACTTCAGCGGCGATTTGTGATTTGGAGAGTGGCTTTGCCATAGTTCTATTGTTTTTGGTTAGGAGTCCACGAACTTCGTGGGCTGGTTTAATCAAGCCCGCCCGGCGGCGCAAGCAGAAAATCACCAATATTTAACGTGTTCCGCGCGATCTCCGCCCTCGCCGCGGGCTAGCGTTCCGCCGCCGGCGCCAGCCGGTAACTCACGAACGCCACCTGCCGGCTGTCCGGCGACCACGAGGGCACGTTGATGGTTCCCTGCCCGCCGAACAGCTCGGCCAGCACGTGAATTTCGCCGCCGCCGACCGGCATGAGCCGGAGCTGCACGTCCTGGTTTTCCGGATGGCCTTTCACGGCGGCGGCGTAGGAAACGAACACGATCCACTTGCCGTCGGGCGAGGGATGCGCAAACCAGTTGTTCAGCGCGTCGTGGGTGACCTGTTCCTGCCCGCCGCCATCCGGGTGCATCCGCCAGATTTGCATCAAGCCCGCGCGCTCCGAGTTGAAATAAATCCAGTTCCCGTCCGGCGAGAAGTCCGGTCCGTCGTCCAACCCCGGCGCCGTGGTCAGGCGCGTTTCCGTGCCGCCAGCCGCCGGAATTGTGTAAACGTCGAACTCGCCGTTGCGCTCGGCGCAATACGCCAGCGTCTTGCCATCTGGCGACCAACCGTGCCAATAGGACGGACCCAGTTCCGTCACGCGCCGCGGCGTGCCGCCCGCGACCGGCACAAGGTAAATCCGCGACTGGTTTCCCTGTGACTGGTCGCTGATGGCCAGCCGCGTGCCGTCCGGCGACAGGCCGTGGTCGTTGTTGCAGTGCGTGGCAAAACCCGTGTCCAGCGGCTGCGGTTGGCCTCCGGTCACGGGCAGCCGGTAAATGCGGCCGTGGGCGTTGAACAGGAAATCCTTGCCGTCGCGCGACCAGTTGGGCGCCTCGAAGTGGTCACGGGCGCAGTAAATCGCGCGGCAATCCATCGAGGCGACGTTCACGATTTCGAGCGTGCTTTCGAGCACCACGTTGGTCGTGGCGACGTGCGGCCGCGATTCCAGTTTCACGTTGGAGAAGACGGCCGTTTCGCTGCGGGAATCGTCATGCGCGCAAACGCCGAGGCCGACGAACACCGGATCGCGCAGCTTCAATTTGAACGAGCCGCCGGCCGGCCGGAGCGGCTCGCCGGCGGGCGCCACGGACATGAACACGGTGTCGCCGTAACGCTCGATGCGCAACGTCTGCGGTCCGGTCGCGTTCGCCTGGATTTCGCGCGTTGGCCCGCTGGACGTGGCGCGGTATTGCAGCGAAGTCAGACCGTCCCCGTGCAGCGCGGCGTCGGCGTAAACGGCGCCCGGCTCCAGCCCCTGCCGGATCAGCAGGCAGGCCTTGCGATGCGCGTTGCCGCCGGTGCCGAGAAACCGCACGTCGGCGCTCAACGACACGTCGCCCGAAAGCCGCCTCCAGACAAACTGGAAGGCGTCGTTTGTGGCCCACATGTTCGCACCGCTGCCGGTGATCGTGTAGGTCTGCGTGTCGGCGTCAAACGTCGCGATGCCCGCGTGCTGGATCTGGCCGATGTCGCCGTGGTCCTCAAACTGCCCGACCGGCACGGCTGCGGCGACGGAATGCAGGCTCGGGAGCGCCACGCCAAGAATCATGAAGAATCGCTGGAATGAGTTCATTTTCGAACCGGGCTTTGAACGACAAAATGGCATTTTGAACGCCGGCATTATTGGCCCTGGCCGGCGCAATGCCAGAGGAAATTCATCGCAAAGTTGCCACCGGATTGGGCACCCGGCAGCGATTCTTTACTTCGTCGGTTCGGACGCGCTGGCTGGCGCGATGACCTCGTAAACGGTGCCGTCGAGCACGAACTGGACGTTCTGACCCAGCGCCAGCCACGGACGCGCTTCCGGATGGTTCGCCACCAGGTCAAAATAGGCCAACGAGTTGAACTCGATTTTGACGTGTTTCGCGTCCGGCGATTTTTGCACCAGCGAATCCACCCACCGGTCGGCGTTCCAGAAGAACGTCCGACCACCAACGAACCGGCTGGACGGCATCGCCGTAACCTCTTTCGCCGCGACGGGCGCCGGGACGGCAACAACGGTCGGCGCCAAACCGCCAGCTAAACCGCCACCCGCCGGGAGCGACATCGGAGCGGTCGCGCTGGCAAGTGTCTGCCCGGCCTCGGCGCTCATGACCTGCAGTGCCACGTCTGGCTGGTTGGCGGATTTGGCAGCAATGCCGTAGCGGGCCGCGGCCACCGCGCCCGCGCCGGAGACATCATTACGGAAGGCGCGATATGCCATTTCATTCTCGCGGAGGGCGAGCGTGTCCGTCTGCAATTGTGGCAACGACCGTTGCGCCAGCGGCACGTCGCGGCGCTGTTCGTCCTCGTGGATCAGGTAAGCCGTGTAGGGTGTGACGAGCGCATACTTGCGCGCCAGTTCGGTGACTTCGTCGCGCAATTCCGCGCTTTCGCCGTGCAGCCGGATTTCATCCAGCAAATAGCCGACGCGCCGCGTGGCCCACAACCGCGGGATGAATTCGTGTTCGGCGCCGTGTTGCGGAAACGTCGCCGGGAACGCGAACGTCTGGCTGTGCCCGTTGACCTTGCCGGCGAGCACGATCTTGCCGGTGCCCTTGCCGGAAAAACGACCTGCCAGCACAAGCTGATCGCCCTTGAACAAGTCCGGCAGCGGCGAGGGATAAAGCTGCGTGGCGCGCACGCCGTCCGGAAAAGTCAGCTTCAGATCCGTCAACACCGGGTCCTTCACTTTGGCGAAGAAATTGGAGACCTTCACCTCCAGGTCCTCGTCCGGAAGCACGTAGGCGCTGGCGGCGCGGGTGGTTTCCGTGATGCGGTCGAGCAGGTGCGTGTTCACGTCGGTGCCGATGCCGAAACAGAAGACGCGGGTGTTCCCGCCGCTGGCATCCTTCACGGCGGCGACGATTTTGTCGTTGTCCACCTCGCCGACCGTCGGCAGGCCGTCGGTGAGGAAGATGACCAGATATGGCCGGTCGCTGGCGACGGGCCGCAGACCCAGCGCCTTCTTCAACGCGTCGTCAATGTCCGTGCCGCCGATGGCGCGCAGGTCACGCACAAACGCCTGCGCCTTCTCGCGGTTGGCCGGCGTGGCGGCGACCAGCTTGTCGAACAGCGGTTCGACGTCGCTGGAAAAACGCACGATCTCGAACCGGTCGCCGTCGTTGAGGCTGTCCACGCAGAACGTCAGCGCCTTTTTCGCCTGCTCGATTTTTTTGCCGGCCATCGAGCCGGAGGTGTCGAGCACAAACGCCACGTCCTTCGGCACCGTCCTTTCGTCCTTCGTCTCGTAGGCCGGCGCGGCAAGCAGCAGGAAATAACCGTGGTCCTCGCCGGCGGCGCGGAACGTCAGCAGGTTCGCGCCCAACTCGCCGCGCTCCGGCGCGAAGTAGAGTTGAAAATCCGTGTCCGGCCGCACGTCCCGCTGCTCGAAACCGATCGTCGCGCGGTCGTCGCCGTGCCGGACGATTTCCACGTCGTGGCTTGGCGAGTAAATGGATTTCAACGGCCGGTTGGACGCGAGTTCAACCTTCACGCTGACGTCGGGAATCGGCTTCGCGGAAAACTTCTCCGTATTGAGCGGATAAAGATAGCTGACCAGACCGGCGTCGGCCGGCAGGAGTTGCGTGTAGGTGAGCTTCACGCGCTTGTGGCTGTGCGGCTCGATGGGGAAAATGCGCACCTTGAACAGGTCGCGGCCGACGTATTCGAGCAACGCGGGGTCGCGGTGCCGGCGCACGATGTCCTCGTAAATCTGCCGGGCCTTGTCCGCCGCCAGCAACTCGGCCTCCACCGGCCGGCCGTTCACGTCCATGCTGAACGTGTCCAGGTGCGCGCCCTGGGGCACCGGAAAAATGTAAGTGCCTTCGAGCTGGCGGTCGTTCGGGTTGAAAAATTCCTGATCCACCGTCGTCGTGGCGATCTGGTCGTGAATCGTCGCCGTGACGTGATGAAACGTGACCTCCAGCGGTGCGAAGCTGAACACCAGCGGCTGGCCGGGCCGCGGCGGGATGACAATGGGATCGTGGACAACGATGAAGCCGTCGGCGAGGGCGGCGAAGCTCAGACAGAGCAACCAAAGCGGCAACAACAGGCGTTTCATAACGACTAGAACCTTTAAGTTACTGCGTCGTTAGACGGGAAATCCGGAAAAAGGCTCCGCTTCCGACCGCCGCACGAATCGCCGCTGATGATCGTGGACAATCTCAGCATCGGATTATAGACCACAGATGACGCAGATTTTCGCGGACGGGGTAAAGAATCCGTGATGACGACGAGCGGAAAAGAAACCAGCCCGGCCAAGGAACCAGGCGGTGAGCTGCGACCGGGTGAGATAGTTGCCCGAAGGATCCCCGAAGGATGCGCGAAACAAGTTTCTGCCGTTCCCAGCTCCTATTTCCCTACGCGCCGAACTGGTTTCCCGCTTGGCTCCAGAGCACCACCTGCCACGCAAGATGCTCAAGGCATAAAAGATCAGTGGCTCGCATACCGACCGCGAAACCTGGGATGCTGCGGCCGTTTCCCCTCCTCTATCTTCCATCTGCTTGGGTACGGCTCGCTTCCTTCGGCCTCTTCGCGCGCAACTCTCGCCGCCGGAACGGCCACATTCCCCTCCGCACGCAGGCTATGAAAATCATGAATTCGCAATTGGCAATCCGTAATCCACACTGGCAAAGCGCCTTCACCCTGACCGAACTGCGGGGGGTGATCGCCATCATTGCGGTCCCCGCCAGCTTGCTCCGGCCAGCCAATCTGCCGCGAACGCGCTTCGGAAGCTCGATGCAAACCCTGCCGTGGCGCGTCCGCAAACCAACAGTGCATTTGCCAGCGCGGCTGAAATACTGGGAAAGCCTTTCGATAGTCTATCAGTGATATTAACGATGTGATCTATCTAGTTCAGTGCACCAGCTATAAGTCGCTTCCCGCAACTGTCACGCCTTGGCGTGTTTGTATCAATAAAGTCACAAATTAACGCTTGACGCTGGTAAGGCACTTGTGTTTCAACTCCCCGCGTCAGCGAGATGGAAGTTGGGGGGAAGGAACCGCCTCGTGCAACCATTGTATCTGGTCTCGAACGCTGCCGGCCGCCCAAGCTGGAGGTGGATGGAGAACTGTAGCGTCGTCCCGGTTCGCGCCGGGGCGTTCGCAGTGGACAAGCCGATGCGGCGTCTCACTGACACCAATGTCGGCGAACCTTCATCAGGGGTTCGGAAACGGCAAAGCGCCTTCACCCTCATCGAACTGCTGGTGGTGATCGCCATCATCGCGATTCTCGCGGGTTTGCTTCTGCCGGCAATCAGCCACGCCAAAGCCAAGGCCACGGGCATCGCCTGCCTGAACAATCTCAAGCAACTCCAGCTTTGCTGGCAGATGTATGGGGACGACCACAACGGCCTGGTCCCACCCAACCGCTCGGTGCTGACCAATGGCATCTGGCGCAGCACGCCCGATTCCTGGATCGGCTCCAGCAGCGCTCCCTACGACACCAACTTCACGCCCATCGAGCAGGGCCTCCTGTTCCAATACGACTACAACCGTTCGGTGGCCCTCTATCATTGCCCGGACGATCATTCGGCGGTGGTGGGCCATCCTTCGGTGCTGCGGACCCGGAGCTATTCGATGAACGGAAACCTGGGCGGGCGGACCAACGAGGTGCAAAACACGGTGGCACGGGCCGATGCCATTCCCAATCCGGCCAAGCTCTTCTGCTTTGTGGATGAGGCGGCGGACTCGATTGACGATGCCCACTTCCTGGTCTGGCCCTACCCGGACCCTCGCTGGGTAAATCTGCCGGCCGGCCGGCACGGGCAAACGGGCATGTTGTCCTTTACCGACGGCCACGCGGAGAAATGGGCCTGGCAATGGTCCAAGAAGTTCAGCCCCAAGACCAGCTACTGGAAGACCGCCGAGAACGCCAGGGACCTGAACGACCTGCGCCGGCTCCAGACCGTGATCCTGACGTTGACCGACTTTGTGCCGCAAGGCCTGCCGTGAAGACGCCACTCAAACTTAAAAAGCAAAATTGGGTAGGGCGGCGGTGCGCCGCCGCCCCAGTTTGGGCGGAGCAGCAGCTCCGCCCTACCGCAGGGCGTCCCGCCGAGGACGGGCGTTTTCCTCAAATCTCTTTTCCAAATGAACCCAAAACTCGAATGAGGCCCAAACCAAACCCATGAATCCGAAAACTGGAATTCAACCCGCAAAGCAGGCTGTGGCGCGGCAAGCACCGGTTTCCTGTGTGGCCGGAAAGGTTGCGCTCACGCCAAGGCAGCGCGAGGTGGCCGAACTGGTTGCGAAAGGGCTTTCCAATGCGGAGATCGCGGCCAAACTGGGAATCACGAAAGCGACGGTGCG
>JAJXZJ010000028.1 GCA_021780105.1 bacterium
TATACGCATCCGTTGGGCAACAACACGCCGCCCAACCGGCGGGTGACTTTTCGCGGCCTGCTGGATTTCGCCGTCCAGTGCCGCACCGCCGGCATGAGTTCAGCCGACTTTGCCAAAATCGTGAATGACGCGACCACCAGCACCAACGCCTACATTCTCGGACGCGTGAACGTCAATACGGCGGACGAAGCCGTGCTGACCGCGCTGTTCGAGGGCTTGAACAACGGCAACCAGCAGACCGCCGAGGCCGACGCGCAGACGCTCATTAATTATCGCCAGCAAAACCCGGACAACCTCACTTCCGTCGCCTGGGTCTATGATGCGCTGGGAACCGGCAACGCGACGCTGGCGGCGTTGCGGCGGGGCGATTACGTTACGACCAGGAGCTACCAATTCACCGCCGACATTGCGGCCGTCGGGCCGTTCGGACGCGGTTACCGGCGCGTGAAATTCATCTTCGACACCAGTGACGGCCCGCCGAAAATTTTATACCGCCAGGACTTGAGCGCGCTGGGCTGGGCGCTCGGCCCCAAGGCCCGCCAGGCCCTGCTCGACCAAAACACGCAATGAAACCTGATTTCAAATTCAAATTCCGCAAACGGAAGCGGCTGACCACGCTGCTCGGCCTCGCGCTGGACGGCAGCCGGCTGGATGGCGTGGTGCTGCGCCGGGTCAACGGCTCGCTGCAGCGGCTGCAACAATTTTCCGCGCAACTTACCCTTGATCCGTTAACCGCCGCACCGGAACTCGTCGGC
Organism: bacterium; assembly: GCA_021780105.1. GTDB lineage: Bacteria > Verrucomicrobiota > Verrucomicrobiia > Limisphaerales > J093 > JAJXZJ01. Next base: position 756 of record JAJXZJ010000028.1, read on the forward strand.
CGCGAGATTCGCAACCAGCTTGATGCCACGGGCGTCCGGGTGCGGGACTGTGTCGTGGGGGTGCCGCTGAAATGGGTTTTGACCGCGCAGACGGAGCTGCCGCCGCTGACGGAAGCCGATGCGACGAGTCTGCTGCAACTGGAGGCGGAACGCGGGTTTCACTCGGACCTGACGGCGTTGCAGGTGGGTGATTCGCGCTGTCCGCTGGCGGCGGACAAAAAATACGTCCTGCTGACGGCCATCCCGAACACGCACATCGGCGCACTGGAACAGGTGCTGGCGGCGGCGAAATTGAGGCCCGTCAGCTTCACGCTCGGCGTGGCAGCCCTGCAGCCGCCGGATGCGGCGCGATCCAATGGCGTGCTGGCGCTGGTTGTTGGCGAAAGCCAGGTCGGTCTGCAAATCAGCCTGGGCGGCGTGGCGGCGTTGCGCGCGCTCGAAGGGACGATTGAAAACGAGGCGGGCCGCCGCACGCTGCAGGCGGATGTGGTTGTGCGCGAGACGCGCATCACCCTGGGCCAGTTGCCCGCCGAACTGCGCGAAAAAGTGAAACGCATCCGCCTCTTTGGCCCGCGCGAACTCACGCAGCCGCTGGCGGATGAACTGGAACTGCGTTTCGAGTCGATGGGCTTGAAGGTGGAGGTGGTGACCGGCTACATGCCGGACGAGTTTGGCGTGTCGCTGCCGCCAGACACGTCGTGGTCCGCAGCGTTCAGCCTTGCGGCGAACGCATTGACGGACCGGAAGCCGGAGTTCGAATTTCTGCCGCCGAAGCCGACGACCATTGAACAGTTCATCACCAGGTATTCCTCGGGCCGGCTGCGGACGGCCGGCGTGGTTGCGGCGGGCATCGTGGTGATCATTCTTGGACTGTTCCTATTCCAGCAGGTTCAGCTTTGGCGGCTGCGTTCGCAATGGTCGCAGATGTCGGCCAAAGTGACCGAACTGCAAACGCTTCAGGATCAAATCCGGCAGTATCGTCCGTGGTATGACGGCTCGTTCCGCAGCCTGGCGATTTTGCGGCAGTTGTCACTGGCGTTTTCCGAGGATGGCGCGGTGACGGCGAAGGCGATTGAAATCCGCAGCGACGGCACGGTGAACTGTTCCGGCAACGCGCGCGACACGGCGGCCCTGCTGGCGGTGCTGTCCAAGCTGGGCGCAGCGGAGGGCGTGAGCGGGTTGAAGGTGGATCAGACCCGGGGGAAGTCGCCGATGCAGTTCACGTTTGATTTCCAATATGGAAACGGAGTCCCGCAATGAAGATCAACAACCGGCAGGAATTTCTCGTGGCGCTGACCGTCGCCGTGCTGGCGCTGTATGTGGCGGTGAATTTCATTTTCACGCCGCTGGACAACTGGTGGACGAAGCGCTCGACGCAGCTCCGGCAGTTGCGGGCGCAGGTCGGTGAAGGCCGGCAGTTGCTCCGGCGCGAGCCGGTCATCCGCGGCGACTGGGACAACATGCGGACCAACGCGCTGCCGGCAAACACGTCGCTGGCCGGACAGCAGGTGCTGAAGGCCTTCGACACCTGGCGCAGCGACACCGGCGTGGAGCTGACGAGCATCACGCCGCAATGGCGAAACGACTCGACGAATTACATGACGCTCGACTGTCGCGTGGAGGCGGCGGGCAGTCTCGAATCGCTGAGCCGGTTTCTTTACGAGATCGAAAAAGGTCCGCTCGCGCTGCGGCTCGACTCGGTCCAGTTGGGCGCACACGACAATACCGGCCAGCAACTGACGCTCAGCCTGGAAGTCAACGGCCTGGCGCTGCTGCAACCGAACAAACCATGAAATTCATCGCGAGACAAATAATGGCGGCGTTGCTGGTGGCCGGCGGATTTTCCGCCGTGGCGCAGTCGAACACCGTGCCGGGGCCCACGGATTACGCGGCGTTCAGCCGGTTCATCGCGGCGCGAAACATCTTTGATCCCAACCGGTATCCGCATACGAGCACTGCCCGGCCCCGGCCGCACCCGACGCCCCCACCGGCCAGTGCGCCGGCGTTCACGCTGGTCGGCACCATGGCTTATGACAAGGGAATGTTCGCATTTTTTGACGGTAAAAGCCCCGACCTGAAACAGATTCTGGCGGTCAATGGCAGCGAGGCTGGTTACACCGTGAAAGAAATCACGTTGAAAGCAGTGACACTTGAGGGCGCGGACAAGCAGGAAATTCATTTGAAAGTTGGCGATCAGATGCGCCAGGAGGGCACCAACTGGGTGTTCGCCGGCCAGGCCAGTGTCTCCAGCCCGTCTGTGGCAGATTCATCGGCCGCCACAACCGGCGGCGGCCCCGATGCGGCGGCTGCGGCCGGCGTGCCGCCCGCCATTGAAAACAACGACATTTTGAAACGACTCATGCAAAAACGGGAACAGGAATTAAAATGAAAAAGACCCTCTTCATCCTTATCGCGCTAGGCGTGGCCGGACTTTTATTCCCGGCCACCGCGCAGATGGCGACCAATGCACCAGATGAAAACAGCAGCGTGGCCGCGCCCGATCAGGCACCGCCACCGCCCGACGAAGCCAGTCCGCCAGCGGACGCGGGCGGCGAGCAGCCGCCGGAGCTGAATGACCCGTCGCCGGGAACGCCCGCGACGAGGAGTTCCTCTGGCTCAACCGCCATCCTGCCGACGAAGGCATTCGGCACGAACCAGGTGCTGCCATCGGATTTCATGCCGCCGACTTCGGGGGGCACGAATTTTG
>JAJXZJ010000063.1 GCA_021780105.1 bacterium
CAGCTTTGCGGCGGCGGTGCTTGGCCCAATCCAGGCACCGGGCCACCAGTTGAATGGTGGTCGAGTCCACGACGTGGATCATCCGCTTGAACCGGAAGGCGAACTTCGGCCGGCGGCGCGCGCCAAAACCCGGATGGAGTTGTTGCAACTGCTCGAGCATCGTCCAGAACAGCGCCTCGGCCATTTTGGGGTTGCGCTCCCGGTTGGCGTGCGAAAGGGCATTCTTGCTCGGCGGGGTGGCGCCGCGAATCGCCGACAACGGCCCCGCGTGCAACCGCAAGGCATCGCACACGTCGTTGAGACTCAGGGCGTGTGTGAGTGGGGCGTAGATCAGACTGACCACATGGCTCCAGGGAAGAAAGGTGCGACTTTTTTCCTGCACGGCGTGCGTGCGCGCCAAGTGCGGCACCAGATGATTGGGAATAAGATTGCAGAGTTGCCGGAGGAGCGAGAACTTTCCTCGCGTTGGCTTGCGTTGCGTTTGCTTTTTCATACCCCGCCTTGTGGCAGGGTCCAAACCCGCAAGCCAACTATTTTTCAAACCTCAACCACTAAACCTGTAGGACTGTTGTGAAAATGAAACAAATGGAGAACTTCATCCTGCTCTCCGTTTTCCTCCTCACCGGCTTTGCGCTTCACGGCGAAAATCAGCCAAATGTCTTGCGCCCCTCGGCCGGCGGCGACCTGCCAGGGGAGGTCATCCATTCCTGGCTGGCCAATTCTTTCTTCCGGGAACAAGGCCATCAGTGGGTGCCGGTGAACGTTTCGGGCCTTGGCGTGGCGCAGGATGGAACCGTCTTTTCGGCTGGCGTGGCGGAATACGGCGGCGGCGTTGGTTCATATAAAGATGGAGGCTTTGTCACCAAATACGACTATGACAGTGGCTGGGGCAGCAGTGCGTCCTCGGTGGCCGCTGACGACTCGTATGTTTACATTGGAACCGGGGTCGGCCTGTTTCGCACGCGCCGTGGAGATGAGTCTGTGAATCACACGCCGGTCACCGGCGGCAACATCATGGGCCTGGCGCTCCGCGACGGTGAGCTTTACTTGAGCGATTACGCTGCCGGCAAAATCCGCGTCCTGGCCACGCCGACGATGAAGGAAGTTCGAGCTTTTACCGTTCCGAGTCCGGGTCCTGTTGCCGTCGGTGCTGACGGGCGGGTCTGGGTCATTCAAGGCAAGTCCGGAAAAGAACCGTTTTTCACCGGCGGGCTCAAGATCATCTCCTTTTCCAAGGATGGCAAGCCAGCGGCGGAGATAACCGATTTCGAGAATCCCTGTGCGCTGACGTTTGATCCCAAGGGCCGTCTTTTGTTGGGCGGTTTGAACCAGCACAGCCAGGTTTGGATTTATGATGTCTCGGGGACGCCCAAGAAGGTTGGCACCTTCGGCGACAACGGCGGAATCTTTTCGGGTGAGCCGGGAAAATACCAGCCCAAGAAGTTCCACTGGATCCGCGGCCTCGGTTTCGACGCGGCCGGTAATCTCTACGTCGCCAGCGTTCTTGGCTCCTGGTATAATATCTCAATTGATGCCTACTCCCCCTCGGGGCAGCGGCTCTGGAATGTTTATGGCCTGGGCAATTGGCTGGACACGGCCTGCACCGATCCAGCCAACGAGAACGTCGTCTATACGAAGGAAAACGTCTATACCATGGACTGGAGTCAGCCGCCCGGTCACGAGCAGTCACTGGCTGGACTTACAGTTGATCGGTTCAAACATCCGCTCGACAATCGAGTGACAGAAGGTCACGGCCCAGGTCACCGCCTGATCAACGGAGTGCGGCGAATTGCTGGCAAGCTCTTTCTCTACTGTGGTGGCCAAGGCACACTCAGCCTGGAGATCTACAAGTTTGGTGAGAAGGGTTGTGTCGCCGCCCCGTGCGGTTATGTGGGGGGTGCCTCTGACTGGCGCCCCGGGAACGGCAAGCGCTGGCCGGAGGACGCCGAGAGCTTCATCTGGACCGACAACAACGGCGACGGTGTCCCAGATCCTGTGGAGTTCGCCTCCGTGGAGCGGAAACCCCGTTGGGGCTTTATGCACCTGGATGCTGCCGCAGGCATCTGGCAATGCTCGGGGGACGGGACCATCTTCCATCTCCCTTGCGAAGGTCTGGATTCAAGGGGCAACCCGATCTATCGCCGGTCCTCCGAGGTTGCTTACCAATACCCACCGGAGTTCACCGGCGATCATCTACGACGGCTCTATTACATCCCGGCAACGACGAGTTGATTGCCGGAGGTTCACCAGATACCGAGGAAAATGCCTGCAATTTGCTCGTCTGTTATGATCATTGCTCCGACCCTGCCCGGAAGACAAAACGCTGGACTATCAATCTGCCGATGAATGACAAGTCATACACCCCGGAAACCGGTTACGGCGGCGGCACGCCTCTGGCAATGCAAGCCTGTGGCAAATATCTCTTCGTCGCGTATGGCTACGGTCTCATTCGCGTTCACCGGCTGGACGACGGCGGATATGTTGGCACGATCCGGCCGGACATCAACGGTTTCCCCGGCAGCGGCGGCTGCGTTGACTCGGACAACGCCCTGAACGCAACTCTCCGCAAAAACGGCGAATACGTTCTCTTCCTCGAAAACGCCGGTCGAAACAACGTGATGATGTTTCGATGGACGCCGTCGGGCGCGCCGGCGAACTGACTCGTGACGAAAGCCTGAGAGCCAACAGAGAACGAACCAATCCACCATGAGAGAACCCACAACGCCGAATATGAGATTCATAGCCCATTGTCCGTGCGCTCTCCTCGCAGGTTTGGCGCTCGGTCCTGCCCTGGCCTTCTGTTCGCAAGCCGCCGATTCGCAAATGAAGCCGATTCATTATCGCACCGCCTGGGTGGGGAACAGCTTCGGCGGCGGGCCCAAATGGGTGCAGAATTTCAACGACCAGATGCAGGTGCTGCCCGACGGCACGGTTTACCTGGCCAGTTTTTGGGATGAAGGCGGACGCGAGGTCGGGATCTACAAAAACGGCGACGTCATCGGCAAACTCGAACACACTCACATGCGTGGCGGCTTCGCAGTGGCCGTTGGCGGCGGTTATGCGTGGTATGCTCACACCTGTGCCCGCGAGGATCAACCGCCGGTCAAGGCGGGCGAAGCCCGGTCCGACAAGCCGATTTGTTATTTCGGCGTTTCGCGAAATTCGCTCGATGGCAAGCCGGCACCGTTCGACGGCGGCAAAACGTCCGATGGAAACATGCTGGTGCTGCGCGAGGCGCTGGATGACCATGCGCTGATCCCTCAAGGGCTCGCTGCGAACGATCAGCTTCTCGTGGTGGCCGACACGGCCCGCGACCGGGTGCTGGTATTGGACGTTGCGACCCTCAAACAAGTTCGCGAGTTTGAAATCAAAAAACCCATGCGGGTTGCCCTCGCCCCCGACGGTGCCATCTGGGTTTTGAGCGGCGGACATTTTGAAGTTCAGGACTTTGACCCGCAGGCGGCACCCGCCAAGATTTTTCGCGTGGCCGAAGGGCGCGATCCCGTGGAGATAGAATTCCCATTGCCGGCGCACGCCCAGCCTTCAAGTCTGGCGTTCGACAACCAGCGCCGCCTCTTGATGGCGGACCAGGGTCCCAACGCCCAGGTGCTGGTTTTTGATGTCATGGCGCACCCGCGATTGGTCGAGGCGTTTGGTGAAAAGGGCGGTCTCTATTCGGGTCCGCATCCGGGCAGGACCGGACCGCTGCGGTTCGCCGGCCTGACGGGCGCTGCCACCGATGCGGCGGGAAATCTCTACGTCGGTTGCAATGTGCCGCGGGGCGGGACTGTTTTGCGCGCTTTTTCGCCGTCGAAAAAAATGCTCTGGGAACTCCTGAATCTCGAAATCGTGGATGTGGGTGATGCCGACCCGGCCAGTGACGGTCGCCTGATTTACACGGCGGACGGGAAATACTCGTTCGATCCCTCGGCTCCACCCGGCAAAGGCTGGCAATGGGTGGCGCAGACGCTGGATCCGTTTCGATATCCGGATGACCTGCGTATTCATTTCCCGGGCCTGCAATGCGGCACCGAACTTCGCCGGCTCGACGGCCATCTCTTCATCTGTCTGCGTGGCATGTGGCAGGGCATCCTGGGACTTTATCGGGTTGACGGCGACATGGCCATGCCTTCGGTGGTTCTCACCAGCGGGCCACTTAAAGCCGAAAATGGAAATTGGAAAGCCAGCGGCCAGCCGGAGAAGGGCCGGTTCTTCTGGCGCGATGTGAATGGGAACGGGCAGATGGACCCCGGCGAATATACTGCGACCGAAGGCCCGACCGGCGAGTATTGGGCGAGCGATGTGGACGCGAAGGGAGACATCTGGCAGGGCGGCCGCGACACCGGCATCTGGCGCTGGCGGTTCGAAGGGCTGGATGCCCACGGCACGCCGCGCTACAACCCGGCACCGGTTCATTATCCCATGCCCGCCCCCATCACGGATCTCCTGCGAGTCGAATACCAGCCGGAGAGCGATAGCATGTTTCTAACCGGGCAAACCAAGGAACACGCAATCACCGGCGGCGAATGGGGCACCGTGGGCACGGAAGTGATTTGCTACGATCACTGGAGCACGAATCCTGTGCCACGCTATCGCACGGTTTTGCCTTACGAGAAGGGATCCATCTGGGGGGAATCGTTCGCAGTCGCGGGCGACCTGTTCTTCATCGTGATCGGAAAAACCGCCGAGGTCTATGTCTATGCACAAAGCGACGGCCGACTCCTTGGGACAATGAAACCCGGACCGGAAGTGCATGGTGAAAGCGGCTGGACGGACATCCGCGACGCCATCCGCGCATTCCGCCGGCAGAACGGAGATTATCTCGTTTTCGTCGAAGAAGACGCCAAGGGCAAATGCATGGTATATGAAATGACCGATCCGTTGAGTGGTGCCGCCCCTCAAACCAAGCCGGTCACAACCCGGCCATAATCCTCAAAGCCATGATAAACTTCATCTCATCCCGCATGATTCACCCAACCCGCCTGGCGCTGCTGGCCATGGTTGTTTTCGGTCGCCTGAATGTGCAAGCGCTCGTCCCTGAATTCAGCGTGACCAATGGCACACTGCAGCTCGTTGGCGTCCGTGCGGCGAACCCCGTTATCTACGACAATGATTGGTGGACCGACGTTCCCGACGCGGCGTATCTCTGGGCCAAGGCCAGCCTGGGTCAGTGCCACCTGCGCGGGAACATCGTCAGCCGCGACATGTATGACTGGGAAAAGGGCTACACCTACCAGCTCAAACAAGGCATGGCGGACTGTCAAAAGTTGTTGAAGGCAGCGCGGGCCAGTGGTTTACGGAATATTCCGGAGCCGGTGGCTGGCTCCAACGAGGCGCTGGGCAAGCCGGCGAGCGGGAAAATCGAGGACACGTTGTTCAAACGTTCGTCCGGCAGCGATCTGATCGTAGCCGAGGCGAAAAAGGCCTCCCCGGAGAAGCCGTTGCTGGTCTTTGCCGGAGGGCCCTGCACGACGGTCGCGACGGCGTATCTGACCGATCCGACCATTGTTGACCGCATGATCGTTTTCCAGATAGATGGAGGCACCTACAACGGAGCGGACGGTTGGGCGTGGGAGATCGCGATGAAACGGTGCCGTTTTGCGAATTGGGCGCGCGGCTATTTCTGGGACAAGCTCCAGGTCTGGAAGCCGGACCGATTCAAGGAGCTGCCGCACAATCCGCTCGGCGATCTGCTGCGGACCTACGCCACGGGTGATCTGGCCAAGGCCAACCAATGGGGCGACGGCGCGTGGATCTTTTACACCTTCGATCATCGCTGCCTCACGCAGGTTGAGGACTATGACAACGTCGCCATTACTATTCCCAAGCAGGGCACCCAGTTGAAGGCGATGGAGGAAGAGTTCTTCAAAACCATGACCAATCCCAAGGTCTATCGGTAACTACCAAGTGATACTGTAAAACCGTGAACCCATGCATCGCGCACATTGATGGCATCCCAGAACTCTGGCGCAGGGTCAAAGCGAGCGGCGGGCAGAATCCAGAACCCCTGGCGTCTTTCATTTAAAATGGCAAGACCGGTTCCCCCAGAAATGGAGGGGCGATGAAGCTCTGGAGCATTTTCAGCGTCTATGACGATGGCGCAAAAACAGGGATCAACCCGCACCACCGATTCAATTTGGTCAACGTGACCCTGCATCTTTTCGCACAGAATTCCCATGAATTCGCATAAAACTAAAAGCGTGCTGATGTGGGCTACACTGCTGGTGGCGTGGACCGCCTTCGGAGGAACACCCGCTGCTGACCCAATGCGAGTCCATGCGCTCAAACCTCTCTTCTTCACAAACAGCACGGGAAAGATCTCAAGCCTGCCGAGCGGCACAAACCTCGTCCGGTTAAGCGGCAAATCTTTCTGCGACGACACCGGGCCGTTCCTTGGTTTGGGGGTGTCTTACTTTGAAGCCCTGCGTGACGCCAAATATGACCGCGCACGATTGAATCGCAACCTGGAGCTGATCGCCGCGAAAGGGTTCAACTACGTCCGCGTTCTCAGCATGGTGAGTTGGGAGGGGCTCGAAATTGCGCCCGTGAGCTTCACCAACCGGGCGGGGCGGGTGATTCAGGCCTGGCCGGATTACTGGTCACAGTTCCGCGACCTGCTGGATCTGGCCGCTCGGCACGGGCTGCGCGCCGAGATAACCATCTTCGCGGATGCTCAATACGTGATGCCGTCCAATTCAACCCGGAAAGCGCATCTGGACAAAATCCTGGCGAATATCGCGGGGCGGGAGCCGCAGATCCTGTATTTGGAAGTGGCGAACGAGGCCTGGCAAAACGGATTCCCAGGCACGCAAGGAATCGCGGACTTGCGCGCGTTTACGCGGCGCCTCACCGATCGGACCGCCGTGCCGGTGGCCATTACCTCGAGCGCCGACACGAGTGACCAAGGTATCATGGCGCTCTACCGCGGCAGTTCCGCAGACCTGGCCACGGTTCACTTCAGCCGGGACACCGGGACGAAGGAAGGTGGCTGGCTGCCCGTGCGCGATGCGTATCGGGCCGGCGACCTGCCGGGCGTGCCGCCCGTGATCAGCAACGAGCCAATCGGTCCGGGCTCATCGGTCAGTTCGGAGAGCGATCCCATCAAGCTCTGCGCAGCGGCGGCCTTTGCTTACATTGCGAATTTGCCCGCTTATGTTTACCATTCGCGCGCGGGCGTGCAGGGATACGTTCGTTGTTGTCCGCCTGCGGGTGACGAAGTTCGCTTCGAGGACACCGCCGGGATCAACGCGTATCAACACCTTCGCCAGATCCTGCCACCCGACCTGGCCAGTTGGACACGCAATGATGGCATTGAGCCCGGCGCGCCATTCACCGTCCTTTGTGACGATAAGCCAAACCAGTATTGGCCCGACGTAAGCGGTCCGACCAACGGCTGCGACCGCAATATCGGCTCCAGCAAAGGTGACCAATTCGTCTGCCTGCCGATGGGGATCCTCGGCGGCGGCGTCACAATGGAAGCCCGGCGAGAAGTTCGGGCTGAGGTTTTCAATCCGTTGACTGGCACGGTGGTTACGAACCTGACACTCCATGCAGGGACAAGGTTCACGCTTCCGCAAGGCCCCGGTGCCTACATCATCAAAGGCCTTTTCCTGCCGGGTTTAGGCTTTGATCGGCCTGCTAAGACATACGCGAAGGCACCATCGCGGACCTTCACGCGGGCAGAACTCACGGATTTCCAGACAGACTTGATGCTGTTCATCGGCGATGTGCCGGAACTCAAGCCACACTTCAACGCCGACGGCTATGACCCAATCCTGCGGATGCGAAATCAGGGGGACAACGGTCAGGTGCCGCATGGCATCGTCAGCGGCACCTGGATGTGGGCGGTCAATCTGCCGAACTATCCGGAAAATTTGTGGCCGCTTGCATTTGCCCAGGCTAAGAAGCTTGGGTGGACGCACTGGTTTCTGCACGTTGCGCGTGCGGACATCGGTAATGGTTATCATGGCCTCTATCCCGTGGATGCTGACTACGCTGTGGGCTACGGTGAACGACTGAATCGAGCCTATGCGGCGCTCGTGGCGAACGGTTTCATTCCGGTGTGCGCCGGCGTGGCTCCGGATGCGCCGCCCGCGCCGGGCTTCGACACCACGCAGGTGCTCGTGGCGATGACTGACTGGGACGACTCGAACCAGGCGGATTGCCGAATCGACGCGATCGCGCGGGCGTTCCCTCGGGCGTTGCTCTACTACGAATTGCCGCACGGTGAATACTTCCCGAAGCCGGACGCCTGTTCGCAGGTGAAGCCGGACGAGACGAATGGAGGAGTTTGGTTGAGGTCCGTGCGGCGGCGACAACCTCGCTTCATGGGTGTTGTCTATGAGACGGATAACCCGGCCAAGGGGGTGCAGCAAGCCATCGACGAGATCACTCGGGCGCACGCATTCTGGCGCGATGTCCAGGAGGTCGGTCCGGAAGGCGACACCTATTGGAAGTTCTGGGACAACATCAGCTTCGCCGACCAAATCCGTTATAACAATGCGATCCTACGCGGTTGCCCGTGGCTTCGAGGATACGTCAGCGGCGCAACGCCGCATCCGCCGCGCTTAGAGGAAACGCTTCAACCATGAGGCGTCTTGCTCAACCAAGGCGGCCACCGATTCACGCCGCCGGGCAAGAACTCGGTCGGCGACGGAGACTGGGTGCTGGTGCCGACCGCCGGACCGGAGAAGTCAGGAGTAAAACAATGAAGCAACATCTCGCTCTTCGTCGGCAAATCCTCTTCGCCGCCGGCGCGCTGACCGCTTGCGCTTGCGCGTCACTGGCCGCGGAAAACCTGCATCCGCCGCCGGGCCATTACGAGACGTCTTGGTTGGGCAACTCCTTTTCTGGCGCCAGCAACCGCTGGGTGCAGGATTTCTTCATTGACGCCCAGGTCCAGCCGGACGGCACGGTGAACACCTGGAGTCACTGGGACGAAGGCGGGCACCGCTTCGGCGTTTACAAGGACGGCGACGTGATCGGCAACCAGGACGTGAAAGCCAACAGCCTCGAAGTGACCGACAAGGCCGGGCGCCACTGGAAACTCGTCGTCGAATACGTGGATCCAAAGCACCAGGAGTGGGACTTCATGCCGAAGGGCATCCAGTGCGACGGCCGCAACGTGACGTTCCCCGATTTGTTTCAGCCGACCGCGTTGGCGCTGGCCAACGATGGCCAGCTCATGGTCGCCGACTCGCTCACGGGTCCGCGGCAACAGGTGCTGTTTTACGACGTGAGCGATCCCGAGCATCCGCGGTTGACGCGCGCGTTCGGCGAGCGCGGCGGCATCAGCGTCGGCACACCGGGCGAAGTCATGCCCACGAAGTTCTGGGGCATCCGCGGCATCGGCATGGACGCGGCGGGCAACCTTTACGTCGCCATGAGCGAGATGGGCACCGTGCTGCGCAAGTTTGCGCCCAACGGCAAACTACTTTGGCAACTCTACGGTCTCTGTTTCGTTGACCTGGCCTGCGCTGATCCCACGACCGACGGCAGCGATGTCTGGGGCATCCAGGAGCATTACGTCATGGACTACGCGCAGCCGCCCGGCCGCGAAGCGAGCTGGGGCGGCTACTCGCTGGACCGTCACCGTTACCCGAACGATCCGCGCGGGCTGACGTTCGTGAAACAGCAGGGTGAACACGGACTGACCTCGCCGCAGATCGTTTATTTGAATGGCAAACGGTTCATGTTCGTGGGCGGCATGTTCGCCAGCAATTTCATCAACATCTTCCGTTACGATGGCGAGATCGCGGTGCCGTCCGGCTTGATCCTGCAATGGGGCAACAACCTCTTCAACACCGACCTCAAGTGGCCGCCGCACAAGCCGCCGGGCACTTCGATCTGGCGCGACGCGAACGGCGACGGCGATTACCAGGCCGACGAATTCGCGCCGAACACGGATCGTGTCCGACCTGGACCGTTCTGGGTGGACCGCAAGGGGAACATCTGGATGGCCTACGGCTTCTTCCGCTACGACTTTCAGGGGCTCGACCCGCGGGGAAATCCGATCTATCGCGCCGACAAGGTCACGGTGCTCGACAAGCCGGAGGGCGTGACCAAGGTGGCGCGGGTCGTTTATCTCGGCGATACCGACACGCTGGTGGTGGCGGACGAGGGTGGCGACATGCGGCACATCGGCCGCGTGTTCATTTGTCCGCATTACCTGGCCGGCAACCGCAAGACGGTCTCGTTCGTTTCCGGTGCCGGCGAGGAAGCCGAGTGCGTGGCGGCCGCGGGCGATTACGTGTTCACCGGCGGATGGAAGGAGCGCGGGCGCGTCTGGGTGAACCGTCTCAGTGACGGCGCCGCCGTCGGCATGTTTGAGCCGGGGCCGGTCGTGGGCGGCGCGGAAAACACCGGCTGGATTGACATCCTTACCGGCATCAGCGCGTTCCAACGCAGCACCGGCGAGTATCTCGTTTTCGTCGAGGAAGACTACAAAGCAAAGGTCCTGCTTTACCGGTGGAAACCATGAACGCGATCAACGACGGACCAGCCCGCAACGGACGAAGCTGGCCAGGCAACGTCTCGCTGTTCACGGCGAGCGGAGGCGATAGAACCGCGTGGGATCCTTCGTCCACTGCGGATCGCTGAAATACGCCAGGCCGCCGTTCAGCGTGTTGGTGCTCACCGAAAACCAGGCCGGATTTGCCAGGTTCGTGCAGGCTTCCACGACGACAACCAGATTGGCGGTCCCGGTGATGGTAAATCCGAATTGATTTGCCTTCACCACAGGGAACTTCGGCTGCGGATTCCACAAAACCGTCGGCAGACCGCCAAACATGTCACCCCAGCCCGTGGTGCCAGGGAGGTAATAGACAGTTGCGTTGTCCCAAAGGAACACAGCGGAACCGAGGGCGGGGGCATCTCCTTTGAAATAGACACCCGTCAACCGCGCGCAACCCCAAAACGCATAGTCCCCGATAGTGCTGACGTTTTGTGGGATCGTGACGCTGGCCAGACTGTTACAATCCTCAAATGCCAGGTCGCCGATGCTGCGGAGACTTTCCGGGAGCGTGACGTTGGTCAACGATTGGCACCAATTAAACGTATTAGAAGAGATGTCGGTGACCCCATTGGGTATCGCGATTTGGGACAGGCGGGTGCACATGGCGAATGCCGCGTCCCCAATGTTGGTTACGCCGTGACCGAGCATCATGCTGGTCAGGGAATCGCACCCATCGAAGGCCGCGTGCCCAATGGTGGTCACACTGTCACCCATCGTAACATTGGTAAGGCCCAAGCAGACGCCAAACGCCCAGTCTCCGATGGTAATCACATTGCTGCCAATCGTGACGTCACGCAGGTAGCATCCTTCAAACGCCGAGCCGCCAATGCCAGTGACGCCGGCCGGAACGGTGTAGCTCCCGGTTCTGCCTCCCGGATAGGCGATGAGCGTGGTCTGGTTCTGATTGAACAAAACCCCATCTAGGCTTGAGAAATCGGAGTTACTCGGATCCACCGTAACCGCGGTCAGACTGGTGCAAAATGTGAACGCCCCCGTTCCGACATTGGCGACGCCACTGGGAATGGTGATGCTGGTCAGGCTGCTGCAATAGCTGAAGGCACCGCTACCGATGTTCGTAACACCGGCACCGATCGTGATATCAGCCAGACTGGAACAACCCGAAAAGACCGCATCCCCGATGTTGCTGACGCTCGGCGGGAGCGTGATTTTGGTCAAACCGGCACACCCGGAAAACGCCTCGTCTCCCAGACTGGCAACGCTGTTGCCGATCATGATGCTGGCCAAGGAATGACAGCTAGCGAATGCCGAATTTCTGATGGCACCAACGTTGTCGCCGATGATGACGTTGGTTAAGCCAGAACAGAATTCGAACGCGGATTCACCCACGTCCGTGACGCTGTCAGGAATCGTGACACTGGTCACAGCGGAGTTTCCCCTGAAAGCCCAGTTCGCAATGCTGGTGACGGGCAAGCCTATGATCGTATCCGGGATGTTCACCGCTCCGCCGGAGCCAGTGTAGAGCCAGATGGTGATCGTGTTGTTGCCGACGATGATTGAATACGGCTCATTCAAAGGAACCGCTGGCAGACCGCCAAACGTGGCGCCCCAGCCCGCTGTTCCCGACAGGTAATAAACTAACGCTTGAGTGTCACCTGCGAACGCGTTTGAACCGACAGTCGGAGCGTCTCCCTCGAAGTAGATGCTCGTCAAACTCTCGCATCCGCCGAAGGCCAAGAATCCTATGGTGGAGACACCTCGGAGGATGGTGACACTGGTCAGACTCGCGCAGTTATAAAATGCGCTGCTACCGATACTGCCGACTTTGCTGCCAATGGCCACTCGCGCGAGGTTGGTGCAGCCGGAAAACGCCTGTTCGCCGATCCGCCTGACACCGTTGCCGATCACGACGTTGGTCAGGCTGGTGCAGCCGGTGAAGACGTCGTCCCCCATGCTTGTCACGTTGTCGGGGATCGTTACGTCGGGCAAGCGGACACAGCGACCAAAGGCGTACTGCCCGATCATGGTGACACTCTTGCCTATCGTTACCGAACTCAAACCCGCGCAACCCAGGAACGCCTCGGCGCCGAGGTTGCGAACGCCGTCGCCAGTGCTGACGTTCGTCAAGCCGATGCAATCATAGAACGCCCCGCCCCCAATGCTGATGACACTGTCGGGGATGGTGACGCGGGCCAGGTGAGTGCAGTCATAGAAGGCCCAGTCTCCAATGCTCGTAACCCCAGATGGGATGATCACGCCGGTCAATGTGGTGCAGTCGTAGAAGGCCAAACTTCCGATACCGGTCACCGGATAGCCGTTGATCGTTTCGGGGATGGTGACGTCGCCACCGGAGCCGATGTAGCCCGTAATCGTGACCGTGTTGTTGGTGGTCGTGTACGTAAAGTCTTGCGCCTGGATCGTGGCGGGGAAAGCGAGCAACAACAATAATAGCAACAGTCTCGCAGCATTTACAGCTTTGAACGGCGCGGTTGGGTTTTGCTGACTGGTGATTTGCACAATGTAGGTCTGGGTTTTCATGATGTTCCGCTGTTTAGGTGCTGCCTGTTGGCCAAACACGATCTGGCGGACGCTCCACCCCGTGGCAGCCTCCACCACCAAACGCTGCTCAAAACCAAATTCTAATGCTCAGTGCTAAAAACAGCAGGATTCCTGCCAGGTTCAGCGGTCGGTAAGCAGTGGCGCGGTGCTCGTTGGGCGTCGTCGGAGCGCGGACTTCAGTCCGCTTCAGCACCACGGGCGATCACGGCGTTGAAGCGGCGTGATCGCCGAAATTGAATGAGGACCGCACGCGGCTCGCGTGCCGTTTTCCGCGCCTTCCGCTGAAATCCGCCGGTCAATCGAGTTCATGGCAACTGGCGCATAAACCTGGCCGGTTCCGTGCCAAGTCAGCCGGCAAGTTGTGCTCGTTTGGGCGCACCCCCGCGCCCTTTGAGAAAACGCCGGCGGGCTGGTTCACCGCGGAGACGCCGAGTCGCGGAGCGACAGCGATTTTGCGGCCTCGCGGCCATGAGTGCCGTTGCCTTCTCGGGAGTGCTATCTCCCCATATCGTCGCGTTCTGGGCGGAGTGTTTGTCGCGCGAAGTCTGCGAAGACAACGAAGGTGAAATCTTGCTTGCAGGGCCTTCGCGACCTTCGCGCGCAACGGTTCGGTTGCGGCCTTGTCGCG
>JAJXZJ010000006.1 GCA_021780105.1 bacterium
CAGCCTTTCTCCTTTCCCAATATCTCGGGAAACAGAGCCACGACGGTCAACCAAACCGTCCGTCAGCGCCAGAAAGTCATAGCTTATTTTCGGCGGCCAGTGGTTTGAAAATGGGGACAAGCATACTGGTTCGCTTCGTGTGGCTACAGTTTCATTTAAACCGCTCTAATTTCTGTTGCCCTTTCAAGGCTTCAGTTTGCTTTGCGCCTCTGCGACTTTGCGTTTTTTGCGTTAAAAGAATCGCGCTTTATTTTGTTGCTGGTGTTGGCGCTGGCTGGGCCGCTTTGGCCTGATTGCGTTCGACGTTGCTGGCCACGATCCATTCGGCCAGTTTCTGCGGGTCGTTCTTGTAGGTGTTGCGGACAATCGTATCCAATACGTGCAGGGCAATCACCGCGTCGTGCGCCGTGTCGCTCAAGCCGGCGGTGGCGCTGGCTTTCGATTCCTTGCCGGCAGCCTTGCCCGTGCCGGCGGTTTCAAAGGCGTCCGCGTGTGTTTTGAGTGTATCGAGAAAATCGGCCGGCAAACCCAGTTGCGTCATCGGCGCCTTGAACGGCGTGGCTTCGGTGATGAAGGCGCGCGCGGCGTTGACCAGCCGTTGATCGCCCCGGCTGTGCGGCATGGCAAATTTTCCGTCCAAGTCCACCGTGCCGAGCAGCGAAAGGCTGCGCGCGGCGCGGTTGATGCCGGCCATGTCATCATGAATCAGCAGGCGCAGCGTGGCCTTGCTCAATACGCTGTGGTGTGCGTCCGCGCCGGCGGTGAGTTGTTGTTCGCCGAGGTTGCCGGCCTGCGTGACCACGGCGGCAACTTTGGCGAATTGTTGCCCGCCGATGCTATCCGCCGGGAAATCAGCGGCATGATTGGTATAGAAGGCGTTGACCCGTTTGAGCGCATCCAGCGTATGGATGACTTGCTTTTTCATGTGAATTCTCTGCTTGGATTCTTGCTTCTGGCGAACAGTGGGAATTATTAATCCTGTGATGGAAGATTATGAAGCGGAAAAATTTCACAAAAATCCGTCGCAACTGCCCGAAAATTCATCGCAACCTGGCGGCAGACGGTCGCCGTTGCCGGAACAGCGTCGCAACCGGACGGAATGCCGTCGCAAGTTGGCGGCAACCCGTCGCAGATTGCGGGAAGGCCGTCGCAAGCGGGCGACACATCATCGCAGCGCGGTGGCCGCGCATCGCGGAAAACACGACCACGCTGCGTCCGGCATATCAATTCAAGGCAGCAAGACGGGAGACGGGAGCGAGGCCACCGCGCAAACGGCTTGCCGGCGCCGGCAAACTGGGCTTCCCTAGCGCCAGTTCAAATCCAACAGGTCCGCATCGCTCACGCCATGCGCCATCCATTTGTCCCGGTGGCTTTGGTTTACATCGGCGGCGTCCTGGTGGCCAACTGGTGCCATCCGCCGCTGGTGGGGTTGTTTGCTGTCGCGTTGCTGCTGGCCGGCGCGTGTTTTGTCTCCTCCCGGCTGCGGCCAAAACTCCTTTGGCCGCTGCTGTTCGTCGCCGGCTGGACGAACCTCGCCACGCGCACGGCGGTGCTTTCCCCAGTTGATTTGCGAACTGTCTTCGGCGATCGCACCGAACTGGTGACGCTTCGGGGCCGGCTGGCCGAAACCCCCACCCAGCGCAGCACCGTGCGCGACGAAATGGAGCGTTGGCGCAGCCTGGTCACCGTCGAGGCCACGGCACTGCGACGAGAGGATGTCTGGCAGCCGGCGACCGGCCGGGTGATCGCCACCGTGCCGGCGGTGCTGGACGGGGCGTTTTTCGCGGGCCAGCCGGTGGAGGTTTTTGGCGTGCTCCGCCCGCCGGCGGGCGCCATCGCCGAAGGCTTGTTTGATTACCGCGCCCACCTGGCGCATCTGGGCATTTACCATCAACTCGTCACGCGCGACACGAACGACTGGCGCCTCGCCATCACGAGCGCGGCCCCGCCGCGACCGCTGGCAGACCGGTTCCGCGGTTGGGCGCAGACGACGCTGGCGCGCGGGCTGCCAGTCGAGGACGAATCGCTCCGGTTGCTGTGGGCGATGACGCTCGGCTGGAAGACAGGGCTGACGAGCGAGGTTTCAGAGCCGTTCATGCGGACGGGCACGATGCACATCTTTGCCATCAGCGGCCTGCACGTGGCATTGATCACCGGCATCCTGGTGCAATTGCTCCGCGTGCTGCGGGTGTCGCGCGGGGCGTGCGGCGTGCTGGTGATTCCGCTGATCTGGTTTTACACCGGCGTCACCGGCTGGCAGCCCTCGGCGATCCGCGCGACGATCATGATGACAGTGATCGTGCTCGGCTGGGCGTTGCGCCGGCCCGGCAACCTCCTGAATTCGCTCGCCGCCGCGGGCTTCATTGTCCTGCTCTGGCAGCCGGAGCAGTTGTTTCAAACCAGCTTTCAACTCTCGTTCTTTGTCGTCCTGAGCCTGGCGCTGTGGCTGCCGCCGCTGGAACGACTGGTGAACCGCTGGCTGCAAACCGACCCACTGCTGCCCGTGGAACTGCTCCCCCGCTGGCGGCGGCGGTGGACGCCGGCCGCCCGCGCGCTGCTGCTCAACTTTGCCGTGTCGTTCGCTGCTTGGCTCGGCTCGCTGCCGTTGATCGCGCACTACTTTCATTTTTTTGCGCCGGTCACGCTGATCGCGAACCTCGTGATCGTCCCGCTGAGCAGTCTGGCGTTGATGAGCAATTTGGGCAGCCTGCTCGGCGGCGGCTGGCTGCCGTTGCTCCCGGCATTGTTCAACCACAGCGCGTGGCTCTGGATGACCGCGATGGTGCGGTTCAGCGAATGGGCGGCCACGCTGCCGGCCGCCTGCTTCAACGTCCGCTCGCCGGGCTTCGTCGGCTTCGTGGTCTGGTATGGCCTGCTCGTCGGCGTGCTGAGCGGCTGGCTGCTGGCGCCACGCCGCCGGAAGGTGTTTGCCGTCGCCCTCGCGGCCGGCCTGCTGGCGGCCGGAGGGTATTAGTGGTGGCAGCGCGGCGAGACGCACATCACCGTGCTGGCGCTGGACGGCGGTTCGGCGCACTTCGTTCATGCGCCAAGCCAGGGCGGTGACCTGCTGGTGGACTGCGGCAATGAATCCGCCGCCGGCTTCATCGTGAAACCGTTCCTGCGCGGCCAGGGCGTCAACCGCCTGCCACACTTCCTCGTCACGCACGGCGATGCACGGCACGTGGCCGGCTGGCGAACCGTGTGGGATGAATTTCAGCCGCGGGCCGTGGGCCTGAGCGTCGCGTCCTTCCGCTCACCAGAATACCGGCGGCTGGGCGAAATGCTCGACGCGGCGGCGCACGACCGGACCCGCCTGCGACGCGGCGACACGATCGCCGGCTGGACCGTGTTGCATCCGGCCGCGGAAGACAATTTCGCGCTCGCGGACGACGCCGCGCTCGTGCTGCGCGGCACGTTCAGCGGCGTGCGGGTGCTGCTGCTCTCCGACCTCGGCCAGGCCGGCCAACGGGCGCTGGTGGAGCGCGGCGGCGAGTTGCAGGCGGACATCGTTGTCGCCGGCCTGCCGGCGCGCGGCGAGCCGCTGGGCGCGGCGTTGCTGGCGGCCGTGCAACCGCAGGTGATCATTCTGAGCGACGCGGCACGGTTGACCGCTGAGCGCGCGAGCGACGCGTCTTGCGCCCGGCTGGCGAAGTCCGGCGCGCGGTTGCTCCGCACCAGTCAAAACGACTCGCTCACGATCCGGCTGCGATCCGGCCGGTGGGAAATTCGCGACATGCACGGCGGGCGATGGCGCGGCGAAACGGCGGCCGCGATCACCGCGTCCGCGCCAGACGATCAGGCCGGTCTGGGCGCCAGTTGGCCGGCGGACGTGGTGCCTGCGGCGGCGTCCTCGGTCGCGGGTTTGAACGGCTCCAGATCCTCGCCCTGACGGACCAGGCGCGCGGAGTTGAAGACCACGATCAGCGAGCCGGTGTTGTGCATGACGGCGGCGATGATCGGGTTGATGTAACCGAAGGCCGCGAGCGTCCAGCCGATGAGGATGAAGCAGACGCCGAAGAGGAAATTCTGGTTGATGACGCTGCGCGTCGTGCGCGAGAGCTTCACGAGGAACGGCAGCCGGCGGAGGTCATTGTTCATCAGCGCAATCGTGGCGCTGTGGATGGCCACCTCGCTGCCGGCGGCGCCCATGGCGATGCCCATGTCGCCCGCGGCGAGCGCCGGGGCGTCGTTCACGCCGTCGCCGACCACCGCCACGCGGTAGCCCTTGGCCTTGGTCTGGCGCACGAAATCCACCTTGTTTTGCGGCAGGCACTCGGCCACGACTTCTTCGCAGCCGATTTCGCGCGCCACGCGGGCGGCCACGGGCTGGCGGTCGCCGGACACCATCGCCACGCGGCGGACGCCGGTGGTGAGCAGCCCGGCGAGCGACTCCTTGGCTTCCTTGCGCGTTTCATCCTTCAAACCGACCCAGCCGATGAACCGGCCTTCCCGCGCCACAAAGATCAGGCTGAACCCCTCGGTCTCGTTCAAGTCCACCGCCTGTTCGAAGGATTCCTTCAGCCCGCGGTCCTTCAACCATTGCGCGCGGCCGACGAGGACTTCCGATCCCTCGACGCGGGCCTTGATGCCGCGGCCGGCGGTTTCGTTGAAATCCGCCGGTTCCGCCAGTGGCACGCCGGCTTCGCCGGCGAGCTGGGCCAGCGCCTTGGCCGTCGGGTGGTTGCTGTATTTCTCGGCTGAGGCGGCGAGGCGGAGCAGTTCGGCGGGCTTCACGCCTTCCACCGGGGCGAGGCGGCTGACGGCGAGTTTGCCGGTGGTCAGCGTGCCGGTCTTGTCGAAAATGAAGGCGTTGATGCGGGCGGCCATTTCAATGTCGGCGACGTTCTTGATGAGGATGCCCAGCCGCGCGGCGGCCGACAGCGCGGCCACCATCGCGGTCGGCGACGCGAGGATGAAGGCGCACGGGCAGGCGACGACGAGGACGGCGATCACGCGGTTCAGGTCGTGGGTGAAGGCCCAGACCAGCGCGCCGAGCACGAGCACGAACGGCGTGTAATAGACCATGTATTGGTCCACGATCCGCATGATGGGCAGCTTGGTCTTCTCGGCGGCGAGGATGAGGTCGCGCACGCGGCCCAGCGTGGTGTCCTCGCCGGCGCGGCTGACGCGGATTTCGAGGACGCCGGTGAGATTTTGCGTGCCGGCAAAGACCTGGTCGCCGGGGTTTTTGTCCACCGGGAGCGACTCGCCGGTGATGTTGGCCTGGTTGAACGAGCCTTGTCCGGAGGCGATCACGCCGTCGGCCGCGACGTTGTCGCCGGGGCGGATGCGAATGGTGTCGCCGACGTTCAGGTCCTTGGCGGCGACTTCCTCCTCCTTGCCGCCGGGCAGGAGGCGGCGGGCCTTGGTGGGCGTGAGCTGGATGAGGGACTCGATGGACGCGCGGGCGCCGGCGGCGGTGCGGGTTTCAATCAACTCGCCGACGAGCATGAAAAAAGCGACGATGGCGGCGGTCTGGTAATCCCCGGCACCCATGGACGGCGCGGCGGAACCGAGCGCCGCGGCGCCCTTGCCGAAGGAACCCAGCACGGCGATGGTGACCAGCTCGTTGATGCTGAGAATGCCCGCGCGGAGGTCCTTGACCGAGGTCCAGACGATCGGTGCGCCGAGGATGATGGCGCCGATCATGGCACTGGCGCTGGCGACCATTTGACCACCGGCGAAAAGCCAGTTCACCAGGTAGGAATTCACGACGAAAATCAGCCCCGCGAGCATCTGGGGCAGATGCACGGGAATGTGCTCGTGATCGTGCCCGTGATGATCGTGGTCATGGTCGTGATGGTGATCATGACCGTGAGCCGGGTCGTGAGCGTCGGTTTCCTGGCGGCTGAGAAGGGAGGTGACTTGCATGGCGGGAAAGGGGTTCGGGACGCGGTCACTTCTTCGGCGGGGCCTCCACCTTGAGCGGCTCGCGGCTCATCTGAAGGCGGAGTTCGCCGATGCGCTCCGGCTGGTAGAACTTCTCCTGGGCGTTGGTCATCACCACCTGCATGGTGGCGAGCAAAAGCCGCTGCTCGAGCAAATGCGAATCCTGGCGGTAGTAAGGCAGCAGATCGTTGAAGTAGCGCGCCTCGGCCTGCACGGCACTGACCAGGCGGTTGCTGCTGCTGAGGCCGTCATTAATGACCGCCTGCGCCTCGCCGGCGGCCTTGCGGACGACTTCGTCGCGGTCGCCCTCGGCCGTGCGGATGGCCTTGCTGCGGTCCTGCTCCGCGGCGCTGACAGCCTCGAACGCGGCCTTCACGTCCACCGGCACCTTGGTGGCAACCTCGCTCGGTTCGAGCGTGATGCCGAGATTCAGTTCCTCGACCTTCTGGCGCACGCGCTCGACCACGGCGTCGCGGTAACCGGTGGTGTCGGTGTAGAGCATGTTGTCGGCCGTGGTCTTGGAGGCGGCGTAGATGATGGCGTTGTTGACGATGTTGGTGAGCAGCTCGGTGACGTTCGTGAAGCTGAACGTGTAGCGCAACGGGTCCGTGATCCGGTATTTGATGGTGGCCCGCGCGTGAACAATGTTGCCGTCCGCAGACAGCACGTAACCGTCGGCCTCCGGACTGAGGAAGCCGCGCGGCGTCGGTTCCTCGTTGCGCGCCTCCATGTCCGGCGTGGTGGCATACCAGCCGGTGGTGGAGGTGACGGTGTAGCTCTGGCCGACGGCGATGGTCCGGACCTCGTCAATCGGCTGCGGCCAGCCCCAGTGCCAGCCGGGCTGGAGCAGTTGTTCCGTGCCCATGCCCACGGGCTTGCCAAAACGCAGCAGCACGGCCACCTGGTTCGGCTGCACCACGAATATGCCCGAGCCGAGGAACAACAACACCAGCGCCACCATGAGCAGTTTCACAATGCGGAAGCTGCTGCCGAGAGCCTCGGACAAGGCCTGCGAACTGGCGTCGTCGAACGCGGCCGGCGGCGGGCCAGCGTCGTGATCGTGATCGTGATCGTGCGGAGGATGAAGTGGCGCGTCGCTCATGACAACAGAGGCAGGTTCACGGCTTGGTGGTGCCGGGCAGCCCCTTCTGCCCTTTCAACAGGTCAAACGGGGGCGTCTGCGGATCGAGGATCAGCGTCGAGCGATCATGCAGCGATTCCTGGAGCGCCTTGAGCTTGAGCAGGAACACGGCCAGCTCGGGATTCTGCTCGAAGGTCTTCAGCGCCTCGGCCGCCTTGGCGTCGGCCTGGCCCTTGATCTGGGTGGCCTGCGCCTCGGCCTGGGCGAGCAGTTGCGCGCGTTCCCGCTCGGCCTCGGAGTGAATGGTCCGCGCCTGGGCGTCGCCTTCACCGCGGAATTGTTTGACCAGCTCCTCGCGCTCGGCGCGCATCCGCTCGAAGACCTTGGCCGTGACGGATTCGGGCAGGCCGATTTGTTTGAAACCCACGAGGCTTACGTCAATGCCGTAGGTGGCTTCGGCCTTGGGTTTCACGATGGCGAGAATCTCCTTCTCGATGGCGTCGAACTTCAGCTCCTTGGGATCGGTGGAGATGAAGTCGCGCAAGTCGTGCTGGCCGACGACGCTGTTCTTGGCCTGGCGCACCAGCTCGTCGAGCCGCTGCTGGGCGGTGTTGACGTCGCCGCTGAACCGCTCCAGGAACAGCTTGGGGTCGGCGATGCGCCAGCCGACGAAGACCTCGGTCATCAGCAGCCGGCCGTCGCGCGTGGGCGTCGGCTCGTATTTCTTCTCAAAGTTGCGGACGCGGTTGTCGAACCGATGGACGCTTTCAATGGGCCAGGGCAGGCGGAAGTGGAGGCCGGGTTCGCGGGCGCCGCCGGAGTAGTTGCCGAAGAGGGTGACAATGGCGACCTCGGTCTGCCGCACTTGAAAGGCGAACATCATCATGAGGAACACCACTGCCAGAATGCCGGCGGTGACGTAGGTGATCGGATTGCGCTTCATACGGATGAGCTGTCGGTAAAAGGGCTATTTGGTTTTCGTCGGGGGCAACGCCAGGTCGTTGAGCAGGTCCGGGCGGATTTTGTCTTCGAGGTTGAGGATGACGATGTCTTGCGCGTTGGTCGGCACGATGACGTATTTGCGGGCGTTGGCGATGGACCGGCCCAGCGTGTCGAGATAGGTGCGGAACTTGAAGACCTCCGGGGAGGCGTTGTAGGCGGCGAGCTGGTTGGTGAAACGGCCGGCCTCGGCGGCGGCGGCGGCGGTTTCGCTCAAACCGTAGGCGGCCGCGAGGTTCGTCTTCTCCGCGGCCTCGGCGTGCGACACCGGCAGCAACTCGGCGGCCTCGGCCCGGGCGTAGAGGTTGGTGGCGTCGCGGTCCTGCATGGCGCCGATGACTTCCTCGAACGCGGGTGCCACCTTCACCGGCGGATGCACGCTGTGCAGGCCGACGAACACGATCTTCACGCCGAGCCGGTTGATATCGGCGCGACGCTGGATGCGGTCGCGCAATTCCGTGGCCGCCTTCTGGCGGCCGGTGGTCATGATCTCGTTGACATCCACGCTGACGAAGTAACGGGTGACCTCGCCATTCGCGAGATTCTCCAGCAGCTCGTCCGCGTTGGCCTGCCGGTAGGCGAAATCCTGGAGGTTGCTGATCTGGTATTGCACCGGGATGTCCACCGCCAGCAGGTTGACCGGCACGGTCTGCTCGTCGTTTGTGGAACTGCTGGCCACCAGCATGTTGAACTCCTCCTGCGCGTGCGTCCGGGTCCAGACCATGACGCGCTGCTGTTCCTGCTCCGCGCTCTGCACCAGCCCCATCTTGAAGGTGTGAATCTGGGCGGTTTCGTAGCGATACACCTTGTCAATCGGCCACGGCCACTTGAAATGCGGGCCGGGGCCGAGCACCTCCCGGCCGGCGACCGGATGGCCGAAGCGCTCCAGCAGCGCCTGCTCGCCGGGATTGAGGAACACGACGGTCGTCGAAAGCAGCAGCACGGCGAGTTGCAGCAAAATCAGCCAGGCCAGCGCCTTTTCCAGAAACCGGTAGAACCACGTTTCCGACACTTTGAAGCCGAACTGGTAATCCAGCGCCTGCGCCGCCGTCGTGATCAACCCGCCGGGCTGGCTCAACAGGCCGATCAGGCGGCTTTCGTAAAGTGGATGTTCCGCCTGGCCCTTCACCCGCGGCCGGTAAATCTCGAACACCAGCGTCAGCAGGTTTTCCGCGGCCACCAGGCCGAGCAGCGCCGTCAGCACGCGGGCCACGATCCCGTCCACTTGCTGATAACCGGCCCAGCCGGCCACCTCCACCAGCGCCGTCACCACGCCCAGCACCGCGCCCAGCAGCAGGTAGCTCGCACCGGGCCGCAGCAGCCGCTGTTTTTCCAGCCGCGCCAGCACGGCCGAGTATTTGCCAAACTGGAAGAAGATCAGCGCCGACAGTCCGTTCAGCGCCATCGCCACCGTGGCCTGTTGCGTGGTGGACGGCTGGTCCTCGCTCATGAACCGCCACAGCAGGTAGGCGGTGATCGCTTCGATGAGGAAAAGCAGGATGCTGAAGCCCGGAACAAAAAACCGTTCGAACTGTTCCCGCGCCCGTCGCGCGGGGAAGGTGTCGTCCGCCGCGCCGGTGAAGATCGTGGCGCTGCCGGCCGCGGTTTTTTTCAGTTCGTCGAACTCCAGTTGCTCCAGCCGTTCGCGCTCCTCCAGCCGCATCTGGAAGTAGCTCAGCGCGGCGACGAGAAAGCCGAGGCCCAGATACACGGCGCCGACCAGGCCGGTCGCCGAGTTGGCGTAACGCGCCACGAACGCCCAGCCGGTGCCCAGCGCCAGCAGCAAGAGCGCGTTCAGCAGCCCTTTCTTTTGCACGTTCTGTTCCATGCTTGTCCTAACTCAGCTCACGATCCTCAAACAAGAGCAGCGCCACCACGAGGGACGCGCCCAAATAACCGGCCACATATCCCAGCGCCCGCCCCACATAGCTCCACGGGACGGATTTCTCGTTGTCAATCGCGTCGGCCATCCAGAAGAGCTGCCAGTTCGGCGTCACCGCATAAAGCACCCGCGCCCACCAGACGCCGCCCAGGCCGGCCTGGGTCATGCGTTGGATGTCGGCGGCACTGACTTGGTTCAATTCTGCCGTCTCCAGCCGGCCGTCGTGGTTGGCATCGTAGCGGTCGGCGGCCTCCTTGAGCAACTGCCGCTGTGCCTCCGTACGGTCGGGACGGCTCATTTCCAGCGTGAGGTTTTCCGTCCACACCGGCTCCGCCCGCGTGCCAAAAAGGTAGTCGGACATCAGGCCGAGCAGGAAGATGGTCGAGCAGATTGCCAGCGTGGGAATCATTTCCAGCCGGGTCGAGCAGGCCAGCGCCACGCCCGCGAGAATCCACAGAGCAAACAGGATTAACACCGCCGCCGGCACCAGCCGCCAGTCCACCGCCGCCTTGCCGATGAAGGACAGCTCGCGCGTGGTAAACAGGCCGATGTAAAACACGGCCAGTGTCACCAGCAGCGTCAGCGCGAACACCGCGTTCGGCACAAACGCCCGTTCCAGGAAATAATTCTGAAAGGCCGCCACGCCGTAGGCCAGCACCACGGCCAGCACGTAAATCGTGAGCGAACTGCTGTCCACGCTGTTGTAGGCGTCATACGCCATGCGGCTGGCGAGCAGGGCCGAGAGTGTGTTGAAGTAGGTCAGCAGCGTCAGCGCGCCGGCCACGCCCGCGTATTTGGCGAGGATGAACTGCGCGCGGCTGACCGGCTTGGCCAGCACCGCCAGCGCGGTGCCACCGCGGATTTCCTGGGCCACCGAGGCCGAGGCCCCGAGCACCGCGCCGATCAACCCCGCCAGCAGCGTCACCGCCAGCACGCTGTCCTTGACCATCTTCGGATCGTCGCCGAAGCCGAAATACGGCACCACCGCCAGAAACACGCCAAACACCCCGGAAGCGGTGAGCAGCAGCAGAAAAATCGGCTGCCGCACCAATTCCATGAAGGCGTTGGCCGCGATGGTAACAAATTGTCTCATGCCATAGAAACGGAGCCAAGGATTCTAAAGCCTCCCCGCCTGAATGCAAACCGTTATTGCCCCTTGCCGGAGGCTCGCGACCAAGCGGGCAACCAAGGCCATAAACCCGCCGGCCGGGCTTGAAAATGTGCGTCTGACGGCACAGAACATCCGCGCCGCCGCTTCAGCGGCCCGCGGACGATCCGGTTTCCGGCCCGTAGAGCGCGTCGGCTGCGCCGCGGCCGCCCACGCGCCGCAGGCCGCGACCGGGGTTCGCCGCCAGGTGCTCGCAAATCTTGAACACCGTTTCCACGTCGTCCACACCAAGCCTTGCGGCAATCTGTTCCGCGGTTGCGGGCTGGCCGGTGTTGGTGCCGGCGAACTCCTTGAGCACCCGGCCCTGGAGCATGAGCACGCGGTCCGCCGCAACCTTGCCAGCTTGAACGCCGGGCTGGTGGTAGGCGTTGATGTTGATGAGCGAGGCGTAAAAACCAACCGCCCGCTCGAACAGCGCGATCAAGACGCCAACGGTGAACGGCGACACTTCGCGGATGGTCAGGGTGATGGACTGCCGGCCGCCCTCCGCAAGCGCCCGGCGTGTGCCCAGGAGGAAGCCGGAGAGATAATCCCCGCTCGTCACCCCCGGTTCCACTTCGAGCGCCGCGCCTTCGCGGTCCTTCAGCACTTCAATGAAGGTGACGAAAAAGTTGTTCAGCCCGTCGCGCAGTTGCTGGATGTAGGCGTGCTGATCGGTGGAACCCTTGTTGCCATAGACAGAAATGCCCTGATTGACCTTGTTGCCGGCGAGATCGAGTTCCTTGCCGAGCGATTCCATGACGAGCTGCTGGAGATAGCGCGAAAACAAATCAAGGCGGTCCTTGTAGGGGATGACGACCATGTCCTTGGCGCCGCGGCCTTCGCCGATAAAGTGCCACGCGAGCGCGAGTTGCATGGCCGGGTTCTTCGTCGCTTCCGCCCGGCGGGTGACTTCGTCGCAGGCCTTGGCGCCGGCGAGCAGCTTGTCAATGTTGATCCCTTGCAAGGCCGCGGGCAGCAGACCGACCGCGGAGGTTTCGCTGGTGCGACCGCCGACCCAGTCCCACATCGGGAAACGGGCGATCCACCGGTCGGCCACGACCTGCTGGTCCAGCTTGCTGCCGACCATCGTGATAGCGATGGCGTGGTCCTCGAAGCGCACGCCGGCGGCCGCGTAAGCCGCTTTGGCCTCGAGCATTCCGTTGCGTGTTTCAGGCGTGCCGCCCGATTTTGAAATCACCACGCAAAGCGTCTGGCCAAATTTCCGCGCCACGCCGGCCAGCACCTTGTCCATGCCGTCGGGGTCCGTATTGTCGAAGAACAGAACCTCCATCCTGTCCTTTTTCTTGAAGGCCGGCCGGCCAAGCGCCTTGCCGACAAATTGCGGGCCGAGCGCCGAGCCGCCGATGCCGATCACGAGGAGGTGCTTGAACTTTCCGCTCGCGCCCTGGATGTCGCCGCGGTGAATCTTCCGGGCAAACTCCTTGATGGCGAGCAGCGTGTCGTCAATTTCCTTCTGGAGCGCCGGCTCTGGCGCCAGCGCGGAGTTGCGCAGCCAGTAATGCCCCACCCGGCGGCCGGGTTCGCCACGCTCGTCCTTTTCATCGGGATTGGCCTTGGCGCCTCCTTCCAGCGCCGCCATCGCGGCGAAGGCTTTTGTGGTCAACGGCGCCATCCGCGCCAAAAAGTCGTCCGGAAACTTCACCTGGCTGAAATCCACCGCCAGGCCGAGTTTGGGAAATTCCGCATACGCGGCCTGGAACCGATCCCAGGCCGAGGCGGTCATGCTCAATGAATCGCTCATCATGAAAGGCCACCTTACACGGAGGCCGGACGCGGGGAAACAAGGAAGTGCGGGTGGAATAAAGGCTTGCCCTGGCGGCGGCGGCGATTATTTTGTGGCCGGTGGCGGGGTAGCCAAGTGGTAAGGCAGGGCTCTGCAAAAGCCTCATGCGTCGGTTCGATTCCGACCCTCGCCTCCAATTCCAAACCTCGTTTGGATAAGGAGTTACAAATTTCACAGCCCTCAAGTGCCAGCAAAAGTGCCAGCAGATTTGTGACCCGGTAGTACTCAATTACTACCCGGCATAACTCAGGCACGACTTGCTGAAACGCAATTGGCCGTGCGTTTGGTGTCATTGAGACACCTGCCCTTCGATCTCGCCTGACAGGCTCGAACAAAACATTCGAGCCATGAAAAACCGATTCCGACTCTACCGCCGAAAGAAAGGTGGCACGTTCTACGCCCACGATTCCGAAACCGGCAAGCAGGAAAGTCTCGGCACGAAGGATCGTGCCGAAGCGACCACCCTGCTCAACGCCCGCAACGAATCTTTCCGCCAACCCCAACTCAATCTACACATCGCCAAAGCGTATCTCGCCGGAACGGACTGCCGAAGGCACAGCTATTCCAATTGAGCTTGGTCAGGGCGAGAATTTCCTGGCAGACCGTCACCGCCGGAGAATCACCGTGATGTTCGATCACCTCTAAGAGGGTGTTTGAAAACTCCAGAATCAAGAAATGGGACAACTCTCTTCCCCCTCCGATGGTGCAAATGTGAAATGTGAGGAAACCGTGAAGAATGGCCTTGACATCGTCGAGGT
>JAJXZJ010000073.1 GCA_021780105.1 bacterium
TGGCAGCGGAACACGAGTGGACGCGGACCATCGTAAAACTGCGAACCCACTGACTGGAGAGCCGGATGCGGGAGACCCGCCCGTCCGGTTCGGAGGGAGGGGCAAGGCTCAATCCCTTGTCCCTACCTCTATCGGAGCGGAGGCGACAGGTAAAAGGCAACCTCAGCATTCAGTCCAAGTTTATGAAACCAAGTTCCCTCCTTTCCACCGGAATCGCTTCTGTCCCGATGGATCGCCCCCACCGCGGCGGCCCGACTGCAAGACGCAGCGGCCGTTTGGGCAGCCGCATTGTCGCGGGCCTGGCCCTGCCGGCGCTGTGCTGGGTCTGGACCGCCCACGCCCAAATCAACACCGGCAGCGATGGCCGGGACGGCGCGTTCAATCCGACGGCCAACATCGTGGTGGACATGCATGACCATCCGGATGGCATTTACCAATACACTTCCGTAAACATTCCCCAAGGTGTGACCGTGACGTTCATTCCGAATGCGAACAACACACCAGTATATTGGCTGATCGCCGCGGGTGGCAGCGTCACCATCAATGGGACGGTAGATGTGTCAGGACAAGACGGAGCAAATAATTCCCAAGGCGGAACGGGCAACGGGGGTGCTGGTGGGCCAGGAGGATATTGTGGTGGCAATGGCCAGAATGGTAATTCACCAGCGACGGCTGGACAGGGTCCAGGCGGTGGAGTCGGCCACGGCCTTTACAATTATGGCAATGCGTTTTTGCTTCCATTGCTCGGTGGATCTGGTGGGGGCGGGGGGACTCCTAATGTCGTTGGGCAGTGCGGTGGAGGTAGCGGAGGTGGCGGTGCAATTTTGATCGCTTGTCCAACATCGGTCACCGTAAATGGAGCAATTCTCGCAAACGGTGGCTTCGGTGGCGCCAACGCTGGATGGGGAAGTGGCGGTGCGATTCGGCTAATTGCAGCTCAGATCGGGGGCTCTGGAGGAATTGTGGCTATGCGTGGGGCCAACGGCCGAATCCGATTTGACACTTATGACAACGAATTCAGCGGCACTGTTGGTGGCCAATTTACTTCAGGTTCACAGTTCATCATCATTCCCACGGCCGGCCAGTTGCCGCAGTTGACAATTCCCAGCATAGCCGGCGTGCCGGTTTCGGCGTCACCCACGGGCGTGCTCTCCACGCCAGATGCCATCCTGTCCGCGCAGCAGAACAATCCCATTTCCGTGGTCGTGAATTGCGTGAATCTGCCTTTGAATTCACTGATCACGGTGAACGTGAAGCCAATGAATGGGTCGCCCGTCAGCGCCACGGCACACAACACCACGGGCACGCAAGCATCGAGCACGGCCACGGTATCCCTCAACATTCCCCGCGGCGGCGGCCTCATCTACGCCACCGCGGCAACCGGGAACTAAACCGGTAGGGCGACGCTCCTGCGGAGCCCCGGCTCGGCGGGAACCTCACCCTACCGAACAGAATTCGGCTCGCGAGGACGCTCGCCCTACCGAAAATCGCCATGAAAGAGACACCATGAATACGGCCCCTGACGATGTTTGCCTTACAACCCTGGTAGGGCGACGCTCCCGCGGAGCCCCGGCTCGGTGGGAACCTCGCCCTACCGAACGGGATTCGGCTCGCGAGGACGCTCGCCCTACCCGATCTGACTTGGCTCCTCCTGCCGAGTTACCGAATCGTAAGAAACCGGCGCAAGGCGTGCGGATTGATTTGGGCCGTCCAACGCTCGTTTTCATCACCGTTTGCACGAAAGATCGCGTGCCTTGGCTGGCGTGCGACGAAGCGCATCGGCTGCTGGTCGAGACCTGGCGTCGCGCGGACGCGTGGCTGGTCGGGAAATTCGTACTGATGCCGGATCATTTGCATTTATTTGCCGCTCCCCGGCTCGGCCGGAGCCTCGCCCTACCGGGTGATCCATTGCGGCTCGGTGGGAGGCTCGCACTACCAGAAGAACCGATTCGGCCCGACACGAACCTCGCCCCGCCGGGTGCCCACGAAGCGGGATTTGCAGGTAGGGCGACGCTCCCGCGGAGCCGGGCCAAGCGCATCCCACAGCGCGGCGGGAATCTCGCCCTGCCGGATATCAGCGTCGAGCGGTGGTTGCGGTATTGGAAGAGCCAGTTCAGCAAATCGCATTCGCACGCGGACTGGGTCTGGCAGTCAAGCGCGTTTCATCATCGGCTTCGGGGCGATGAGAGTTACACGCAAAAGTGGCATTACGTTCAGGAAAATCCGCTGCGCGCAGGGCTGGTGAGCGATGCCGTGGCGTGGCCGTATCAAGGAGAGGTTTATGCGTTGCGATGGTAGGAACCATGATTGCCGGGTAGTCTGTAACCGCAGCGCCGGTAGGGCGAACCTCCTGGTGAGCCGTTTTCGTAAACCGTGTCCTCGCAAGGCATGGCTCGGTGGGAACCTCGCCCTACCCAAACCACCACTCTGGCTCGGCGGGAGCCTTGCCCTACCGGGATTCTTCACGCCACCGTCTGGAAGGCCGTTTGGCAGGGCGACGCTCCTGCGGAGCCGTTCCGGAGACATGAACCCAACGTCGGCTCGCCCGGAGGCTCGCCCTACCGCCGTGCTTGGCCCTACCGTCAACTCTCATTTGAGCGCGCGGAATAACCGCTACGATTTCGCTGCCGCGCTGCTTGGGCTGGCGGTCTTGATTCTACCATTGGCTTTCGCGCAAGACACCGTCAACACCGTGATGTCACCGATCGCCAGCTACCAATACCCGGAGGACGCCTCCGGCGGAGTGCTGGCTGCGGGCGGTGCGCAAACGCCGATTGTCAGCTATAACTACGCCGAGGATTTTACCAGCGAAGCCTTGGGCAATGGCGGCATCATCTCACCCATCGCCAGCTATCAGTATTACGAGTGGCCGGGCGATGACGTGCTGAAATTGCAGTCCAGCCCGGTGGTCAGTTATTTCTACAACTGGGGCGGGAGCGGGGCACTGGTGGGTTTGAGCGGCCGGGTGACGGATGCGGCCGGTAATCCGTTGGCCGGGGCGACTGTGGCGGCATCGGTGCTGAACGCACCCGTGGCCTCAATCCAGAGCGCTGCGGACGGCTCGTTTGAACTGCCGGCACTTCCGCCGGCGGTGTATGCGCTTACGGCGAACCAGGTGTCGTTTGTGCCCAACCAACGGGTGGTGAACCTGAGCACCGCGACCGCGTGGCAGGAGTTTCGACTGACCACCATGCCGTCGTTGCCTTCCATGGAAATTGCCGGGAGCACGCCGCCGGTGACACCGACTGTGATTGATCCACTGAGCGGAGCCAAACTGCGAGCGTTCAACGGGACGGCTTTCACGGACGACGTCAGTTCCGTTGTCCCATCGAGAATGACCATCGTGCTGACGCATGGATGGAAGGAAAACTCAGATGAATGGCCTGCCGGGATGGCTTCAGCCTTGGCGGGAAAACTGGATGCGAAGGTCAACCTCGTTGCATGGGATTGGCGGGAGGCCGCCAAGGGAAAGCTGCCCCCGGTGGGCAACACGCCAGGTCAAGGACTCGCGTTGGGGCGGGCGCTCCAGGCCACGCTCGGCAACAACTACACGCAACAAATTCATTTCATCGGGCACAGCTTGGGGACATTGGTTAACGCCCGCGCGGCGAATTACCTTCATGGCGATCAAGTGGACCAAGTGCCGCCAATGACCCCAGGCTGGTCCGCGGAGAACACACAGATGACCCTGCTGGACGAAGCCGAAATCGCCAGCATTATGGGCGAGGCGTTTGTGTACGCGTGTTTCAACCGTGGTTTGGCACAACCGACGTCATCCTTTGGCGCCGGACTGGTGGACATATCCCAGACTGTCAACATCAGCCCCATTCCCCGGCACTACGGCTGGATTGACAACTACATCTCTGCCGTTGGGTTCCAGCATGAGGAGGCGGTAAACGTGTGTTTGCAAAAGGAAACGGCGAAATTCTCAGCGTCGGATTGGCTGGGCTCGGCCACCACCATGCACAATGACGTGGAGGACTGGTATCGTGAAACCGTGCCCGATCCCAGCGTCAGCGCGATGGGTTTTGTGAATTCATTTGAACGGCTGCTGCTGGCACCGCAACCGACATTCCCGCCTGACTACAATCCTGGGAGCGTATTTCATCAGGATGAGCAGTCTGGCAACTGGCTCGTCGTTGCTCCTTGGACGTGCCAGGCATGTGCCGAATGCAACGCGCCAGCGCTGGGTTTGATCTACTCGCATCTGGCTGACTTTGGCAGCATCGTCTGGCCAGGCACTACTGGAAAAGCCATTCAGGACGGAGTGGTGGGTTTCAGTATTGTTGCGAAGGGTGTTACTGACCTGGCAAGCGGATTCCAGTTAATTGGCAGTAGCGTCAATGGGGTCGTTCAAAGTGTACTGGACCTTGGCAACACCGCATCTCTACGACTGCAACTGACCACCGGTTTGCCACCGGGAGTGGGACCGCAAGGCAGGCGCTCAACCGGCAGTGAAACCGCTACCAACACGCCAGCCTACGTCTGGCTGCCGGTCGCCGTGCCGGCCAACGCGGCGGCAATGGTGTTCGATTTCAGCGTGAGCGGCGACCCCAAGGACGATGCGCTGGCTTTTGGCATCAACGGGACCAACCTGTTCAGCCTGCAAGGCAAGTTCGTGAACGCGGGCGAAACCAATACCAGTTCGTTGGTGGACGTTTCCGCTTACGTCGGGACCACGAACACGTTCTTCTTTGGCGTAACGGGCGGGACCTCGACGAATTGCACGATGACGGTCGAGGGCATCCGTTTCTACACGTTCGCGGCGCCGACGCTCACGATCACGAACACCGGCGGCGTCACGCTGCTTTCGTGGCCGACGACGGCGATGGACTACACGCTCGAAACGACGGCTACGCTTTCACCGCCAGCCTGGGAAGCGGTGACGAATGCGCCGGCGATTCAAGGCTCCAGCTACGTGCTCACCAATACGTGGGCCGACCAGACGAGGTTCTTCCGACTGCGGCAGGGACCGTGAAGAATCAACGGTTCGGTGGAGACCTCGCCCCAGCGTTGACGGACCAAAGATCACTGAGAGGCTCGGATTTCACCGATTACCGCAAAGCGCATTTGCGGCCATGCGTGGCATTGGTGTCGTCGTGTTGTCTTGCCGCCGTGGTGAAGGTGTTTCGCGTGGTTCGTTGGACGGCGCATTCGGAGGTTGAATTCCGCCGGCGCGGGCGCACCATCCGCGTGACACCAATATGAAAATCCGCATCGCTTCCCTGCTGGCTGCGCTGACTGTCGGCGCCACGTCCCTGCTCGCGCAGGAATTCTCCGCCATTTCCTCCGGCAATCCGCTCGACGGCCTCGAACGGCTCAAGAACTTCGAGTCCCGCCGGGCCTCGTCGTCGGATCCGGACTGGAAGAACGGCAATAACGACTCGCGTCCAATCCCGCCCGGCGGCACGTTGACGCTCGCCGAACTCGAAGGTCCGGGCGTCATCACGCATTTCTGGTGCACCATCGCGCACGACGCGCCGTTCTACTCGCGGTTGATGACGCTGCGGATTTACTGGGACGGCGAGGAGCATCCGAGCGTCGAGTGCCCGATCGGCGACTTCTTCGGCATTGGCAACGGCGTGGACCAGTCGTTCACCTCGCTGCCGCTGCGCGTCACGTCCAACGGCCGGGCGCGGAATTGTTATTGGCCGATGCCGTTCCGGAAGTCGGCGCGGATCACGGTGAGCAACGACAGCGACCAGCGCTGCCACGCATTTTATTACTACCTGGACTGGCAGAAGCACGAGTCGCTGCCGGGCGACACGGCGTATTTCCACGCGATGTATCGCCAGGAATACCCCTGCGTCATGGGCCGGAATTACCTGCTGGCGGACATCGTCGGCCGCGGCCATTACGTCGGCACCATCCAGAGTGTGTATCTGGTTTCGCCGGGCTGGTATGGCGAAGGCGACGACTTCTCCTTCATTGACGGCGCGACCGAGCCGCAACTGCGCGGCACCGGCACCGAGGATTATTTCTGCAACGGCTGGGGTTTCGAGCAGCAATCCGGCCCGTTCTACGGCACGCCGCTCTGGGAAGGCTACGACACCGGCGACCGCGGCACGGCCTACCGGTTTCACATTCCCGATCCGGTGACGTTCACCAAGTCGCTCCGCGTGGAGATCGAGCACAAAGGTTCGCAAACCTTCCCCGACGGCACGTTTGACGGCTTCATCGAACGCGACGACCTGATGTCCAGCGTGGCACTCTGGTATCAAACCGAGCCGCACAAACCGTGGCCACCACTGCCGCCGGGACCCGAGCGGCTGCCGTTCCACGAGCGGACGCTGGCGGTGGGCTGGAAAGCCGTGCCGGACGCGAAACATTCCGCGGCGCCGCTGGAAGTCCAGCCGGTCGGCGGCGTCACCGACAACAAGCAGCTCTGGTTCCGGCCCACCGACGCCAATGCGTGGGTGGAGGTGCCGTTCACCGTGGACACGAACCTGACCGCGCAGTTGTGGGTGAAACTGCTGCATTCCTGGGATTACGGCATCTATCGCGTGAAGCTCGACGGCCGGGAACTGGCCACGCTCGACCTGCTCAACGCGGACGCGGCGCCGCAGACGCACAAGCTGGGCTTCCACACGCTCGCCGCCGGGCCGCACACGCTGCGGTTCGAGTGCGTCGGCAAGAACGACAAGTCCAAGGGTTACTATTTCGGGTTCGACGCGCTGACGGCGCGCATTCCGGTCTATTCCCGGCCAGCCAGCAAGGACCTGCGCGATTTGCAGGTGAAGACGAAGTAAACGCGCCGGACAAGGCGCAAATCCGAGGGCATTCAACGCGAGGTGGCTGATGAAGTGGAACGCGGTTTTATTCGTCGTGGCGTTGTTGGCCAGCCCGGCAGCCCGGCCGGCGCCGGTTCTGCGCGTGATGGGCGACGATTCCGCCGGCACGGCGCTGCTGCGCAACGGGGGATTCGAGGAACTCCGCGAGGGCCGGCCGGTCGGCTGGCAGCCGTTCAACCACGGTTTCCAAAGCGCGCCCGGCGCGGGCCGCGGCGGGTCGGCGGCGATTGTCTGCGAGAACGCGACGGACAAGACGGCCAGCGGCGCCAGCCAGACGCTGGTGTTGAACCAAACCAACGTCACGCCGCTCGTCGTGCGCGGCTGGAGCCGCGCCGAAGGCGTGACCGGCGGCACCGACAGCGACTACTCCCTCTACGTGGACCTGACTTACGCCGACGGCACGCCGCTCTGGGGGCAGACCGCGGGCTTCCGCTGCGGCACGCACGACTGGGAGCGCCGCGAGTTCATGATCCTGCCGGAAAAGCCCGTCAAATCACTCACGCTGCACTGCCTCTTCCGCGGCCACGCGGGCAAGGTGTGGTTCGACGACGTGTCGCTGGACGAACTCCGCGCGGCCGACGGCGCGGTCCTGTTTCAAGGCGCGACGGTCCACCCGTTGGCAACCGTGGTTGAAGCGCCGTCCAAACCCACGGCAACTTTCGCCACGCACGACGGCCTCGAACTCGGTTTGCACGATGACACCGTGACGTCGCTGCGTCTCGGTGACCGCGAACTGGCGGCGTCGTCTGCGTTTGGTGGTTTCCTGGTCCGCGACGTGGCGACCAATTCCGATTTCTACGGTTTTGAAAACGGCGGCCGCCCGGAGCTGGGCCTCAAGTTGAACGCGGAATTTCAGGCATCGGCGGATCACGTCACCGTCACCGGCCGCATCACGGACACCACCGGCCGCGACCGCGCGGTGACGTTGGTGTTCGCGCTGCCGCTGGACGCGGCTGGCTGGCGCTGGGGCGACGACATCCGGCGCAGCCGCGAAATCCACGGCAACGGCGAGTTCGCCAACGTCGTCGGCGTGCGCTGCGGCGCGACGGGCACGATGTCGCTCTACCCGCTCGGCGCCGTTTGGAACGACCGCGCGGGCCTGGCGCTGGCGCTGGACATGGCGCAGCCGGCGCAATACCGGATCAGTTACCACACCGGCACGCGGCAGTTGTGCATCGCTTACGATTTCGGGCTGGTGCGGGACGCCGAGCGGTTCCCGGGCAGCGCGGATTTCCGGTTTGTGATTTACGGCTTCGACCCGCACGGGGGTTTCCGCGCGGCGTTCCAGAAGTTGACGACGATTTTCCCTGACTATTTCGAGGTGCGCTCGCGGGAACAGGGTTTGTGGATGCCGTTCACGGACGTGAGCACGGTGCATGGCTGGCAGGACTTTGGTTTCCGCTACCACGAAGGCAACAACAATGTGCCGTGGGACGACGCACACGGCGTGCTCAGTTTCCGTTACACCGAGCCGATGACGTGGTGGATGGCGTTGAAGCCAGACCTGCCGCGCACACCGGCCGAGGCGTTCCGGGTGCGGGATGAAATCGCCGCCAGCGCAAACTCGGGGCAACGCCGCTTCGCCGAGGCGGCACAAACCGCGGCGATGTTTGACGAAGCGGGCGCACCGGGCCTGCTGTTCCGCAACGAGCCGTGGTGCAACGGCGCCGTGTGGAGCCTCAACCCGAATCCGCATCTGCCCGGCGCCGTGAACGCAGCGACGCTTTACTGGAACGCCGCGATCAAGCAGCAGCTCTATGGCCCGGAGGCGAAGGGCCAGCTTGACGGCGAGTATCTGGATTCGCTTGAAGGCTACGTCACCGCGGACCTGAATTTCCGTCGCGACCATTTCCGCTACACCACGGTGCCGCTGACGTTTTCCGCCGACACGCGCCAGCCAGCACTGTTCAAGGGACTGGCCGTGTTCGAGTTCACCAAGTGGCTTGCCGGCGACGTGCATCGCCTCGGCAAGCTGATGTTCGCCAACGGCGTGCCGTATCGGTTCACGTTTCTCTGTCCGTGGCTCGACGTGCTCGGCACTGAAACCGATTGGCTGCGCGACGGTCGTTATCGGCCGGTGCCGCTGCCGCAGTCGGATTTGTGGCGCACGATGGCCGGCGGTAAACCGTATCTGCTGCTGATGAACACCGACTTCGACACCTTCGGCCCGGCGATGGTGGAGAAATATTTCCAGCGCGCGCTGTTCTACGGCATGTGGCCCGGCTTCTTCAGCCACAACGCGGCGGACAACCCGTATTGGGGCAACCCGAAATGGTATGACCGCGACCGGCCGCGCTTCCAAAAATACCTGCCGCTCATCCGGCGCGTCGCCGAGGCCGGCTGGCAACCGGTGACCGACGCGAAGTGTGACAACGACGCGATTTTCGTTGAGCGCTTCGGCCCGGACGCCGGCGGTGCGGTGTATTTCACGCTGCTCAACGACACCGCGCAGGAACAGAGCGGCACGGTGCGGTGCGACGCGAAAGCGCTGCGGCTGCCGCGTGGCGTCGTGGCACAGGAGCTGGTTTCCGGCGAGCGACTTGTTGCTGCCGACGGCGGCTGGCCGGTCCGGCTGGCGCCGCAGGAAGCGAAGGTGATTTGCCTCGCGCCGTCCGGCACGCCCGCGGCGAAGTGAGTCGAAAGACCGGTGCCGCCCGCAACCGGCTTGACGGTGTGGCGCGCGTGAAGAAGACTTTCGCCCCATGAAAGTGTTGATGCCTTTTTCCCGCCTCACCCTCGTTGTCGCCGTTGCCTTGGCCGCGTTCGCCCGGTTCCCCGTGGCGACGGCGGCCGAGCTGGAAGCCAAGCCCGCGGACGCTTACTTCGCCAAGTTCGAGCCTGTGAAGGCGCCGGCCATCCACGGCCTGTTCCTCCAGACCGGCGACCGGCTGGCCATCTGCGGCGACTCGATCACCGAGCAGAGGATGTATTCGCGGATCATGGAGACCTACCTGACCGTGTGCGTGCCGCAGTTGAAGGTCAGCGTCCGCCAATACGGCTGGAGCGGCGAGGTGGCCGAGGGCTTCCTGCACCGGATGACGAACGACTGCCTGCGGTTTCATCCGACCATCGCGACGACCTGCTACGGCATGAACGACCACCGTTACCGGCCTTACGACGAAGCGACGGCGCGGTGGTATGTCGCGAACCAGACGGCGATTGTGGAAGCCTTCAAGAACGCCGGCGCGCGCGTCGTGCTCGGCTCGCCTGGCTGCATTGGCAAGATGCCGCCGTGGGTGCAGACCGCGAGCGGCACCGTCGAGGACCTCAACCTGGACCTCTGCGCATTCCGCAACCTGGACATTGACCTCGCGGCGCGGGAGCAGGTGCGTTTTGCCGACGTGTTCTGGCCGATGTTTGTGGCCGGCTTCGACGCCCGTCAGCGTTACGGCGCGGACTACGCCATGTCCGGCAAGGACGGCGTCCATCCCGGCTGGGCCGGCCATCTGCTCATGGCGCGGGCATTTCTGAAGGCGTTCGGCCTCGACGGTGAGATCGGCACGATCACGGTGGACCTCGCGGGCGACGCGCCGAAGGCCACCGCGACGGCCGGACACGAAATCAAGTCCGTGGCGCCCGGCGCGATCACCATCGAGAGCCACCGCTATCCGTTCTGCGCCACCGGCGCGCCGGACAAGGACGATTCCCTCCGCTCGGCGATGACGCTGGTGCCGTTCAACCAGGAACTGAACCGCTTCAAGCTCGTGGTCAAAAACGCGAAAGCCACGCGCTACAAGGTCACCTGGGGCGACACGTCGAAGAGCTATTCCGCCGGACAACTCGCCCAAGGCGTGAACCTGGCTGACGATTTCGAGGTGAATCCGTTCTCCGCGGCGTTCAAACGCGTGGACGAAGCCGTCGCTGCCAAGGAAAACTACGAGACGCGCCAGATCAAGATGCTGTTCCACGGCGAGGAAGGCCAGGCGGACATGGCCCTGACCGAGAAGCTCACCGAGGAGGTTCGCCAGCCGCTCGCGGACGCCATCGCCGCCGCGTTCGTGCCGGTGACTCACACGATCCGCATCGAGGCGGAATAACGCGGCCGCGGCCGCCTGACAAAGGCGGCGTTGAATTTATGCAAAAGGCTGGTCGCGGTGGGCGGCCGGCCTTCTTTTTGGAGGGATGCGAACGCGTTTACGGCGCTGCCGCCAGCCGCGTGCGGGCGAGTTTCTCCGGTTTTTCACCCGCGACAAACGGCCGCAGCCGGAACTGGTAGTTGTATTCCTGGCACGGAATGAGGAACGGCTCGTGCGGCCAGGCGCCCCAACTGTCGTCGCCGCCCACGCCTTGCTGGATGAGGTCCAGATCGAGCGTGACGTAGTCGCGGTGCGGGAGCTGGAACGCGTGTTTGCCGGCGTTCAAATCCTCGGTGCCGTAGTGCAGCGCGTTGGCGCTCAGGAGCGGCATGCCGATGGCAAGCAGCCCCACCTTGCCGTTGCTCAAGGCGATCCAGCGCGTGTCCACCTTGTTGCCGGTTTCGCCCGGCTTGGTGTAATCCGCGTAGAACTGCTGGTCCACGCGGCCGGAATAGATGCCGACCGGCGGGTCCTTGCGATCCGAATAAGTCTCCCGCGGACCTGGGCCGAGCCACATGACGCGCTCGAAGCCCGGCGGCAGCGTCATCTGCATGCCCAGCCGGACGAGCTTGGGCAAATCCGTCTTCGCCGGCTTGAAGTGCGCGGCCACGACGATGTCGCCACTGCCGCAGACGGTGTAGATCGTTTCCCATGTCGCGTCCACCTTCGGCAGACCAAGGGTGACGTTGACAACGATGGTGTGCGCCTGCGGTTGTTCCGTCACCGTGACGCTGCGGACCTCGGCGCCCTCGTGCGCGGTGCGCCAGATGCCTTGGGAGCGAAGCATGTTGCGGCCGCGATCATTGTCGGTTTCGCCGCGCCAGAATTCCGGGTGTAGCGGGGAGCGAATCAGCTCGGCGCCGCGGCATTGCAGCGAGGTCAACGCGCCGGCCGTCTTGTCAAAAACGGCGGTGAAATCGTGTCCCGTCACCGTCACGCGATCGCCGTCCTGCGCGAGTTTCAGCGGCGCGAAGTCGTCCGCCGACAGGACCGGCGCGGGCGCGGCGTCGGGCAGTTTGAACTCGTCCCAGGCGATTTCGTGGCCGGCCTTCGCCCACGGCAGGTCGTGGTTGAGCGTGAAGCGAAGTTCGAGGAAGTATTCGACGCCCGGCTGCGGCACGAAGGATTTCACTGGAATGGTCAGCGTCTGCGTGGCACGCGGCGCGAGGTCGAGCACCGGCAGCGGGCCGCTCTGGAGCACCCGGCCGTCACCCTTCAGCCGCCATTCGCCAGCGGCGAGATCCTTGAGGTTGGTGAAATCGAACCAGTTCTTCACTTCGACGCTTCGCGCGGCCAGATCCACCGGGCGGCAGTGGATGTATTGATAGACGTGCTTCACCTGGAACAGGCCCGGATGCGGCTGGCGGTCCGGCGTGACGAGACCGTTGCAGCAGAAGTTGTCGTCGCTCGCCGTGCCGGCGGGTCCAAAATCCCCGCCGTAGGCCCAGAAGGTTTTGTCGCCGGGCTTGGTTTTCTCAAAGCGCGACAGCGGCAGTGGTTGCTGGCGTTGGCGCAGTCCCTGGTCCACCCAGTCCCAGATAAAGCCGCCCTGCAGGTAGGGCTTGGTGTAAATCAGGTTCCAGTAGGACCAGAAGTCGCCAGAACCGTTGCCCATCGCGTGTTCGTATTCGCACATGATGTAGGGCCGGGTTTCGGGCCGCGACGCGTAGTCGGCGAGCGAATGCGGGCGCGGATACATCGGGCAGACGATGTCCGTGTGCGGATCGAGCTCGGCCCGCTCGTAATGCACCGGCCGGCTGGAGTCGCGGTGGTGAATCCAGTCCGCGGTCGCCTCGAAATTCGGCCCGAAGCCCGCCTCGTTGCCGAGCGACCAGATGATGACCGACGGGTGGTTCTTGTCGCGCTCGACCATGCGGACGGTGCGGTTCATGTGGGCGTCG
The DNA here is from genome assembly GCA_021780105.1 of bacterium. GTDB lineage: Bacteria > Verrucomicrobiota > Verrucomicrobiia > Limisphaerales > J093 > JAJXZJ01. The sequence goes on from JAJXZJ010000073.1 coordinate 12,769, forward strand.
GCCCACTCCGGGTTCTTGGCGAGCGTGCGGTCGCCGTAGCCCATGCCGTGGCTCTCGATGTTCGCCTCGTCGATCAGGTAAATGCCGTAGCGGTCGCACAGGTCATACCACGCAGTCTGGTTCGGATAATGGGAGCAGCGGACGGCGTTCAGGTTGAACTGCTTCATCATCCGGATGTCGCGTTCCATCAACGTTGGGGTGATGGCCTGGCCGCGGTCGGGGTCGAATTCGTGCCGGTCGGTGCCTTTGATGAGAATGCGCTGACCGTTGACGAGCAGGTTGCCGTCCTTGATCTCCACCTTGCGGAAACCGACGTTCCACGGGACAACCTCCAGTGTTTTGCCGGCGCCGTCCTTCAGGGTGAGCAACAACTTGTAGAGATACGGCGTCTCGGCGGTCCACTTGTGCGGGTTGGGCACGGTGGTGGTGATCATCGCCTGCCCGCCGGTGCCGTCGGGGTTCACCTGCATTTGAATGCGCGGCGTGACGACGGTTTTGCCGTCGGCGTCCAGCAAGACGGCTTCGGCCGTTGCCGCGGCCGGCTCGCTGGTGGCATTGGCGAGCGTGACGGCAACGCCGAGCGTCGCGTCGCGATAGTGCGCGTCGAGGTCGGTCTTCACTTCGAAGTCGCGGATATGCACGTTCGGCGGCGACCACAAATAGACATCGCGGAAGATGCCGCTCATTCGCCACATGTCCTGGTCTTCCAGGTAAGAGCCGTCGGACCAGCGGATGTTTTCCAGCGCGAGGAGGTTCTTGCCCGGCTTGAGATACTTGGTGATGTCAAACTCCACCGGCGTGCGGCTGTCCTTGCCCATGCCCACACGCTCGCCGTTGATCCAAAGGTAGAAGAACGAGTTCACACCGTCGAAGGTGATGAACGTGTGGCGGTCGGCCCAACCCGCCGGCACCTCGAACGTGCGGCGGTAGGAATTCACCGTGTTGTTCGGCTCGTCCACCGGAACGAACGGCGGGTTCGGCGGCGTGCCGTGCCACGTCCACGGGTAACGGATGTTGACGTAGATGGGAATCCCGTGGCCGAACATCTCCACGTTCGCCGGCACCGGGATCGTGTCCCAACCAGCGTCGTTGAAGTCCGGCTTCCAGAAATCCGGCACGCGCTGGGTGAGGTTTTTCGAGTAATGATATTTCCACGTGCCGTTGAGCGAGCGGTAGAACGGCGATTTCACGCGCTGGGGATTGGTGGTCAGACCGATGGAGCGCGCGGTTTCCGCGTCCGGACAGACCACCATCGTGGCGTGCGGCGGCTCGTTGTTGATGCCGGTGAGCTGCGGATTTTCCCAGTCGTTGCGGGCGGGGGTTTCGGCCGCGGCGATGCGGCAAAAGGCCGCCCCGGCGAGGAGCGCGAGGCCCAGGCGCGTGGAGGCAAAAGTCAGCTTGAACATGCGCCCGTGATAACAGGCACCGGCCGGCAAGTCACGCTTGTTGTCCGGCTGGCAAAGAAGATTTCCCCGGCCGGTGCCTGGCTCAGACGTTCACATGCACGACCTTCGCCGGCGGGAAGCCGTTGAACCACGTCGCCGATGCGTTGCTGTAGGCGCCGATGTTCTCAGCATAGACCAGGTCGTCAATCGCCAGGTCCGGCAGTTCCTCGGATTGCGAGATGATGTCCAGCCCGTCGCATGTCTGGCCGAACACCGCGCTGATCCGCTTCGGCCCGCGCCTGAACGCCTTCAAGTGATACTGGCAGTGGTCGAAAATGATGCCGGAAAACGTGTGGTAAACGCTGTCGTCAATGAAATAGCACGGCTTGCCGTCGCGCATGGCCTTGCCGATCACGCTGGCCACGCTGGTGGCCGCAGTGGCGACGAGGAAACGCCCCGGCTCGGCGATGATCTGGATGTCCGGCGCGAACAGCCGGTCAATCTCGGCGTTGATCTTGCGGGCCAGCTCGCTAAACGGCCGGACGTGTTTGTCATAGGCGGCTGGAAAACCGCCGCCAATGTCGAGAATCTTGATCTCGTGCCCGCGCGATTTGGCCTCCTTCATCACGGCGGCGGCGACGTTGAGCGCCTGGACGAAGTTCTCGAAGTTCGTGCATTGGCTGCCGACGTGGAAGCTGAGGCCCTCGACGACAAGCCCGGTTTGGAACGCCGCCAGGATCAGGTCCACCGCCTCGCCGGGATCGCAGCCGAACTTGGAGGACAGCTCGCACTGCGAGCCGGTGTTGGGCACGCGCAGCCGGAGCACCACGCCGGCGTGCGGCGCCCAGGCCTTGATCTTCCGGATTTCCTCGGCGTTGTCGTAGGTGACCAGCGGCTTGTATTGATCGAGCGCCTGGAGCGTGGCCTTCGGCTTGGTGGGGTTCGCGTAGATGATCTTGTCCCAGATGAAATCCTGCTGCGCCTTGGCGGGGAGGTGCTTGATGTTCTCGTAAACCAGCATGAACTCCGGCAGCGATGCCACGTCGAAGCTGGCGCCGGCCTGGTAGAACGTGCGGACGATCGCCGGCTCGGCGTTGGCCTTCACCGCGAAATACGCCTGCACCTTGGGCAGGTGCTTTTTGAAACTGGCGTAATTGCCGCGGAGAACGTCGTGGTCAATCAGCACGAGCGGCGTGCCGTGCTGTTGGGCAAGGGCCTGGAGGTGTCGGGCTGTCATGTCGCGCGCCGCATTGTTGACCGGCAACGGCGCCACGTCAACAAGGGCGGAAGAACTTCGTCCTTCCTCATCCCGCCGCCGCCGATCCTGGCCGGCAACCCTGCGGCACCCGGCGTTGCGATACGCGGAGGCGCGCGGAACTTCCTTGAAGAACTGGGTGCGCCGGCACGTCGGATGGAGTAGGTTAACCCTGATGCCGCTAACCCAACAACTCGCGGCAGAGCAGAAACGATGATCGGTTAAAATCAGAGCGAAAGGACAACATTATGGAAGCAGCCACCCAGGAAAGTGCTGAGAAAGTGATGGAAGACCTTCGCGCGCTTGTCCGCGACGGCGAGCATCTGCTCAAAGCGGAAGCAGGCGAAATGGGCGAAAAGGGCCGGGAACTGCGCGCCCGTCTCCAGTCCACCCTCGAAAGGGCCAAAGCCAGTTGCCAGGAGATCGAGGAGAAAGCGGTCGCCGGCGCAAAGGCCACTGACAAAGCCATCCGTGAACACCCCTATCAGGCCGCCGGTATCGCGTTTGGCGTGGGCCTGTTGATTGGCGTGCTGGCCGCACGCAACCGATGAGCAACGCCGACCCCCCTGCGCCGGGTCTGTTCCACTCGCTGCGCAAACTGCTCGACACCGGTCTGGAGATCGTTCACAACCGGATCGAATTGTTCACCGTCGAGGCGCAGGAAGAATGGCAGCGGCTGGTCAGTCTCACCGTCATGGCCGTGGTGGGCTTGATTCTGGGAATCGCCGGTACCGTCGTGCTCACCGCCGCAATCGTGTTCGCGTTGCCGGCGTCCTGGCGGGCATACGCGTTGGTCGCGTTCGGCCTGGCATACTTGGCGGGGGCGGCGATGGTTTTGCTCCGCCTGAACCGGCGCCTGAAACAGGCGCCACCGCTGTTTGCCGAATCGCTGGGCCAAATCAAGAAGGACCGCGAATGGCTCGGCACGCTTCACTAGACACACTCCAGCTTCGCAAGCAGTTGCTGGTGGCGCGCTGCGAGATTCAGCGGCTGACGCTGGCGCTCGAGGTCGCACGGATTCAGACGGCCACCGCCTGGGTGCCCAAGACGGTCGCGTGGGTTGGCAGCGCCGCGCCCTGGCTGCTGCTGGGCACGCCGCTGGCCGGCTTTTTGGCCGGCCGGAAACCGCGCGCGTTACGATCGCTTGCGGCAGGTTTGTTTTGGGGATGGCGCGTCTGGCGCCGGATGCGGTAGATGCTCGGCCGTGGGAACCGACGACGGCGCCTCTCGCGCAGGCCGGGCAGAAACCGACGACAACCGCACCCGGTCGCAGCGCAAGGAACCCCCGGAGCCTTTTGGACTTCGGGGGCATCGTCGGACGGTCGCCTGAGAGCTGTGGGCGTCGCGACACGCGCTCTGCCGCCGGTCAGTCCAGCACCGGGTCGGAGCCGTCAATCATCTTCACCTTGTTGTGGGCGAAGTATTCCTTCGTCAGCGCCTTGAGCATCTTCGCGCGCTGGTCATAAAGGCGGCGCAGCTTGCGCGGCTTGTGCCGGGCGAGTGCGTAGTGCGTCAGGAGCGGCATCGCAATGGTGGTGTCCGTATAGCACACCACGGCATCGGGCAGGCGGTCGGGGTCCACCTTGCCCCAGCTCACGGCTTCGCTCGGCGTGGCGCCCGAGAGACCGCCGGTGTCGGGCCGCGCGTCCGTCACCTGGAGAAAGTAATCCTGGCCGAATTCCTTGATGCGGAGGACTTCCTGAATTTGCGGCTCGGTTTGAAGCATGAAATTCTTCGGACTGCCGCCGCCCCAGAGAACGACGGCGCTCTTGCCGCCGCTGCGTTTGGCCGCCAGCACGATTGCGGTGCTCTCGTTCACGTCAATCGAAGGGTTGACCCGGAGTTTGTTGCCGCGCAGTTCGACGCCGGCAAAGTTCATGCCGATGGTCGAGTCGCCTGGCGACGATGTGAAACACGGCACGCCGGCGCGATAGGCCGCGGCGAGCACGGACACGTCCTTCAGGCCGGCCTTGCGCTCCCACTCGGCGCAGTATTTGCCGATGAGATAATGCAGCTCGGCGGTGCCCATTTCCTTCTGAAATTCCGGTTGGATCAGGATGTTACGGAGGATTTCGTCCGTGGCCATCAGGCAGTCGCTGTAGCCCAGGAGCACGTCATAAACGCGGACGATGTCGTTGTTGCGCAACTCGGTGTCGTCGAACTTGAAGCTGCCGACCTTCACCGGGTAGTTCAGCGCGAAGTGCATGTCGTGGTAAAGGTTCGCGCCGGTGGCGACGATCCAGTCCACGAAGCCGGCCTTGATGAGCGGGACGATGCTGGAGCAGCCCATGCCGGCGGGGGTCAGCGCGCCGGAAAGGCTCATGCCGATGGTGACGTCGGGCGCGAGCATCTTCTCCGTGAACAACTGCACGCCCTCGCGCAGCCGGGCGCCATTGTAGGCGAGGAAGGTTTCGTCCATCAGGTCCGGCAGCTTCTCCTTGCCGGTGATGTTTTTGGGCAAAATGCGCTTGCCCCCGAGGAATTTGTCCCGGTTCGGGCATTTCTTCTTCTTCAACCAATCCGGCATTTCGGACAGGTCTTCACGGTAACGGCGCTTCGCGTTGTCGGTGCTCATGGTTTAACTCGTTTCAAAGTTTGCGCCGGCAACAATACGGCTGAACGCCGCGTTGCCAATCATTTAATCGTCCCCTTCGCCGGCGCTCAAGCCGGCTCCAGGCTCAACTCCTGAATCGCCGCGCGCAACACGCCGGCGCTGCGGTCGAGCGCCTGCTGTTCGCCCGCGTCGAGCCGCAACGGGATGGCCGTCATCGCGCCCCGCCCGCCGACAAGGTGTGGCAGCGACAGTGTCAAGCCCTCCAGCCTGGCCACGCCGGCAATGCGGCAGGAGACGGTCAGGATCGCGCGCTGGTCGTGCAACAAAACGTCCAGCAACCGGGCCACGGCGCTGCCGATGCCGTAATAGGTGGCGCCTTTGCCGGCAATGATCTGGTAGGCCGCGCCGCGGACGTTGCCGTCGAGCTGGCATTTCTCCTCGGGCGTCAACCCGGTACCGGCGACCCGGCTGAATTCGTCCAGTGGCAACCCGGCAATCGCCGCCTGCGACCACGTGAGCACTTCCGAATCGCCGTGCTCGCCGATGACGTAGGCGTGAACGTGTTGCGCGTCCACGCCGAAATGCCGGCCCAGCAACGCGCGGAACCGCGCCGTGTCGAGCATGGTGCCCGAGCCGAGCACGCGGGCCGGCGGCACGCCAAGCGCCGCGGCGAAATGCGCCGCCATGTGCGTGAGAATGTCCACCGGGTTGCTCACCACCACCAACACGGCGTCCGGCGCGTGCGTCAAAATGGCCGGCACCACCTGCGCGAACACGGCCGCATTGCGTTGCAGCAACTGCAACCGCGGTTCGCCCGGCCGTTGCGCCGCGCCGGCGGCGATGACCACGACGCGGGCGCCGGCCAGATCAGGGTAATCGCCCGCGCGGACGGTGAGCGGGTGGGCAAACGGCACGGCGTGGTAAATGTCATTGGCCTCGGCCTCGGCGCGGATGCGGTTGAGATCCACCAACACAATTTCCCTGCCCACGCCGCGCATCACCAGCGCGAATGCCGAGGCGGAACCCACCATGCCGCAGCCCACGATGCCGATTTTCATATCGGAGCGAAACGTCGTCTGCCAGCGCCCGCCGGTCAACGCCGACCGCCGGTGGAGGTGCTTGAAAACGGTTTCCCGACCGTGGAAACCAAGGCCGTCACGGCGACGGCGTGCCGGAAGTCACCGGGATGCTCAACACGCCGTAATCGCCGAGCGGCAGCCAGAGGCCGGCGTCGAGCGAACCATCGGCCGAGGTCAAATCGCCCCAGACGCAGCCCTCGGGCGCACCGGTGCCGGCGGGTTGCAGCATTGCCGGATTGGTGGCGTCGAACAGGTCCACCGTCGCCCCGAGTTGCACGGCCAGCAGGTTGCCAAAGGCGGCGAGGTTGTTCGGCACGGCCGCGAGCGGCACGGCGCCGAGCGGCGTGAACTTGCCGGTGTCGGCGAGCGTCCACGTTTCCAGCCGGTTCGTGCTGGCGGTCGCATCGTTTTGCGGCACCACCAGGTTCTCGCCCAGCACCAGCAGCGGCGGGCGGCCGCCGACCGTGAGTTTCAGCGAATCCACCAGCGACGCCGACACGCCGTCGTAAGCCGAGGCGTCGAGATGCTGGCTCCAGTCCGTGTTGCCCTGGGCGTCCCAATGCGTGCCCACCGTGTAGAGCAGCGCGCCGCCGCGGGAAAGGCCTTGGAGCTGGCCGGGAATGTTCACCGGCGCGCGGACGGTGGGCGTGGTCGGGTCGGTGAAGTCCACGACATCGAGGTAGTATTGGGTCACCCAAATGCCGTAGGGCGGCGTTTGCCAGCTCACGGTGCCGTCGCTGTTTGCCTCGGGGACGGGTGCCGGCGGCGTCTGGCCGGGCAGCAGGACGCCCGGTTGAAATTCGGAGGCTTGATGGCTCACGTAAATCAAACTGCCGGCGGCGAACGCGCCGTTGAACGCCCACCATTGCTGGTTCGTGGCAAGATCAATCGCGGCGGTGAACGTCGGCGCGGTGGGGGTGGTTACGTCGCAAGCGAACATTTGCCCCGCGTTGCCGCCGCCCCACCAGGGCCACCAGAGGGAACCCCCAACGATGGTCGCCGAGACGGTGCCCGCGCCCGCCGGCGCCGCCGCCAGCAACGGCATTGGTCCCCACCCACCGCTGTTGCCGCCGGCCCAGACCAGCCGGTTGGTGGCGAGCCAGAACGCCTGCAGGCGGGCGTTCCAGCCGAGGTTGTCGGTGACGGTCTGCGTCTGGCCGAGGAGTTGCACGCCGGGCAGACCGGACAAATCGAACACGGACAGGAACACGCGGTTGGTCGGGGGCGGCGGCGCGTTCGTGTCGTTCATGACGGGCAGAAGCCAGAGCCACGTGCTGGTGACGCCTTGCAGCAGGTAGAGATGGCCGTCATGCACGTCCGCCCCGATCACCGGCAGGCCGTTGGTCAACTCCACCCGCGCCAGTTCCGTTTCCGGCGCGTTGGTGCTGACGACCCGGAGCACCGGGTTCGGCGCGCCCTGCCAGGACATCGCATCGGCGACCTCGATGAGAAAATTGCCGGCGAGCAGCACGTGGTTCACCGGCCAGGACAGTTCGAGCCCGGCGGTGACGACCGGATGATCGCGGTCGGCGGCGTTCACCGTGAGGAGTTCGCGGCCGGAAATGGAGACGATGCGGTCACCGAGCAGCGTGGCGCGGCGCGCCTGCATGGTGTGCTGGATCACCCCGCGCGCCGTGAGCGCGTTCGTGCCGAGGTCAAGCAGTTGAACGGCGGTGGCAAAGCCGTTCGACGACCAGCCCTGGTAGGGCACGAGGATCAGGCCGGCGTCCGGCAGCACGGCGAACGCCTTGTCGTCGTAGGTCGCCTCGCTCCACGAGCTGTTTTCGCCCAGCGGCACCTGCGAGAGGAGCGTCGGCCTGGCGGCGTTTTGCACGTCGTAAAGTGACACCGCCACGCGCCAGTCGTTGGTGCCGGCGATGCCCATCGTGAGCAGCCGGTCGCCCAGCGGCTCGATGTAAGTGGAAAAGCCGGGCACCTGGACCGAGCCGGCGATGACCGGCTTGGCGGGGTCGCTCAAGTCCACCACCCACAGCGGGTCCACGCGCAGCGTCGTGGCCACATACGCGCGCCGGCCGTCGAACCGGGCGGCGGAAAGGCTTTCGCCCGCGCCGAAATCGAGCTTGCCGAGCGGCCGGGGCGCGGCCGGGTCCGTCAGCGAGACGGTTTCCAACACGCTCTGGCTGCCGGCCATGCCGCCATCCCACACGGCGGAAATCACCGTCAGCACGTCGCCGTCCAGATTCAGCTCGTATTTGTCGCTCACGTAACCGGTGGCCAGAAACGCGCTGAGCGCCTGCATCGTGCCGTCCGGCGCGGAGATGTCCACGATCTGGACATGCGACTGCCACCCGTTGCCCGTGCCTTGCGTAACGGCGAAAAGGTACCGGTCCGTGGCCACGATCACATTGCCGTAACCTGCAAACCAGAGCGAGCCGCGAGCCGCCGGCGCGGTGGGGCTGGACAGGTCAAACGAGTTCACCGCCGTGCCCCATTCCCAAGTGCCAGTGGGATCGTTCGTCCCGCCCTTGCCCGGCACCTGCCGGTAAACGCCCGACGCCACGTAAAGCGCCGAACCGACCAGCCGGCTCTCCTGGATGTAGCCCGGCAACGGCAGCGTGGCGACAACCTTCGGGGCCGCGCTCACGTCCACCACGAGCGCCTCGCTGGCGTTGTCGCAACTGTTGTTCACCAGCAACACCGCGTGCTGGTCGTCCACCAGATACATCTGCTCGCCGGCGGCCGGCAGAGCGAGCGTGCCGCGGATCACCGGCGCGTCGGGCTGGCTCAGGTCAAGCACCTGCAAGCCGCGGTATTGGTTGAAGAAGTAAGCCAGGTTGCCGCGGACCACCCAGATGTCCGACTCGACGACCGTGCGGGTCGTGCTGTCGGTGGGCGTGCCGGAGTTGACCGCGCCGGCGCCGGGCAACGCGGTGAAAACGCTGTTGGTGGGGTTGATCGTGGACAACTGGCCGGTGAAATTCGTTTTGCCGGCAAAAAACGTGGCCGGCAGCGGGTTGTCCAGGTCGCCGCGCACGCGCAGCACCTCCAGTTGCGCCGATTTCGCCAGCCGGAAGGTGATGGCACCCGGCGCCGTGACGCGTTGCACGGCGCGCGGCACCCAAGCGCCCGCGCCGAGCCGGGTCCGCGATTCCAGCGTCACGCGGATGACGCCCGCCGGAACATTGACCGTCACGGTGACGTTCGTGGGGTCGGCCGCAATGCCGGTGATGGTTGGGCGCGTCTCACCGGCCGGCGATGCCGCGAGCCGGGCGACGCCGACCCACAACGCCAACGCGAAAGCGACAATGGCTTTCATGGCTTTCCTTTCTCTTCCGCGAAACCTCGATCGAGGTGAGTGCCGGGAATGTCCACCCCGCCCCGGCGGATTGCAAGTGACGAGCGGCAACCGATTTTCCGCGTGCGTCGGAGTCAGGTGGCCCGTATCGTGGCGCCGCGTTTATGGCTGTCATCAAACCCTTTGCCGCGCTGCGGCCCGCGCCGGCGCTCGCCCGCCAAATCTGTGAACTGCCCTACGACGTGATGTCGTCGGACGAGGCGCGGCAGATTGCCGCCGGCAATCCGCTCAGTTTCCTGCACGTAAGCAAGCCAGAGATTGACCTGCCGGCCGGCACCGATCCGTATGCGCCGGCGGTTTATGCGAAAGGGCGGGAAAACTTTGACCGGCTCATTGCCGAGAGCGCCCTGCGTCCGGACCCCGCGCCGGCGTTTTACCTTTACCGGCAGGTGATGGGCAGCCACGCGCAAAGCGGCCTCGTGGCCGCGGCGAGTTGCGAGGAATATCTCCGCGGGGACATCCGCAAACACGAACTGACCCGGCCCGACAAGGAAGACGACCGCGTCCGCCACATCGAGGCCCTCAACGCCCAGACCGGCCCGGCATTCCTGACCTACCCTGCGGTGCGTGCGCTCGATGACTTCTTTGCCGGACGCACCGCCGGCGCGCCCGCCGTGGATTTTACGGCCGCCGACGGCGTGCGGCACACGGCGTGGACGATCGGTGACGCGGCGGGGATCGAATTCGTGGCGGCGCAGTTCGGTCGCATTCCGCGGCTCTACATCGCGGACGGGCACCATCGCAGCGCCGCGGCGGGACGCGTTTTCAAGTCGCGCAACGGTGCGGGTCACAGCGCGCAGTTCCTGGCGGTGATTTTCCCGCACAACCAGATGCAAATCCTGCCCTACAACCGCGTGCTGAAGGACCTGAACGGGCTTTCGTCGGCGCAGTTGCTGGAGAAGCTTAACACGGTTTTCACGATCAAGGCCGGCGGCAGCGGCACGGTGGCGCGGAAGCACGAACTGGGGCTTTACCTTGCCGGCGCCTGGCACGCGCTGGCGTTCCGGCCGGAACGCGTCGCCGCGGGCGATGTGGCGGAGCGGCTCGATGTGACGCTGCTGCAGCGGCTGGTGCTTGAACCGATGTTCGGCATTGAAGATCCGCGCACGAGCAAGCGCATCAACTTCGTCGGCGGCATCCGCGGCACGGCGGAACTGGAGAAGCTGGTGAACGGCGGCGGCTACGCCTGCGCGTTCAGCATGTTTCCGACGGGCATCGCCGATTTGATGGCGATTGCCGACGCCGGCGGCATCATGCCACCCAAGAGCACCTGGTTTGAGCCAAAGCTTCGCGACGCGATGTTCTGCCACCTGCTCTGACCGCGGCCGGCCGGCTCAAAACCAGTGCTTCTGGTTCTCGACGTAGGTTTTCACGAATTCCTCGTCGGACTTCGTCAGGTAAATGATGCCCTCGATGATGCCGATCAAAGCCATGACCGGCGCGCCAATGCCGCACGTCAGCACGGTGACCAGCAGCATGATCAAACCGGGCGTGGTGTAGCCGAGGATGAATTTGTGGATGCCGAGGGAGCCGAGCAGAATGCCGCAAATGCCCGCCGCAATCTTGTTGCCGGCCTGGGCCTTGAACGCGGCCGCGGGTTGGGCCAGCGCGACGCCGCAGCTCGTGCAGACGGCCGCGCCGGGCGCGGTGGGCCTGCCGCAATTCTGGCAGAACGCGCCGCCGTTGCGCGGGCTCACGCCGCATTTGGTGCAGGCAATCGCCTTGTCATCCAGTTGAGTGCCGCAGTTTCGACAGAACATGATTGGCCTTGGGTTGCTGGTTGTCGTTGAAATGCGACAAGGTGGCGGATTTTGGCGGCGCTGGCGAGTTTTTTTGGCGGCCGGCCCGGGGACGATCGCCAGTCCGCCGGGGCGCTGGCCACGACGTTCCGGCAACGAGCCACCCGTCGTCTCCCGGCGCGGAGCATGATTGATAACCGGGGCGAATTCGCTTGCGAAAACAAATCACTTCCCTACAGTGGCGACCTCACCTTGAGGTTATGTGGACCCCTGCGAGGACCGCGAGTGGTAGCTTCTGTTCCCGGCGGCTTCGAGTCGGGACGGCGATCTGCTTCACCCTGGGGCTGGCGTGGACCGTCCCAGCGGACCGGGGAAGCGGTTTTTCCACCAACGCCGGCGATTACGCCATCGAGAACTGGCAAGTGGAACAGGGGCTGCCGCAAATTTCCGTCACGTCCATCGCCCAAACGCCCGACGGCTACCTGTGGCTGGGCACGTTCAATGGCCTGGTGCGGTTCGATGGCGCGCGTTTCACGGTTTTTAACGAGGCCAACACGCCGGCCCTGGGCAGCAGCGGCATTCTCCGTTTGATCACCGATCACGAGGGCGGGTTGTGGATCATGATGGAAGGGGGCGGGCTGGCGCGCCTGGCCGGGGGGCAATTCACGGCGTTCGGGTCGGAAAGCGGTTTGCCCGCGGGTGGCGCCGTGGCATTGGTGCAGGATTCGGAGGACCGCTTGCTGGTGGTGGACCGGGACGGCGGGCTGCATCGGATCGAGAACGGCCGGCTGCGGCGACCCGCGCCCGAGGCAACCCGCGTTGGCGCCGAACGGGCTTTGCTGCTGGCCCCGTCGGAGCCGTGTTTCGTCAACAAACAAGGGAAGGCCATCAACTCCAGCCAGGCACCGTTGCGTCTGCCCACGGCCGGCGGGAGTCCTCAGCCATCCGTCGAACTGACGGTCGCTTGCGCGACGCGCCGCCGGGAGGGCGGATTCTGGCTGGCCGCCGCGCCGGGCGTTTACCGGATCGAAAACGGCTGTTTGCAGGCGCCAGCCGCGCCCTTTCCGCAGCCGGCGAGGGGACTGGTCGCGATGACCGAAGACCACGACGGCAATCTCTGGATTGGCACCTGGGCTGACGGTTTGTTCCGCCGGGACCGGGCCGGCCGCTGGCAGCGGTTCCGCGCGGGCGCCGGTCTGGCGGAGAATGACGTGTCGGCCCTTTTCGTGGATCGTGAAAACAATGTCTGGGTGGGGACCGGCAGCGGGGGGCTGCATCGGTTCAAGCCCGGGCGCTTCCGAACCTATGACACGCGCGACGGTCTGGCTGGAAACAATGTCATGTCCGTGAGCGAAGACCGTCGGGGGCGCGTGTGGATCGGCATCAACGGTGGCGGCTTGAACTGCTGGGAGAAGGGACGGTTCGCACCGGTGACAGACCCCGCCGAATTGCGTCAGCATCCGCTGGTTTACTCCGTGCTGGCCGATCGCCAGGACGCGGTGTGGGTGGGGATTTACGGTTTGATCGCCCTGCGGCTTCACGGGAGCAGGGTGACGTCGTATGACATCGGAGACGGCAGATCGGATACGATGACCCCGCGGGCGATTTTCGAGGATCGCGCCGGAGCGATCTGGCTGGGGTGTGATCGCGGTCTCCTGCGCTACGACGCCGGCCGCTTCACGCGCTACACCCGGCCGGACGGCCTGGCGCACGACGAAGTGCGCGCCCTGGCGCAAGACCGGAGCGGCACGATTTACATCGGCACGTTCGGCGGCGGTTTGAACTGTTTTCAGGCCGGTCGTTTTAGCGGTTATACGCGGCGGGATGGACTCCCCGACAACCACGTCACGGCGCTCTGGGTGGACCGCGACGACACACTCTGGATCGGCACGGTCAACGGCGGGTTGAGCCGGTTTCAGCGGGGCCGGTTTGCCACGATCACCACGCGGGACGGATTGCCCTCCAACACCATCGGCACCCTGCTGGAAGATGACGCCGGCCATCTCTGGGTGGGCGCGAATCGGGGGATTATTCGCGTGAGCCGCCGGGAGTTGAACGATTACCTGGACGGCCGGCAACACACGCTTACCTGCCGCGTGTTCAATCACTCGGACGGCTTGAACAGCATTGACTGCAGCGGGCGCGGGCAACCGGCTTCCTGGAAAACGCGCGATGGCCGGCTCTGGTTCGCCACCGTGAAGGGAGTGGCGGTGGTGGACCCGAACCACCTGCCGGTCAATTTCCTTCCCCCGCCGGTCGTGATCGAGGAGGTCCGCGTGGATGAGGTTTTGCTGGCCGGCAACATCGGTAACGCGCGGTCGGGGACCCTCGTTCCCCGATCCGTGGCGGCACCCCCCGGCCGCCGGCCGGCGGGCATCGTCCGCACCGCGGGCACGCTGCGTCCTGCCGGCACAGGCGGGCCGCGAACGGAAAACCTCGTGGTTTCTCCGGGCGACCATCGTCTCGAATTCCTTTTCACCGGCTTGAGCCTGGTGGCGCCGGAAAAAGTCCGGTTCCGGTATCGGTTGAGCCATTGGGAGGAGAATTGGATCGAAGCCGGTCCGCAGCGCAGCGCCTCCTATAATCACGTCCCGCCGGGGACCTACCGCTTCGAGGTCACGGCCTGCAACAACGACGGCGTGTGGAATGAGGCGGGTGCCAGCGTCGGCCTCGTCGTGTTGCCGCCGTGGTGGATGACGTGGTGGTTTCGCGGCCTGATGGGGCTGGGCGTCGCCGGCCTGGTGTTCGGCTGGTATGAACGGCGCCTCTACCGACTACGGCACGAGCACCAGGCGCAGGAGAGCTTCTCGCGCCGGTTGATCGCCTCCCAGGAGCATGAACGCCAGCGCCTGGCGGGCGAATTGCACGACGGGATGGGGCAGGACCTGTTGGTCATCGCCGGCCAGGCGCAGTTGAGCTTGTCCCAGGAGACGAACCCGCCGGGCACGGCGGCCCGGCTGAAAGACATTGCCGAGACCGCGAGGAAAGCCCTGCAGCAGGCCCGGCGCATGGCGCACAACCTGCGTCCCGGGCTGGTCGAGGAGTTGGGGTTCACGAAGGCGGTCCAGGCCACCGTGGACAAGGCGGCGCAGGCGTCCGGTCTTTCCTTGGCCGCCAATCTGACCGAAGTGGATGGCCTGCTGCCGGCGGAATTCGAGGTGAACTTGTTTCGTATCATCCAGGAGGCCCTGAATAACGTCCTCAAACATGCGTGCGCGTCGGCGGCCAAAGTCACCCTGACGAGGGAGCCGGCCGGCCTTCGCCTGACCGTGGAGGACAATGGCCGCGGTTTTGATCCCGGCCAACTGGAGTCCGCGCCGCCGGACCAGCGGGGCTTTGGTCTGCGCCAGATCGCCGAGCGCGCGAAAATGATGGGCGGACGGGTGGAAATCCTTTCCCGGCCCGGCCAGGGTGCGCGGCTGACCGTGGACGTGCCGTTGACGGGCTTGCCGGGCCGCGATTGATCCTCCAGATTCGCAACATGCGTCCACCCCATCCGCTGACCGTTCTGATCGCCGATGACCACCCCATCTTCCGCCGGGGCTTGTGCGGCATTCTCGCCGGCGACGCCACGCTGCGCCTGGTCGGCGAGGCGACCGACGGCGAGCAAGCCTGGCGGATGATCCAAGAACTGCAACCGGCGGTGGCGGTGTTGGACATCCACATGCCCAAGCGCAGTGGACTCCAACTGGCCCGCCTGGTGTCCCAGCAGCGCCTGCCGGTCGAGTTGATCATCCTCACGATGGACACCGAGGAGGCCCTGCTGAACGAAGCCTTGAACCTGGGCGTCAAGGGCTATCTGCTCAAGGAAAGCGCAATCAGTGATTTGCTCCAGGCCATTCATCGCGTGGCCGCCGGCGATTGCTACATCAGCTCCGGCCTCTCAGGAGCGCTGGTGCGCCGCAACGCCACGCGGGAGGTCCTGCGGGCGCAGAAGCCCGGCCTGGAACGGCTCAGCCCCACGGAACGGCAGATTCTCAAACTGATCGCCGAAGACCGCACCAGCAAGGAGATTGCCGACCATCTCCAGTGCAGTATTCGCACGGTGGAAACGCACCGCCAGAACATCTCGCAGAAACTGGAGTTGAGCGGCAGCCACAGCCTCCTGCGCTTCGCATTCGATCACAAGGCGCAATTGTAGTTCCGCATCCCGCCTCCGGAGGGCGGTTGCTGTTGACTCGCGTCCACCGCCAATCCGCCGCTCTGCGGCCGCGGTTGTCGGCTGCACCGCCTACGTGTTGACACGGATTCCACTGTCCGCCGTTTTGTGGCATAAATCAGCCAATTCGCATGAGAGGTTCCTTCGCTGCCCGCGGCGACACGTGGCCGGGCCAAAGGCTCCGGCAGTCGCCAGGAGCCGCGCTCCGGCCATGCGCCTCCGGCGGGGGCGGCGAACAAAACCACCATGCTTGCACTCGGCGTTCCCGCCCCTCCCGACGGCTCCGGGCGGTGGCACCTCTAAAAATGGAGCGGCCAAGCAACCAAAATCAAAAGCAGGAAAGGAAGAAAAATGAAACGGAACAGAATAACCCTGATGGCGACCATCGCCGTGGCGGCGGTCCTGTCAGTCATTACCACGCGGCCCTGCGCCGCGCAGCTCACCCCGACGGATCTGAATCCCCCGGGTGCGTATTATAGCCGGGCCTACTGCATCAATGCCTCGGGACAGACCGCAGGCTTCGCCGGCTACCTCGTGTATGACGAGAGCGGCAACTTCGTGGACTGGTACGGGCGCGCGGTCCTCTGGGACAGCGCCGGCAACATGACCACTCTGGACCCGGACGGGGTCTTCGGTAACACGGAAGCCCAGGCCATGAACGACAACGGGCAGGTGACCGGCACCTGGGGAAACGCCACCGGTTCCGGTGCGTTCATCTGGGATAGTGTTCATGGAATGCGGGACATCGGTGCGCTCTCGTATAACGGCGTCAACGATTGGTCGATCTACCCCACCGCCATCAACGCGAGCGGATGGGTCATCGGCAGTAGCGTGTACTCTCCTGGCGGCGGGTGGACTTACGGGCGCACCTGGATCTACCGGGACGGCACGCTGGAGCAGGTCATAGACGCCGCGGGCCACCGCATTGCGGGACTCGCGATCAACGACGCCGGGCAGGTAACGGGTCAACAGAATGATCCCCCTGCCGACGGTGACTACTATCCAGCGGTGATCTGGGAGAAGCCTGTCGGCGCCAGCAGTCCTACGGTCACCATTCTGACGCCGGGCGCTAACTTCCAAGGTGTGGCCATCAATGCCAGCGGGCAGGTGGCGATCTGGAACGGCTGGTGGGATGACATCAAGATCTGGCAACCCGATGGCACCCGCAACGCCGATGGCACGCTGGGCGGCACCCTGACATCACTTGGGATTACAACCCATTATCCGTCAGCAATGGTCCGCGCCGTGGACATTGACGACTCCGGCCGGATTTACGGCACCGCCGAGTACGGGTCTTCAGACCCAGCAGAAACTTGGAGCAAGATGTGGGCCTGGCAGAATGGCGCCATTACCGACATGGCCTCGCCCGGCGGCCTCAATAACACCAGCGGCTGCCTGCACGCCAACAACAATGGCCAGTTTGCTGGCAGCTACATGGTGCCCGGCTCTTCGGGGGATCCTTGGGACTTTGGATTCAACGGCTTCATCTGGAACGTCAGCCTGAACACGCTGGACGATCTGCCGGGGCTAGGAAGTAGCTCGTTCATCCAGGGGATCAACGATAGCGGGCAGATGGCGGGTTTTGGCGACACCAGCGATGGGGACGAGCACGCCTGCGCGTGGGGGCTGTCGGTACCGGTCAACCAACCTCCCACCCTGACGGTGCCTTCCGCCCCGCTCACCGGGGTTGTTGGGTCTCCGGTGACCTTCACGGCGACGGCGACTGATCCGGACAACGATGCGCTCACCTTCGGCCTGGGTGCCAACGCGCCGGCCGGGGCCAGCATCGATTCGCAGTCTGGCGCCTTCACGTGGACGCCGGCGTCCGCCGGCACGTACACCTTGGACGTGACCGTCACCGACGCTGGAGGATTATCCGACACCAAGCCGGTGACGGTGGACGTGTCGGCCATGGTTTTGTCGGGCGTAACCCTGACGGCCCGCAATGCCAAAACGATCACCGTCACGGTGATGATCAGCAATCCCAACGCGACCACGGCCTACAACGTGACCGTGACCGCCGCCAGCCTGGGCGGCTTGAACACGACCGTCTCGCTGCCGCTGGTCTATGGCGCGATCAAGCCGGGGGCGAGCAAGAAATGCACGCTCCAGTTCAAGAACGTGCCCTCGGGTGAGCAGACCCTCACGGTGAACGGCACCAGTTCGCTGGGTGATTTCTTCACCTCTCAGACGGTTACGGTGCCCTAACAGCACTGGATGACAGTCCTTGATCGTCGGTGGGCGGGCGCAGACCCGTTCGGCGCCCTCCCACGCCTGAAACCGCGAAGAAAGGCCGTGGAACCCAAAGCCCAAAACCGGCCGACAGGGGGATCCCAGTCGAATCCGGCCAAGCTGTCAACGACGGCGACCGTTGTCGTCGCGGGGATCCTCTTGCCAACGGCTGGCTCGGGCGCGCTGTCCGCGTATGCTTGTCGCGCGGCCAGCGCCTTCACCGCTTCCGGACAGGTCGCGGGCGAGTATGCCAATGCTTACGGGGCATCTTGCTGCCGTTGAACTGGCAGCAAGGCATGATTTCCCGGCCGGATACGGTTGTCCTGCCAAATCCATGAACGCCAAACACGATCCCGCCATGCCGGACTACACCCACCGCATTACTCTCGCCAACCAACGGGCGCTCGTCACCGGTGCCTCCCGCGGGCTTGGCGCCGAGATCGCCGCCGTCTTCGCCGATGCCGGCGCCGACCTCGTCATCACCGGCCGCGACGCAGCCGGCTTGGAAGCCACGCGGCGGGTGGTCGAGAAGAAAGGGCGCCGTTGCCTGTGTGTCGAGGCCGACCTGCGGACGGTTAAAGGACCCCGCTTTGCCGGACAGAAGGCCCTCGAGTTTTTCAGCGCGGTGGACATTCTGGTGAACAACGCCGGTGTCGTGTTCGTGGACGGCGTGCTGGACACTTCCCTCGACCACTGGGAGGAGACCCTGAACGTGAATCTGCGGGCGCCCTTGCTGCTCGCGCAAACCGTCGTTCCGAAGATGATCGAACAGCGTCGCGGGAAGGTGATCAACATCTCCTCGCTGGCGAGCGTGCTGGCTCCCGAAGGGCATGCGGCTTACTCCGCGTCCAAGGCCGGGCTGAATCTGCTCACGCAGGCCATGGCGGCGGAGTGGGCCCGTTTTAACATCCAGGCCAACGCCGTCGCGCCGACGGTGATTCTCACCGCCATGGGCCGGCAGGTCTGGGGGCAGCCGGGCAAGGGTGACCCGATGAAGGCCCGCATTCCTGCACGCCGGTTTGGCGAGCCCATCGAGGTCGCGGACCTGGTGCTGTTCCTGGCGTCGCCCGCCGCGGATTTCATTTGCGGCCAGGTCATCCGCATGGACGGCGGATTGTCGGCGGTCTGAAGCCGTTCCTGCGTTAAATGACCCCTCTCATCAAAACGGATTTTCATCCCATCACACAAACAACGAACCGACTCAGATTGTGAAAAGAACCAACGGGAAGCATTGGCGGTGGGCGATTTTCGCCGGCCTGGCTGTCCTGGCGACAAGTGCCCGCCCCGTGTTGGCCCAGTTCACCGACTGGCGCGAGCAATACGCCTACACCCTCGGTGTGCCGGCCTACATCATGGGTATCAACTTCCCGGCCTCATTGCAGGTGCGGGAGGATCTGGGATCAACGGATAACCGGCCGGCCCGGCGCCGGCAATTTCAACAATTGTTGCCGGGAGTCAACGGCATCCAAGCCGCCAAGGCCGTCATCACTTAGACGGATCCCACGAATCCGCTCTCGATTTTCGGCCGTTGGGATCTTGGCTATGGGGAAACCGACTATCCAAAGCAGATCCCCGACGAAAGCGTAGATGCCAAGGTTGGCACCGCCAGCATGGCCTTGGCCAGCCTTGATCTGCAGGGACAACTGGACGTGAACTCGCCGGCCACCGGCTTCTGGATGCTTTACGGCACCGCCCGCATCAACGGCGCGCCGTTCATTTGGAGCCGGTCGTCCTGGAGTTGGCAAACGCGGCGCGACGTGCCGGGTGTCCTGGACGGCACGTTTACGCTGTGACAACTCAACCTGCGTTGAACGGCGTCATCGGGGCCAGGCCGATTGGGCTGGTGCAACCTAGCTTGGGCGTGTGGCATCTCGGTTGCCGGCCCAAGATCGCCAGGCATCGGCGAGAACAACGACGGGAGTGACATCACAACTCGCCACGACGGCTGGGAATGCCGTTGAAGTTGAGTACAGCCCCTACGTATTTCCACGTAGGCGACTCTACGTATTGGCTCGTATTCTGGCGCCGGCGAGCGCATGTTATAAACCCGGCTGGCTCATGAACTGCATCCTCATCGCAGAAAACGACGCGCGTATTGTCGTGGCGACCCGTTGCAGCGGTGCGCCGTTGCCCGTGGAAGCGGCGCTGGCGGGCGTCTGCGCCGACGTGTTTGCAGAGAGTCTCCACGAACTGCCCGGAATTCTCACGAGCGTGTCCTCGGTTGAGGCCGATTGCGCCCTGCGTCGTTCCGGGCCACCATCCAATCGCTACCATGAATCTGACCCTTGTTACAATCCTCGCCAGTTTCGGCCTGTTGGGCGTCGGCGCCCAGCAATCAGCTTCCAACCAGGCGGCCACTGGCGCCACCGGCGGACAGGTCGTTCACGCGCCAGCAACGAATGCCGTGCCGTCGCATCCCAAGCCCGCGGTCGTTTACATCACGGATTTTCGTCTGAATCCCTCCCAGATTGAGGAAAGCCAGAAGCTGATCGGCGGCCGGGGCGGCGGGGGGCTGCTCAACGGGCAAAGCGGCGGAATTCTGGGCGGCAGGTCGCCGCTGCACAACAATGACGATCCGGAGGCGAAGGCCAGGAAGCTGGTGCGGACGCTTTCCGATTCGATCATCAAACAACTGAAGAGCAAGGGCATCCATGCCGAATTGCTGCCGAGCACGGCGGCGGATTACATGCCGGACCAGGCCGACGGGCGGCTGCAATTTCTGCCGGGTTGTCCGCCGCTGCCCCAGGACGGCTGGCTGGTCACCGGGTGGTTTGAAAAAGTGGTGGAAGGCAATGCCGCGCTCACGGCGACGGTCGGCATGGGCAAAGGCGCCGGCAACGCCACCGCGGACGTGGCGGTCTCCGACCTCACCCATGATCCAGCCCAACCATTCCTGATCATCGGCTCGGGCAGCCGGGCCAAGAAGGCCCCCGGCGGGCTGGCCACGATGAACCCGTATGTGATGGCGGCGAAATTCGTCATCAACAAACGGGAGGGCATGGAGAAGGAAGTGAAGAGCCTCGGCAAGGAGATCGCCAAAAGCCTGGTCAAATACATTGACCAAGCGTCCCCGCAGTCCAAATAGTCCATCGCCAGTCCGTGACCCGCGCGGGGCTGGTCCCGCGATTTCGTCAAACCGCCGAAGGCAGCGCCCGCTGTTCCCGGCGGTTCGCCTTCGATGACGAGGTCCGGCCGGCGTGCGGTATTTCACCATCCCCGTGGACCGGTGTTGTGGACCTGCGTCCACGAACGGCTTTGAACGCCTCGCCGGCCCGGCCCTTGATGCGCGGCCTACGTGTTTCCACGTAGGCGCTTCTACGTATTCGCTCGTATTCCCCGGCGCCCCGGATGTGCGATTAACTGGGCTTCGCAATGCACAGGATTCTGATCGCGGACGACGACGCGCGCATGCGTCAGGTGTTGCGGCAGATCGTGGCGGGTCTGGCCAGTCAGATTTACGAGGCCGGCGACGGTGCCGGCGCCGTGGCGGTGTATGCCGCCGAGCAGCCCGATTGGGTGCTGATGGATTGGCGGATGAAACCGATGGATGGACTCCATGCCACCGCCCAGATCGTGGCCCGTTTTCCCCAGGCGCGCATCATCATCGTCACCCAATACGACGATGCGGGGCTGCGCACGGAGGCGGCGCGGGCCGGCGCGTATGCCTACGTCCTCAAGGAGAATCTCCACGAATTGCCGGAAATACTCCTGGGGCACCTCTCTCGAAACCGTGGCGGTGAAACTAAAAGCGATCCGGTGCCGCCGTTGCCCGAAAGGAAGCCGCACACGGAACCATAAAACCAACCCGGATCAGGTGAAATCCATCAAACTGTGCCGGCCATCCGGCAAGCGATTCTCCCAGGCTGGCGGCTGAAGAGGCCGTCATGAGGGCCTGGACCACAACCCAACCCAACACCAGAACGACACGAAACCATACCGAGCGGCAAGCCGCCGAAACCGAAGGAAACACCATGAATACAAAGCCACAAGACAAGAAACCGGGCATCTCCCGGCGGGACTCGTTGAAACTCTCCGCCCTGGCCCTGGGCAGTTTGGCCGCCGGCGGGGTAGTGAACCGCACGGCCGTGGGTCAAACCACCGACCAGTGCAATGCCATGGAGGGATCGTGCTACCAGAACGGGCCCCAATATCCCACGCAGCAGTATGACTATTTTACCAAGCTGCCTTGGTTCAAGCCGAACGATCCCTACGATCCGGTCAACAATCCCTACAACACGCCGCTCCAGGCCGACGAGATGCGGATCACATTTCTGGGGTCAATGGTCCCTCCCGTGCGTCGAGCCCAGGCGGAGATGAGCATTTTCGTGGAAGTTGGCCCGTGGGTCTATGACCCCGATCATCTGGGGGACATCCGGTATGGTCACGCCACGGACAGCTTTGTCTTCGATTGCGGTTCCGGGGTGTGTGCCAACTACGGCGCCATGAACATCGGCTATGCCCGGATGGACAAAATCTTTCTGACCCATCTGCACGCCGACCACATGAGCGACCTGGGCCACATCTACGGCTTCGGACCCGGAGGAGGGCGCTTTTCCCCCCTCTATGTCTGGGGTCCCAGCGCTTCCAAACTCAGATACAAGGATCCGGCGGGGGTTGTCTCCGGACCCTACGATGACGGGACGAAAACCTTTTGCGAAATGCTCCGGGCGGCCTTCCGGTGGACCTCGGAGAGCTTCGCCTTCCAGGCGTCCAGCTATGCCAGTTACAAACCGCCCACGATGGCGAGCTGGGGTCTGCCGTGTGAACCCATCCCGGTCAAGGATCCCCGCGCCGCCTACGATGCCCGGTATCGCCGGCCCTACTATCTGGATTCGCCCTACGACGGCTATGCCTTGGTCCCGATCGAACTGGACTGGACGAAAAACGGTCATGATGCCACCGGCCGGCCCAACGGCGACAACGTCGCCTACCACAACAAAGAAACCGGCGTGAGGATCACGCACTTTCCGGTGATCCATTGCCGAAGAGGCTCCATCGGCTACAAACTGGAGTGGAAGAACCCCGCTCTCCCAGGCGCTCCTACGCTCACGATGATTTTCACGGGTGACACCAAACCTGAAATCAACTGCCTCGAACAAGCGAGCAACGGGGGCAAGGGAGTGGACGTGTTTATTCACGAGATGGGCCTGCCGCCGGACGTGTGGGCGATGAAGAATCTGCACCTCGACAAGCCGGGTCAGGGCGATCAATGGAACGCCTACGTCGAAGACATGACCACCGTCGAAAACAGTTCCCACTCGCCTCAAGGGAGCTACGGTTACCTCCTGAGCCAGATCAACCCCCAGCCGCGGCTCGCGGTCGCCACGCACTTCCAGACGGCGGACGACACCGTTGAATGTGCGTGGAACAGCATCATTCAGCACTGCGCGTACTTGCAGCAGTATGGTTCGCAATTCGTGGTGTCCTTCGACCTCATGCAGCTCAGGGTGACCAGGCAGGGGATCACCCAGCTACAGGCCGTGGTTCCAGACTTCGGCTTCTCTCCGCTGGTTTCCACGCCTCCCGACCTGAACCCGCCGAAATACTGGATGTGGGAACTCAATGAATACGGGAATTACGCGCTCGATGACAACGGGTATCGAATCCCGGTCGGTGATCCTTACGCCCAGATTGACACTTCGACGCAAATACAGCCAGGCGACAGCACGTTCTGCGCCGACGGGTATTGACGCACTTCGAGGACTGCCCGTCGCCGCCCCGGTTCAGGCGAACGGATCGCGAGCCGTTCAGGCACCCGGCTGCACGGTTCGCTTTCCGCTCGGCTTTACGCCAGGAACCGGCAAAGTCGCGTTCATGCCGCTCACCGCGCTTTGGTGGTGGAAATCCGGGGCGGAAGTGTATGTTTGCCACGGACAAAACCGGACGAAGCCATGAATATCAACGACGCCAACGCCACGATGGCGGTGTTTCTGGACTTGGAGAACATCGCCCTCGGCGCCCACGACGCCCACTACCCGCCCTTCAACATCCAGAAAGTCCTGGAACGCCTGCTCCTCAAGGGCCACATCGTCGTGAAGAAGGCGTATTGCGACTTCGACCGCTACAAAGCGTTCAAGCGCGACCTGCATGAGGCGGCCTTCGAGCTGATCGAGATTCCGCATATCCGCCAGTCCGGAAAAAACTCCGCCGACATCCGCATGGTCGTGGACGCGCTCGACCTCTGCTACACCAAGGGCCACGTGGACACCTTCGTGATCATCAGTGGCGACTCGGACTTCTCGCCGCTGGTGAGCAAGCTGCGCGAGAACGCCAAGACCGTCATCGGCGTCGGCGTCAAGAACTCCACCTCCGACCTTTTCCTGAACAACTGCGACGAGTTCATTTACTACGATGACCTGGTCCGCGCCGAACGCACCAAGCTGCGCCCCCGCGGTGCTGCCGCCGCGCCCGCAAGGGATGTCAAGGAAGCCAAGGATGCCAAAAGCCCCGAGGCTGAGGCCGGCGGGCCGGCGCTCGAAAAAGCCCTCGATCAAGTCGTGGAAACGCTCGATGCGCTCGCCGACGAACGCGATTCGGACGAGCCGATCTGGGGTTCCATGATCAAGCAGGCCATCAGGCGCCGCAACCCCGGTTTCAACGAGCGCGCCTACGGCTTCCGCTCCTTCAACGACCTCCTGCTCGAGGCGCAGCAGCGTGGCCTGCTCAAACTCGAGGCGGACGAGAAGTCCGGCGGCTACACCGTGCGGGCCACCGAGTAAGCCGGTTCCCGCCGCTGGTCCGGCCGCCACGGCCGCTTCAAATCTGCGAATACGCGGTCGGCGCCAGGAACGGGTTCTCGATGTGCGACACCGTGTCCGCGTATTGCGGGTCGGCCTGAAGTTTCTTCCACACGGGATGGTTGCCGAACGCGTTCCAGTGTTCCTTGTGGGCGTCGCGGTTTTCGGCGGAAACCATGTAATCGAGGTGCGGCAGGCCGTTGCCCACGATGGCCTGTCCGTAGAAAATCGGCCCCAGCCCGACCTCGCGCATGGTGTCAATTTCGCCGGCGTTGAACATGTCCACCTTCTTCTGGCCCTTCTCCTCGCTGTAGCTGTAGTAGCGGCGCAGTTCGAAGACGCGCGGCTTTTTCTCGCGCGAGTAGGCGGGTTGTTCCAGCTTCGGCATCCCGGCAAATGCCAGCAGCAGCCAGGTGTCAATCCGGTCCCAGGCCGGCTTGGTCTTCGGCGTCTGGAGGTATTCCGCGCCGGCCTGCAAATACGCCGTGTCGGCCTTCAACCGCGCGCCCACCGTCCCGAACGCCTCCAACGTTGGATACGGAACCAGCACGTAAACACTCTGCGCCTCCTTCGGCTCGATCTCGGTGAAGACCCCCACCGGCCGGCTGCCGAGCCGGTTCAGCGCCGGGATCAACGCCTTCTCCAGATAGCTGTCGAGCAGGTCATGGTCGGCGCCCGGCTTGAGGCGGTAAACGCGCAGCTCGTAATACTCGCGGCCGGCGGCGCTGGTTTCGTCGGCCGTTGCCAGGCGCGCGGGCAGGACGCCCGCCAAGGCGGAGGTGGCCAGGGACGTTTTGAGGAAGGTGCGTCGTTTCATAGTCGTAATGCTGTAAATGCTGATTTTCGTGGCGGCGCCAGGGCGCACGCACTTACGGGCAACGGTGGAAATTGAACCGCTTCCCGCCGCCGGACGCCACAAAAAACTTACGCCAGGCTCCGGCTCAAGCCCCGGCGGGCGGCCGCGCGCGGCGCAGCACCAGGCCCGTCACCAAAGCGAGCGAACCCAGGGTGGCCAGCCCGCCGGCGAGCGGCCGGTTGGGGAAATCCGGCCGGGCCGGCGGCGCGGCCTGGTCCACGATCCCCACGGCCGACATCGGGCTGCTGCCCGCCATGTCCACCTCCGCCTGCGTCAGCCGCAATTGCAGTGCGTCCCGGATTTTTTGCTGGGCTTCCAAGTCGCGCCGCAACTGTGCGTACGTCGCCGCCTTGCGCGCCGTGTCCACCAATGGCGACGCGTTGGTGGCCTCGGCCTTCTTCTCCGCGGCCAGCAGGGTGTCGCGTTCGACGCGCAGCGCCGTCACCCGGTTTCCCATCGCCGTCAGCAGGCCGCTGATGCGTTCGTCAATCTGCTGTTCGAGACTGTCACGGGCCTCGATGGCGCTGGCGAGGTCGGGATCGTCCGGCGGCGCGTCCGGTTCGAGGTTCGCGATGCGCTGGTCGGCGGTGTCCAGCGCGGAAAGCAGGTTCGGCAGGATGGTTTCATTCGGCAGCGCGGCGGGCAGCTCGGTGCGCAACTGCTGGCGGTTCATGCCCGCCCAACTGCTCAACGTGGTTTCGGTGGCGAGCAGTTCGGACTCCACGCGCGCCAGCTCCTCGGCCTGCGCGTAGCTGTTGATTTCGTCCGCCGAGCGCGTCCGCGCGGGGGCGTTCGTGCCGGCTGTGGCGGCCAGCTCCACGCGCAGCGCGTTGACGTGCTGCTGGAGGTTGGAAACTACCAGGGACTGCCGCGCGAGATTCCGCCGCAGCGCCGGCGTGTCGTCCACGACCGGCCGGTGCTGGCCTTCGCGGTGCGCCTGCTGATACGCCACGGCGATGCCGTTTGCGAGGTCGGCCGCCACCTGCGGATCGCCGTCCCGGACGCGGATTGTGACCAGCCGCGTGTCCTGGAACGGCGCCACCGTCAGCCGGTCGCGCAGCCGGCCCACCGCCTGCAGCCGCGTCAGACTGCCGCCGAGCGGGTCGCCCCATTCCGAGGCAAGATTGAACCGCCGCACCACGGACGACAGCACGCTGCTGGACCGGATTCGTTCCAGCTCGGTATGCACCATGCTGGGGTCGGGGGGCGCGGGCGCGTCGCCGCTGCCGCCGGCGAGGGAAATCGTCGCCGTGGCGTGATATACCAGGGGAACAAAGAGAAGCACCAACCCGCCAGCCGCCGCCAGCAGACCCGCGACGATCAACACCGCGCCGGCGGTGCGCCGCCTGCGGCCGGACTGCTGGCTTGAGGTGTTCGATTCCGTCATGCCTGGCATGGGTTTAACGCAGCGGCAGCGACCGCCTCGCTGCGGCCCGTCCGTCCGCCACGCAATCCAAAGTGAACATGTCCGCCGCCGCAGGCAAGCCGAGAATGACAAGGTGCCGGCGAATTTCGCCCAGCGCCTGGCGCGAAGCGGAATACGGACGCCCGACGCCGGGAAACCCGCGGCACGACGGACCTTTTCTTTGGCGCGCGCGTGGTTTAGCCTCCCGCCATGCACCACCATCCGACGCCGCCTGCGGATCGAATCCTGAGCGCCATCGTCACGGCCGGCCTCCTTGTCGCGCCGAGCTTTGGCGGCGGCGCCCGCGCCGCCGATGCAGCCGCGCCGCGGCGGGTTTACGCGCAGCCATTCGATCCGCGCGAGAATCCGGATTACAGCCGGCACGCGGTCCAGCCGCCGACGTGGGATACCTTCGGCGACCGGACGCAATTCACCTGCCTGCGCGGGTTCGACGTGCGCGACGATCAGATCGTCGGTTACGCGGACGAGCTGGAGAAGTTCACGCGCACCTGGGATTTGGGCGACGTGATCTGGCCTTCGTATCCGGTTCTATTTGCGAAGAACCTCGGCGCGCTCGCGGACGAAATCCAGCGGCGCCACCTGTTTCTGTTCGACATCTGGGGTTACGTGCCCGGCTCTGGACCAGGCGGTTACTGGCAACAATTCACACCGCCGGCCAGCGCGTTTGCGCTGCTTGAATCCAGGCTCGGCGACCGCTGGCTCGGCGCGGACATCGGTGAGCAGGACGGCCGCTACATCGGCGGTTACGCGAGCCAGATGACGCCCGCTTCCGCGGACCGTTTCGAGCAGTATCTGAATTTCCACCGCCACTTCGAGCGCATGAGCGACGACCTTGGTCACCGGCACACGACGCTCGTTTCGCTGAACTACGGCCACTATCTGCTCAAGGAAGGCACGTTCACGTTCATCGGTGCGGAGACGGCCCAGGCGCTGCCGAACAGCCAGGTTTATTACGCCTTCATCCGTGGCGCGGGCAAACAATACGGCGTCCCGTGGTTTGGCAACGCCTCGATTTACAATCGCTGGGGCTACAAAACCTATGGCGCGGCCGGCGGCAGCGGCGGCGATGCGCACGGTCCCACCAAAGGCAGCAGCCTGAGCCTGTTGAAGCGGCTGCTTTACAGCCACGTCCTCTACAACTGCATGATTGTGGGCTTTGAAAACGGCTGGTTCGACGGCGCGAAACTGTCGCCGATCGGCCGCATCCAGCAATCCGCCCAGCGCTGGGTCAAGGAGCACGGCCAGCCCGGCGTCATGCTCACGCCGGTCGCGCTGCTGCTCGACTTCGATGCCGGCTGGACCTTTCCGCGGCATCTTTACTCGGACAAGCTCTACCGCGTGTGGGGCAACCTGCCCTACGGACCGGGCGATTACCTGACCGACGCCGTGCTCGATCTGCTCTATCCGGGCTACCAGAACTCGTCCTATTTCCACGACGAATCGGGCTTCATCGCCCCCACGCCTTACGGCGACATCGCCGACTGTCTGCTCAGCGACGCGCCGGAATGGCTGCTGCGCCGCTACGCGGTGATCGTCGTGGCGGGCGAACTGCGCGGCGGACGCGAGGTGCGCGACAAGCTTCAGGCCTACGTCGAAAACGGCGGGCAACTTTTCATCACCGCGGGCAACCTGGCGAAGCTGCCGGGCGGCCTCGCCGGTCTCACGAACGCAACCACAACCGTGAATTTGACCTGTAGTCGGGGGCAGTTGACGGTCTTCGCCAGCCCGTTTGGCATTGAGATGAAAACCGGCAGCAGGCCGTTGCGCAGCGAAATTGACCGCCCGTTGCCCAAACCTTACACACTGCAACCCGAAGTGCGCGCCGCGCTCGACGCGGCGTTTTCGCAGCAACAGCTCTTCGACGTGGGCAGCCGGGAGCTGAGCTTCATCACGTGCCGCCAGGCGCCCGGCGAATACACGCTGGGCATCGCGAACAACTCGTGGCGCCCGCTGCCGCTGCACATCATGTCGCACTGTGGCCCGATCGAGTCGGTGCGCGAACTGCCATTGGACCAATTGGAAAAAGGCGTGCCGGGCTGGCTGCCGGAAGGCGTGAACACCAACTTGCCCGGCGCCAGCACCGCGCAAACCATCGCTGGCGGCGACGTGCGCATTTTCGCCGTGCGCGTCAAGGAAACCGGCGTCGCGGAAATCCCGCGCGTCGCGCCGCCGCCGCGGCCGCACGGCATCGCGCTGCCGCTCCGCCATCCGCGTTCGATTCAGGAGGCCATCCTCGCCCGGCCGACGTTCTTCGAGCATTTCGATGGCGTGGTGGTGGACGGACGTTACCTGCACGAACGCGAGCCAGCCGCCTTGCGCCGCGAAGCCGCCTGGTTGCAACGCCAGCGCGTTAAGATCTTCGTGGATCTGAGTTCCGAAATAAATCTGTATCCCGGCCTGCGGCTGATCAACAATCTGCCCGCCGATTACGACGCGAGCACGGCCGAGATCGCCGACGTGCTGGCGAAAATGGAAATCCTCGGTGCGCGGGATTTGATCCTGTCACTGCACCGCTATCCGGAGAACAACTTCACCGACGAGCAAACCCACGCTGGTTTTGAAACCACACTCCGCACGCTGGCGCGGCAGGCGGAGTCGCGGCACGTCACCTTGCATTTGCGCCTGGCGCTGGGCAAACCGCCGTGGAGCCTGGCCGACGCCGGCGCGCTGCTGGACAAGGTCGGCGCCGGCAACCTGCGCATCGCCGCCAGCACGGCGCTGCTGGCCCGCGCGGGCGAGTCCGCGGAAGCCAGGAAAATCTTGCGTGAGAAACTCGGAGTCTGGCTGGTGGCCGCTTCGCGCGAGGATGTCGGCGGCGCCGTGTGGGACGCGCACGCGCCGCTGCACCATTCGCCTGATCTGGGGCGCATCGCCAACTGGCTGAAGGTCTGCCCCGACCGGCCGATGGTGCTCGACACGCTGGCCACCGATCCGGACGAAACCTACCTCGACGCCGTGGCGCTGGCGCAGTTGCAGTCGCAGAGCCGTGCCAAGCCGTAAGCGAACGTTCGACGTCGCGTTATTTTGCGCCGAGCGTCAGCCACGCGACGACCGGGAAATGGTCGCTGGGGAACTGGCCGGGTTCGGAGAAGTTATAGACTTCCTCCTTGGTCACCTGCACGGCGCCGCGGACCAGAATCCAGTCAATCCGCACGCTGTTTTCCTGCGGCTTCCGGTAGCCGTGGAAGCTGTTCAGGTGCTCGTTGACGTGCTCGTGGGTGAGCGGCCAGGTGTCCGTGAAGCCGCCTTCCTTGACGAGAATATCCCAGGCGCGGCTGTCGCCGTCGGCACAGTTGAAATCGCCGGTCAGCACCACAGGCAGTTCGGTTTTGAGCGCCGCGACGCGTTGGCGAATCAGCTCCGCACCCTTCTGGCGGGCAAGCTCAACGTCGTTGTCGAGGTGCGTATTCCAGAAATAGAACTCGCGGCCGGTGCGCTTGTCGCGAAACCGGACCCACGTGACCATGCGGCGATTCGAATTGCCCCAGGTGCTGGAGCCGATCACCTCCGGCGTGTCCGACAGCCAGAAATGGTCGAACGCCATCGGCTCAAACCGATCACGCCGGTAAAACACCGCCATGAACTCGCTGCGGCTGCCGCCCTCGCGGCCCAGCCCGATCCAGGCGTATTCCGGCAGGTCGGCTGCGATGTCCTTCAACTGCGGATAAAGCCCTTCCTGTGTTCCAATCAGATCCGGTTGCGCGTGGCGGATGCAGTCGCGCATCACCGGCCGCCGCTCCGGCCACGAGTTGGGCGGCGTGGGACTCGCGAAGCGCAAATTGAAGGTCATCACGCACAGCGGAACGCCTTGGTCCGCCGGCGCGGCGTCGGCGTTCGACGCGCTCCTCAGCAACGACGCAGCCGCCGTTGCCAGGGCGACCGCCGGAATGAACTGGCGGCGTGACATTCCTCGCGTGACGGGGCGTGGATTCTTCAATGAATTCATCAGTTCAACCTGAACGAGGAGCGAGGTGTGTCAACGCGGAATTTCGCGGTGGCGAAATCGGGCCGGTCGGCCACTGGACTTTGCCCCGCCCGTCGGCCACGTTTTCACCATGAAAGTCACTTACTACCTGGACATCGTGTCCTCATGGTGTTTTTGGGCGGAGCCGGCCTGGGCCGAATTGAAGGCACGCTACACCGGCCGGGTCGAGTTCGACTGGAAAATCGCGCTGCTCACACCCGCGGCCTGCCCGCGACGGTCGCACAGGAGGAATGGTTCTACCGCCGCAGCGGCACGATTGTCCGCTCGCCCTTCATGCTCAACACCGGCTGGTTCGAGCCGGGCCGCTCCGAATACCTCGCGCCGAACCTCGTCGCCGAGGCGGCCAAGGATTTCAGCATCGCCGATGACCGCGTGCGGCTGGCCCTCATGCGCGCCGGCCTCGTGGAGGGACGGAAAATCGGCCACTGGCAGGAGGCGCTCGCGGCGGGGGCGCTGGCGGGCAAGCTCGATCCCACGGCGCTGGAGGCACGGGCGCGCTCGAAGGAAATCGAGGACCGCGTGCGCACCAGCACGGCGGAATTCCACGCGCTCCAAATCACGCAACGCCCGGCCTTCGTGGTGGACGACGACATCGGCGACCGCGCGGTGTTCTCCGGGTTGGTCGTGGCCGCGCCGGTCATTGCGGCCATCGAAGCCATGCTGGCGGACACCGCAGCCTACGCCTCGTTCGCGGCGCACTTCGGCGAGCCGCCGGCGTAATCGGCACGGCAACGACTGGACCAGCGCGTTCGCCGGCTGGTTCCCGGCGGCAACGTCAGCTCAGGGTTTGGCCGGCTTGGCGAGCAAGACCTCGACGGCCCGCTTCAGTTGCTGATCCTCGCCGCGGGCGACCTTCGCGGGGTCGTTGGCCACCTGGATGTCCGGCTTGATGAGCGCCTTCTCCATGAACTGGCCCTGCTGGTCGCGGAAGCCGACCATCGGAATGCCGTAGTAGAGCGAGCTGTCCTGCTGGGTTTCCCACCACACGGCGGTGCCGGTGCCGGCCACGGGCATGCCGATGAGTTTGCCAATGCCGAGGTGGCGGTAAACCCACGGGAACAGGTGGGCATCCGAGTAGTTGCTTTCGCTGATGAGGACGACCGACGGCTTGTCCCATTTCTGGGATGGCTCCCAGCCGAGCGACTGGCCGCGCGGCAGGAATTCCAGATACTTCTTGCCGCTGAGCAGCGTGGCCAGTTCGTCGTGCAGGTTGCCGCCGCCGTTGAAACGGGTGTCCACGATGAGCGCCTCCTTGCCACTCTCGCGCCCAAGGATTTCGGAGAACGTGTCGCGATAGCTCGCGTCATTCATGCCACGGACGTGGACGTAGCCGAGCCGGCCGCCGGAAAGCCGGTCCACATCCTCGCGGTTGGCCTTCACCCAACGTTTGTAAAGCAGCTCGTTTTCCGCCCCGAGGCTGATGGGCTTGACCGTCTCCTCGAAGCTGTGTTGCCTGGCCGGGTCGAACACGGAAAGCAGCGTGGGCTTGCCGGCCCGGTGATTGAGCAGCGAATCGAACTCGCTGCCGGGGGCGAGGGTGACGTCGTTGATCCTTTCGATGATCATGCCCGGCGTGATCTTGGATTTGGCCACCGTAAGCGGCCCGCCTTCGATGATCTCATCAACCTTGAGGCCCGGCCCGGCGTAATCGGGGTTGTAGAACACGCCGAGCGCAGCGGTTTCGTCCGCGCCGGGCGGATGCGGCCGGTAGCCGGAGCCGGTGTGGGAGGCGTCGAGTTCGCCGACCATCTCGCTGAGCATCTCGGCGAAATCCCAGTTGTCCGTGATGTAGGGCAAAAACCGGGCGTAAACCTGCTTGTAATACGTCCAGTCCACGCCGTTCATGTCCTTCAGGTAGAATTTCTCGCGGGTCTGCCGCCAGACGTGCTCGAAGATGTAGGCGCGCTCGGCGGCGGGGTTCAGGTTCATCTGGGCATTGAAGCTGACGGGTTCCTTCTTGGCCTCGCCCTCGCCTGAAGGAATCCCGACCTTCGTGAGGCTGCCGGCCGCGAGCACAAAGGCGTTCTTGCCTTCCTTGTCCAGCAACAGCCGGATGGGCGGGGCGTCGTCGTCCTCGCCGGCGGCGTCAGGGAAGGTGGCGATGCGGCGCGTTTCCTTGTCGCGCGGCTTGCCGAGCCACAGGTCGTAACCGTCGGCGGTTTTGCTGAGGTAAAGCAGCGTTTCGCCGTCCGGCGTGAGCGCCGCGCCGCGGAGCAGTGACGAATTCAAGGTCAGCCGCGCCTTGCGGTCCTCGATGTTGGTGAGGTCAATTTCGAGCGGCGCGGGCAGCGTGATTTCGTTGGTTTGCGCCGGGGCGGCGTGCTTCGACTTCTTGGCTTTCTTCGTCTTTTTGGTGTCCTTCGCCGCCGGCTTCGTTTGGTCGTTTTCCTTCTTGTCCTTCGCCTGGTCCTCCTGCTGTTTGCGGATCGCGAATTCCGCCTTGCTGAGGTTGAAGCGGTCGAAGGCCTTTTGGGTGAAAAACATGGCGTAAACGTCCGTCTGCGGGTCGCCGCCGCTGCCGTTGCCGTGCAGCCCCATGTGGTCGCTGATCCAGATCATCGCCGTGCCCTTGATCGCCCATTCGGGACGGAAGTCCTCGTAGCCGCTCTTGGTCAGGTTTTGGAGCGGGCCTTTGCCGGCGGCGTCCATCAACCCGACCTCCTCGGACCAGCGGTTGCGGTCCAGGAAATTGACCAGGAACCAGCGGCCGTCCGGCGACCATTGAAACCACTGGTCGCCGTCGGCGTAGGAATAATTCAAATTGCCGGGCAGCACGGTGCGGGTCCGGCCCGAGGCGAGGTTGAGCACCTTCAACGTCGTGCGGTCTTCGAGGTAGGCGACCTCCTTGCCGTCGGGCGAGTACTTCGGCTGGAAGTTCTCGTGGCCGTTCTTGAGCAGGGTGCGAAGCTCGACCGACGACGCGTTGAAGAAATACGGTTGCTCCTCCTTCGTGCCGGTCAGCCGCGCCTCATACAGATTCCAGGAATGACCGTGCTCGCCGGCGAACACCAGGTGGCGGCCGTCGGGGCTGAAGTCAACCGAGCGTTCCTGCTCCGGCGTATCCGTGACGCGCCGGGTGTCGCCGAATTCGGTGGACGCAACGTAAACCTCCCCGCGCACGACGAAGGCGATTTCCTTGCCGTCGGGGTTGAGCGCCATTTCCGTGGCGCCTTTGGTGGAGGTCACCGACCGCACGGCGGCGGCCTCGGTGTCCACCGCGATCTGGATGGGAACCCGCACCGGCTCGCTTGCGTCCGCGGCCAGCGTGTAGATCTCGCCGTCGTAGCCGAAGCAGAGCTTGCCACCACGGCTGATGCTGAGGAAACGCACGGGATTCCGTTCGAACTCCGTGACCTGCGTGGTCGTCTCGGGATTGGCCAGCGG
Source organism: bacterium (assembly GCA_021780105.1). Taxonomy (GTDB): domain Bacteria; phylum Verrucomicrobiota; class Verrucomicrobiia; order Limisphaerales; family J093; genus JAJXZJ01. Next base: position 46,876 of record JAJXZJ010000073.1, read on the forward strand.
GAACTTCCAGACGTTGAACGAGCCGCTGCGCTCGCTCAGGTAATAAACCGTCTGCTGATCGGGACCCCACACGGGATTGCGGTCCTCGCCGGGAAAATCCGTGAGCTTCGTGTGCCGGCCGCTCTTCACGTCATACACCCAGATGTCATGTGCGACGGGCGATTGGTGATGCTTGCGCCAGAGGTTCTCGTAGCCCTTGAGGTCTTCGTAAAGCAGCTTGTCGCCAGCCTGGTTGTAGCGGGCGGCCAGCGCCGGGGTGGTGAGGATTTGCACGGGCCGGCGGCCGTCCTCGATGGACACCTTGTAAAGCTCCGGCATCACGCTCGGGATCGGGAACTCCACATTGCTCCGCGCATCCATCCGGTGGGCGGAAAACACCACTTCCTTGCCGTCCGGTGTGAAGGAGGTCGGGTATTCGGGATTCGAGTTGAACGTCAGGCGCCGGGCCGGGCCGCCCGCGGAGGAGATGAGGAAGATGTCGAAGTCCCCGTAAGTATCGGCGGCGTAGGCGATGTAGTTCCCGTCCGGCGACCACACCGGCATGAAGTTGTGGTGACCGTTGGCCGTGAGCGCCCGCGCCAGACCGCCGGCCGCCGGGACGACAAAGAGGTTGCCCTCGAAACTGAAGGCGATCTGCCGTCCGTCCGGCGAAATGGCCGGATAACGCAACCAGAGCGGACGCTGGAGCGGACCAAGGTCGGATGCCGCGGAGGCGACGACCGTTGTCAGCAGCAACACCGCGCAGCACGCGTGAACGAAGCGGTTGATCGCTGCCAGGAAATGAGGGTGAGGAGTTGGAGAGTGCATGATTCGATCGGCGAATTAACGTTGACCAGGTCCTGTTTTTGGACACGCGCTGTTGCTGGAAAACCGCTTCCAGTCGTTCCGTGTCCCCGCAAGTATAGACCTTCACGGCCGGCTGACAACCGTGGCTTCCCGCCAAGCCCTTGACGCCGGCGCGGCTGCTCGCCGTGACCATGCGAGTCGGCCGAGAGCTTGGCGGTCAAATAGCGGGAGTTGCACTGGTGATGACTGTGGTATTCCCGCAGCGACGCCGTCCTCCTGCGATGCACAATTGACCGCTATGGGCAGAAGAAATAGCCTGACCCCATGAGCACGAAAAAGAACCGCATTCCCCCATTTTGGACGGCTGCAAACCTGCGGCGCCGTCCGCTGCCAGCGGCCACCTTGCCGGTTTCGCTGATGCTGTCGGCGATTCTCATTTGGCTGGCGCCCGTGATCCGGGCCGGAGACAGCCTGGAGCCGTTGCTGTCGGGAAAGAGCTTTCCGCTGGCGATGAAACTCAAGGATTTGAATGGAGAATGGCGGCGCTTCACCTTGCGTGGGAACGGCAGCATTACTGGAAACGTTTCGGTGAACGTGACCGGCAACACCACCGGCTCGGCGTCGCAAAACAACCTCACCGGTTCGCTGGGCGGCGGTCGGGACTATGTCACGGAGGGGCAAACAACCTCCGCCAACGGCCGGACGTATCTGGTCGCGTATCATTTGCCGATGGCAGGGCTGGACCTGACCGCGCTGCTTCAAGCAGTGGCGACCAAGACGCCACCGACCAACGCGGTGCTCACGCCCGAAAGCAGTCTGTCGCTCTCCTTGCTGGACGTGCGGACCATCGGCGGCTTCGACGACGTGCGGGCGTTCGATGCGCAACGCGAAATCGCCGCAAGCGAACAAGCGTTCAAGGCGCTGCTGACCTTGCTCAAAGGCGGCGACGGCGAAAAGAAAGGAGACACGAATTCCCCCGGCGGAACCCAAACGAAATAGAGCTTGGTCAAACCGGTTTTCCGGCTTTGCCGGCGACCACCGCCAGCCGCCGGCCGTGGTCCGAGTCGGTGATGAGTCGCGTCAACCGGCGGGCGCGCGTCTCTTCCTTCTTCGCGCTCATCGCCCACCAGATGGCCGTGCGCTGGTAGCCGGGCGGTTGGGCGCGGAAGAAGTCCCACGCCTTCGGATTCGCCCGAAATCGGCTTTCGCCCGACGGGTCGAGTCGGCGCGGGCGGTTTTCAAATGAGTAAAGTCCCGACCGTTTCGGGTCGCGCACAGCAAACGCCTGCTCGCCGGCGGGTGTCACGCGGCCGGCCTTTCGCAGCGCCTCGAAGCGTCGGAGGTTGGCTCGACTCCACACGCTCCGCGCCCGGCGCGGTGAAAACCGATGGGTGTAGCTGCGTTCGTCCACCCGCTTTTTGAGGCCGTCAATCCAGCCGAAACAAAGCGCCTCATCCACCGCCTCGGTATAGCTGATGCCCTTTAGGCCGCTGTCCTTTTTGTAGAACCCAACCCACAGTTCGGTGGCGGTGCCGTGATGCCCCGCCAGCCAGGCGCGGAATTCGGCCGCTGTTTTGAAATAGACCGGTTTCATGGAAGAGGCCGGCAGCCCTGCTGGCGACGCAGCTTGTTCAATCTTCCGGCCGCTCGCCGGCCGGCGCCATTTTCACGAGTTTGGGATCGAACTGGCCGACAATCTTCACCAGGTCGCGCTGGGCGGCCATGACTTCGCGGATATTTTTGTAGGCCATCGGCACTTCATCAAGGCCGGCGGAAATCAGCGTCACACCTTGCTGCTTGAGAAAGCGGCTTACCTCTTTCCAATTGAACTTCTCCTTGGCGGCCTTGCGACTCATGGCGCGGCCGGCGCCGTGCGACGCGCTGTTCAACGACGCGGCGTCGCCCCGGCCGCGCACGATGAAACCCGGCGCCGCCATCGAACCGGGAATGATGCCCAGCACGCCGTCGCCGGCGGGCGTGGCGCCTTTGCGATGGACGATCACCTCGCGCTCGACGCCGTCAATGACGTGGCGCTCCTTCCAGGCGAAGTTGTGGTGGTTTTCCAGGTCGAGCAGCACCTCCGCGCCGAGGTTCGCGGCGATGTGCCGGTGGATGAGCGCATGGTTCGCGGCGGCGTAGCAGCCCATCAACTCCATCGCGGCCCAGTATTCCTGGCCCTCCGCCGAGTCGAGCGACAGCCAGGCAAGACGCTTCAACTCGCGCGGCAGGTCAGCGAACTGCTGAAAGGCGAGCTTGCTGTAAAAATCGCACACGGCGGCGCCGGTCCCGCGGCTGCCGCTGTGGCTGAGCAACGCGACAAACGTGCCCGGCTCCAGGTCGTGGATCCGCTCGTGCGCCGTGAACACGCCGAATTCGACAAAGTGGTTGCCGCTGCCGCTGGTGCCGAGCTGCGCCCAGGCGCGATCCTGGTTTTGCTTTGTCACCGGGCTGACCGTCCAGTCCGCGTCCAGCACGTCATGCTGGCGGCGGTCCTTGAATATGGCGCCGACGCCGAAGCGCGTTTCCGCCTCGATGGCGCGCGTGAGCCGCTCCTGCTTCTGCTCCAGGTCGCGCAGCGGCAGGTCGAGCACGGTCATTTTCATGCGGCAGGCGATGTCCACCCCGACGGCGTAAGGGATCACGGCGTTGTCCGTGGCCAGCACGCCGCCAATGGGCAGCCCGTAGCCGAGGTGCGCATCCGGCATCAACGCACCGGCCACGCTCACCGGCAGCAGGCAGGCCTTTTCCATCTGCAGCACGGCCTCGCCGTCGAGACCCTCGCCCCACTGGCGCCATTTCACCGGTTCGGCGCGCGGTGGTGGCGGCGCCTGGAGCAACGCCTGCGCAAACTCGCCACGCAACGGGTCGTCCACGAACGCCGCCGGATGGGCAACGATGGCTGCGACCTCCTCGTGCAACCGCGACTTGTCGCCACCGCCGAGGATGAATCGGACAACAAAATCCGTCGCCCGCCGCGTGGCTTCGCCGAGCGGCACACCGAGATGGAGAGAATCTTTGGTGTTCATGAGAAGCTGAAAATTGCCGTGCCCGAATCAGCCCGGCCGGACAACTTCAAAACCGGCTTCAATCGCAGCTTGGGCTTGGCGGGCATCATGCGTCATCAGGCGCGAAACCTCCAACTCCTCCATCGCGGCCAAATGCAGGCGGTCCAGCGAGCGGCAGTATTTGTCTCCGGAATTCCGGTGCTGGCGCAACGCGGCTTGAAAAACAGCGCCGGGCAAGGTGCGAAATTCGTAGGGCGGCTGGTTGCGCAACGCCGTCAGTTGCGTTTCCAACCGGCGCAACCGGGCTAGAGAATAATCGCCACCGAGATAGGCCGCCTTGAGTTGAACCAGCGTTTCCATTTCCGCCAATACCGAAACCACTACGGCGTCTTCATCGGCAATCGCGTCAATGACGGCTGAGCTTTCCGGCTCGTTCCACAAAAGCTTCAACAGCGAACTGGAATCCAGATAAATCATTTTGCCGTCACAAAATTCCGATCTTCACGGTCGGCCCGAAGGTATTTATCCACCAAGCGAACCTGCTTGTTGCTCCACACTTTTTTCAACCAACGCATGTGCTCCTCGGGATTCCACCGCTTGCGTTTGGGCTTCCCGCGGACGACGCGCACCAGTTTGGCGACCGGTTCGCCGTCGCGGGTGACGAGAAGTTCGTTTTCTGCCTGCAAGGACTTTTCCGCTTCCGGCCAGCGCTGGCGCAAATCGCGGATCGTGATCGTCTTCATGGGTAAAGTGTAACATGTTTCACCCACGGTTCAACGTGAGACAGCGCTCCCAGCCTGTCCGGACGGGGAGGAAAAACCGCGGTTCGTGGTCGGCGAAAGTGGATTTTAACCTAAAAAATTAGAAAACAAGCCAAAATAATGTTGACACGCGCCGGTCATTTTTCAAAAGTGACCAGCGCAGCACATGATTGCATTCAGAGCATGTGGTGTCGTTTGTTCTAGCGCAACCGCGCAACCGCGCAACCGCGCAACCGCGCAACCGCGCAACCGCGCAAAGAGCGCAGGGGATTCTTGTTTTCTATCGCGGCCCAATTCCCAGCGACAATCCTCGCCTGCGGAACAACGAAGCGCACGTCCGATTCGATGGAGCCACTTTCCGGCGCAAGGGAGTGACCTTTCGCGGCCACGGCGCCTGCAACCAAAACACCGGCGCAGCAGTCCAGCGCAAGGGAGTAGGCGTCCGTTTCAACGGAGTAACCGTTCGGGAGAATGGAGCGAGGTTCCGTTGCATGGGAGTGGCTCTCTGGCGCAACGGAGTGCGCCGGCCGAAACAACGGAGTTGCCCTAAAAATCAACGGCTTTCCCTTAAAAACCGCAGAATTTACCACGAAAAGCACAAAGAACGTCAGAAAACCCTCACCCGTCCTGTCGGACACACTCTCCCATCCGATGGGAGAGGACCGGGGTGAGGGCATCACTTTCAACCTTCAACATTGAACCTGAAAATTATGGCTGACCCAACCCCCACTCCCACCCCCGCGCCTGACGACAAAACCCCGCGCCACCACGGCCTCTTGGACAAACACCAACTTGCCGAAATCAGCCGCACCAACATTATTTATGCCGTCGCCGGTGACCCCGCCGTCTTCGCCACCATTCAGGACGACCAGATCATCACCCCCGATTTCATGACCCAATTGGGAAAGGATTTGGACAGCATGAGCCAATACACCGGCGGCGCGTCCGAAGCCGCACTGGATTCCCAACTGGACACCGGCGGCGAGGCCGCCGCCAAGAAAACTTTGCTCGACAAAATCCATTACCTCCAGAGCAAGGCCAAGATGAAGCATCCGGCCCATAGTGCGGCACTGGCCGAATACGGCATCGGCGCGAACATAGACCTCAGCCGCCCCACGCTGGAAACTGCCGTCGGCAACATTTTGAACAAGCTCAAAACCGACACGTTGCCTAAAATCACCGCCCAGCACAGCGCGGGTTTGCAGGCCGCGCTAGACGCCTATAAGAAAACCAAAGTGGCTCAAGTCGGCGGTAAAGGCGACGCCAAGGACACGCACACGCAACTGGCGCAAAGGGTGGTGAGCCTGGCCGTGCGCCGCCGCCAATTGCAGCACGCCGCCGACGGCGAGTATCCCTTCAACGACCCCGCCAGCGCCGGCATGAGAAAGAAATTCGACCTGCCGCCCGACCGGCCGTTGAATCCGTAAATAGGATCAACATGAAAATCCATCCGATTATGACCCGATTATTATTGTTCTGTTGTCTTGAAATAGCTGTCACGGCTCACCTCGTTGTGCAGGCTGCTGACGGCGATCTGGATGTCTCCTTTCGCATCGGCACGGGTGCCGCAGCAACGAATCCCTATCGTGTCGTGCTGGCGCTAAACATTGACGGCCAAGGCAGAATCGTGGTGGGCGGCAGCTTCACGAACTTCAATGGCGTTCCGGTAGGCGGCATCGTCCGTTTGTTGCCGTCGGGCGCGGTGGATTCCACGTTCCAATCAGGAACTGGCTTCGATTTGCAACCCGGCGGCGGTGCTTCCGTCCAGAGCATCACCACGGTCAACGCGACCAACCTGCTCGTGGGCGGCCAGTTCACGTCCTATAATGGCGCGCCCTGTGTCAACCTCGCTATGCTTCTTCCCGACGGTTCCCGAAACGCTGACTTCACTCCGCCACTGGCAGTGAATAACATTGTTTATGCGGCCGTAGCGCAACCCGGCAAAGGGATCCTTGCGGTTGGCAGTTTCAACGGGCTGGCGGGGGCCAACGGTGCGAACATCATCCGCCTGACCGCCTCGGGGGCCATAGATACTTCGTTTCATGCCCCGCCCACAGGCGACTTCGTGGCGGCGCTGGCGGTCCAGGACGATGGCAAGATTTTGATCGGCGGTGCATTCACGCAGATAGGTGGCCACCCAACCACAGGCTTGGCCAGACTAAACTCGGACGGTGACGTTGACACCACCTTCCAAGCAAGTTTCGCTTCGCCCATCGGTGGGACACCCAGCATCGCCGCAATTTCCCTGGCTCCCGGCCAGCTTGTCGTTGGCGGGGGCTTTATGGGAAACTTTGGCCCGCTGGCGCCACTCTTGCGCAGCCTTAACCCCGATGGCAGCCAGCGACTGGCCTTTGCCGAAAGTGCGTTTCCGCGGGACTCCACGATCCACACCGTGCAGGTCTTGGGAGATCTAAGAGCCTGTTTGAAAACCCTGGAATCGCATGAATTGCTCACGCCAGGCGGCGAAGTTGAATGCGGATCATGGCCAGGTGAATCCAAGCCTCGGCACTCGATTCGGTGCGCTCGT
>JAJXZJ010000034.1 GCA_021780105.1 bacterium
GTGCCAGCCCGAAAGCCAGGCCGGTGCCAGCCCGAAAGCCAGGCCGGTGCCAGCCCGAAAGCCAGGCCGGTGCCAGCCCGAAAGCCAGGCCGGTGCCAGCCCGAAAGCCAGGCCGGTGACCACACAAACCAACAGCGCGAAACCCAGGGCGTGGCCGTCAATGTGAATTGCTCTCAGACGTGGCAAGGTCTCCGGAATCAGCGAAACCAGCAGTTTCAGGCCCCAAGGGGTTAAGCACAAACCTATCAACCCCGCGAGACCAGCCAGCAGCAAGCTCTCCGTCAGGACCTGGCGCACGAGCCGTGCTTGGCCGGCGCCCAACGCTGCGCGCATCGCCAGTTCCTGCTGGCGTTGCTCGGTTCTGGCCATCGTCAGACTTGCAATGTTGGCACAGGCAATCAGTAGAAAGCAGCCGATGGCTCCCAGCAAGCCGAAGAGCGTTTTCTGCAAATCCTCATCTCGAAACTCGGAACGCAGCGGTTCCATCCAAAAGCCCAGCCTCATTCTCGGGTTCCATTCCACGCCAAAAGTCTGATCCGGGACGGCATCCGCCTCCAATTGCTGCGCCAGGACATCCAGCCTCCCTTGCGCCTGCTGCGGCGTGGCCCCCGGCTTCAAACGTGCCAGCACCTGCGTGTCTGGGCTGGCCGGCCAGCCGGCTGGCAAGTGAACCGGTTCAGCCGGCAGCCAAAATTTCGTATCGCCGCCGTTCGGGAACTGGAAATACGGCGGCATTACGCCGATGATGGAAAAGCGATGTCCGCTCAGTTCGACAGTCTTCCCGATCACGCCCGGATCGCCACCGAACAGCGACTGCCACAACGAATGGCTCAGGACGATCACCGTGTCGCGTTCCGGAGTTCCGCTCGCATTCACCGGCGCGGCTTCGTCTGGCGCAAAAGTGCGGCCGAGCATCGGATGGACACTCCAGACCGTGAAAAAGTTGGGTGATACAGCTACTCCGCTTACGTCATCGAGGGAATCAGCCGTCTTCCTCTCCAACTCCAGGAAACGATACCACGCGAAATCCGCATACTCATTCTGGTGGGCCGACAAAGCAGCCAACGCGGGCGGGGTGACACCACCAAACAAGCGTTTCTTGGGACCGTCAGAGAGGCGTTCGCCAATGTGTATCAGCCGGTCCGGTTCCGGTCCCGGAAGGGGATTGAGCAACACCGTGTTGATGACACTGTAAATCGCCGTGCTGACACCCACGCCCAGCGCCAGCGTCACCACGGCGATGAATGTGAAACCCAGATTTTTTCTGAGCATCCGCAGACCGAAGCGAATGTCCTGGATCAGCGTTTCACCGAAGCTCGCGCCGCGCGCGCTCCGGCACTCTTCCCGGACGCTCTGCATATTACCGAACCGTTTCCGCGCCTCGCGGGCGGCCTCCTCCGGTGCCATGCCCGCGGCGAGGTTCTCCGCCGTGCGCTGTTCGAGGTGGAAATGCAGTTCCTCGTCAATGTCCCGCTTCACCTCGCGTCGTTGCCCGAGCGAGCGAAGTTTCAACCAGAGGGTTCGTGGTGTTTTCACGGTGCGCGCTTCTTCCCGTCCGTTTTTCCCGCGGCGTTCCGGTGCTCCGCCTCGTAGGCGGCACGATCCATCAGCCTCCAGTACACGGCGTAGCGCTGGCGATGGACCTGGTAGAATGGCGCCAGTGAAACATCGGCCGGCCGGACGAGTCCCTCGGTGCGGAAGGCCAGGGACCGGCCGGCCACCGGCCTCACCTTGGAGATCACATCTTCGGCGTTCCCGACAAAGACCGGCACTTTTTCCAGAGGCAGTTCCTGGGTGGCCACATAATTGTGGGTGGCGCTGAAGTCGAGGCCTTCCAGGCCGGCGGTGCCGAGTTCGCCCGCCAGAACGATCGGTCCCCACAAAACCGCGATCCAGTTCGTGCTCCGGGGCAGCCGCTCCGTGCGGATCGCGAGCGGCCAGTTCACTTCGAGCCGGTCCCCCGGCTTCCACGTCCGCTCGACCACGGCATAGGCGCCCGGCCGGGCCGCGACGGAAACCGGCGATCCGTTGACCGCGAGTTTCATGGCACCGGGTTTCAGCCAGCCAGGGTAGCGGACGGCGATTGCCAGCTTCCGCGGCTCCCGCGTCGTGATAGTGAGAGTGGCCTTCCCATCTTCCGGAAACCGCGTGTCGAGCCGGAGCTTCACGCCCTGTTCGGCCCAGTCGAGTTCCGAGGAAATGAGAAGGTCAATCCAGAGTCGGTTTCCCGAATGCGCGTAGATGAACTCGCCGTATTTCGCCTGGCTCTCCATGCCGGTGTCCGTGCAACACCAAAAGTCTTCGGTGTCGCTCGAATAAGTCCGGTAATGACCTGGCCGCATGGAGGTGAAGTAAACGAAGCCACCGTGGTCGGGTTCCTGCGACGAAAGGATGTGGTTATACAGTGCCCGTTCGATGTAGTCGGTGATGGCAACCGACGGCGCCACCAGCCATTGCCGGCGCGACAGTTTGAGCATGTTGTAGGTATTGCAGGTCTCGGGTCCGGTGGTGGAAGTCACGCCCTTGGTGGGGAATTCCGCAGGATCAAAGAAGAACTCGTTCTCGCCGTGGCCGCCGATCACGAAGGTGCGGGTGTTCACAACGTCATCCCAGAAAAACCGCGCCGCCCTCCCGTAGTCCGCGTCGCCGGTCAACTGATAGATCCGTTCCAGGCCGATGACCTTGGGAATCTGGGCATTCGCGTGCATTCCCGTGAGGCAATCCTCGCCGCGCGCCATCGGCTCGAAGAGGCTCCGGTGGTTGAGCCGCTTCGCCAGGGCCAGATACTTGGGGTTGCCAGTGATGGCGTAAACGTCCGCCACCACTTCCATGATGCCGCCGTGCTCGGTATCGAGCACCGCCTGGACCTGCGCATCGGTGAGGGGCGCGAAGACGGTGCCCAGCCAGTCGGCCATGCGGACCAGGACCTCGCGGGCGGTCCGGTTTCCCAGGATGAGCCAGGCATCGCGCAGGCCGGCCATGACTTTGTGGGTGACGTAAAGGGGCACGTAGCCGCCGTTGAGGCCGAACAGGTGGTCGGACTTGATCTGGCCGGCCGCGATCTCTGTGAAGAGCTGCTTGCTCTCCGGGAAGGCGCAGAGAATGCCGGTCCCCGCGGCCTGCTGGCAGGCGTTCAACTCGGTGACGATATACCCGACCCGTCGCCGGCACTCCGCATCGCCGGTGGCGCTGGCCATCAGCGACAGGGCGCTCAGGTAATGACCGAGGGCCTGGCCGGCGAGCGAGTAGCGGCCCTTGTCGGGGATGGTCTCCCAGCCGCCGTAAGGCTCCGCCTTCTTCGGCAGGCCCGCTTCGCGGCGGAAACCGGCGAGCAGGCGGTCAGGCTCCAGACGCAGCAGGTAGGCTTTGTCGGTCGCCATCGCGTGCCGGAAAGGGCCCTCGAGAAGTTGCACCGCAGCAAGCGGGAACTCCTGCGCCCGGAGCGTCACCGCACCTTGGACCCCCATCGTTGATTCTGGACTCGCGACCGCGGGCGCCTGGGGTTTTGGCGGGGCGACCGGCTGGGCGTCCTGGGCGAACACACCGGCGGCGAAGACGGGGGCGAAGATCAACAGCAGACAGAGGCGGCGGAATGAATTCATGGTTGGAGATTCAACGGAGGGTTGAAGCGGCTGACAAGGGCAGGGGCGATGGCGAACGCCATCGGCGGCGGGGCGGCATGAGGGCGGCCGCGGGTGCATCCCGAAGATTGGGAACGGCTGTTGGGTGCTCGTGCTTTCACGTTTCACGTCTTCAAGGTTCAGGCGTCACGAGTCAGGGTTGCGGGTTGAGGAACCTCACGCCGCCTGGAGCACCAGCGTGATCGCCCGGCAAACCCGTTCCCAAATCGCGGTTTCCTCCTCCAGTTGTTTGCGGCCCGTGCGGGTGAGCGAGTAGAACTTGGCCCGCCGGTTGTTCTCCGACTTGCCCCACTCGGCCGCGATCCAGCCCTTTCCCTCCATGCGGTAAAGACAGGGATAGAGCGAGCCTTCCTCCACTACCAGCACGTCGTCGGAGCGTTGCTGGATGCGCCGGGCAACGTCGTAACCGTGCAGCGGCCGGGCCGCCAGCGTCTTGAGGATGAGCAGGTCCAGCGTGCCCTGGAGCAGTTCGGCTTTGGTCGTCAGCATAATCATTCCTAGATGTTCTAGGGGGAGAATGTGCTTGTTGCCTAGATTGTCAAGGGGAAGAAGCGGCGACCGTGGCTGGACCGGACGAAGTTCCGCCGCCCGACGCGGGTGACACCGCCTAGTCCGAAACGTCCTCCGTCAACGCGGCCCCGCGCCGGATTTCCCGGCGGAAGCGCACTTCCGGCAGCAGCATCGCGCTGGCGATGAAGATCAGCGCCGTGGCGGTCCAACCCAGCCGGGCCAGCGACGCGCCGACGCTCAGGTGGAACGCCAGCAACGGCGCGCACACACCGCGCACGCCGCTGAAAAAGGCGTGGACACTCATGTACTGGGCCACGTGCTCCGGCGGCGAAAACTTCGTGACCCACAGGCCCCAGGCCACGTCGCCGCCGGCGTTGGCCACGCCGAAGATGACCGCGCCCAGCATCAGCCCGGTGAACGAATTGCTGGTGAAAAACGTCAGGATGCCCGCCGCGAAACCGGCGTTGAGTACGATGCGCAGCAGGAAGAAATTCATCCGGTCGAACAGCCAGCCCCAGACCTGGCTCATCACCAGGCGGGCGAGGTTTGGCACCACGCTGGCCAGCAGGGCGATTTCGTTGACCGAGAGCGTGAGTCCGTGCCGCGGATTGGCCAGGTATTCGATGCGCATCGGCAGCATCATCAGGTTGGCAAAACCCATCAGCATCCAGCAAATCAGCGTGTGCCGGAACAGCCGGTCCTCGCGCAAAAACCGCATGGCTTGAAACGGGTTCAACCCGCCGTCCCTCGCCAGCGGGCGCGAGGGATAGCGCCGGAGACACCAGCTTGCGAAGGCAAACGCGAACGCAAAACCCACCAGCAGCCAGCGGAAACGCCCCATGCCCGCCGACAGCCATTGCCCGGCCAGATGGCTGAAGACCACCACGGTGCCGAGCCGCAACATCACCGCGTGGGAAAAGAGTTTGCCCCGCCGGGATTCCGGATAGTTCTCCTGGTAAATCTGCGTCAGCAACGGCACCGCCGCGGAGGCTGCCGCCATCGTCACCAGGCTGCCGGCCACGTAGAGCGGCAGCCACGGCACCGCCGCCATCAACAGGAACACCACGGCGCCCGCGCCGGCCAGCCACGCCGCCGCCCGCGCCACCGGCCACTGCAACCGCGCCACGAGGGACACCACCGCCGGCGTCAACAACAAGCCGCCGCTGCCGCCGCTGGCCACCAGCGCCTTCGCCGTCGCGCCCGCGTGGAACCAGCGCACCGCGATCAGCAGCAAAAACGTCGCGCCGGCGGATTCCAGCACGCCGTTGGCCACGGCCCGCTGCAATTCCAGCCGGTAAGTCCGTTGGGTGCGTTCCCCGGGTGACACGCCCGCAATCTAGCGAGGACGGCGGCTGCGCGGCAAAGAGTATCTGCCGCCGGGCGCCGCGCCGCCGCGAATTGGGCTGGCGAGCCGGTTCGGGGAATGCTAGTCATCCGCGGCACAGCATGAACGCTTCGATACCGCCGGTCCGCCCGTCCGAACGTCTGACATCGCTCGACGCCTATCGCGGCTTCGTGATGCTCCTGATGATGGGCGAGGTGCTGCATTTTTGCCACGTCTCCGCGGCGCTGCCGGAAAGCGGCTTCTGGCGGTTGCTGTGCCACCACCAATCGCACGTCGAGTGGGTGGGCTGCGCGCTGCACGACCTCATCCAGCCGTCGTTTTCGTTCATCGTGGGCGTGGCGCTGCCGTTCTCGATCGCCAACCGCCTGGCGCGCGGCCAGTCGCCGCTCCGGCTCACGCTGCACGCGTTCTGGCGCGCGCTGGTGTTGATTTTGCTCGGCGTGTTTCTCCGTTCAACGGGCGCGCACCAGACCAACTGGACCTTCGAGGACACACTCACGCAGATCGGCCTGGGCTACGGTTTCCTCTTCCTGCTTGGTTTCCGTTCCCTGCGTGCGCAATGGCTCGCGCTGGCCGTCATTCTCCTCGGCTACTGGGCGCTGTTCGCGCTCTGGCCGCTGCCGGGCGCGAATTTTGACTGGCAGGCAGCGGGCGTGTCGCCGGACTGGAAATACAACCTGAACGGTTTCGCCGCGCACTGGAACAAAAACACGAATGCTGCGCGGGCCTTCGACACTTGGTTTTTGAACCTGTTCCCCCGCGCCCATCCGTTCACGAACAACGGCGGCGGCTACTGCACGTTGAGCTTCATCCCGACCCTCGGCACGATGATCCTCGGGCTGATCGCCGGCGGCGTGTTGCGCGGCGAACGCAAACCCTGGGACAAGGTCGGCTGGTTTGTGATCGCCGGCTGCGCGGGGCTCGGCGCGGGCTGGTTGCTGAACGTGCTCGGCGTGTGCCCGGTCGTGAAACGCATCTGGACGCCAGCCTGGGTGCTGTTCAGCGGCGGCGGGTGTTTCCTGCTGCTGGCCTTTTGCTACGCGGTGATTGACGTGGCGCGGTTCAAGGCATGGGCATTCCCGCTGGTCGTGATCGGCACGAACTCCATCGCCGCCTACTGCATGGCGCATTTATTCGAGGACTTCATCAGCCGGAACCTCGTCACGAACCTCGGCGCGGGCGCCTTCAAAATCCTCGGCGCCGCTTACGAGCCGTTCCTGCACGGCGCGGCGGTGCTGTGCGTGTTCTGGCTGATCCTGTTCTGGATGTATCGGAAGAAGATTTTCCTGCGGATTTGAGCGGTGAAGACCTTCCTGATAGAATGATATTTCCCCCCTCCGCCGGTATCATTTTATGGGGTGGCAACGCACTTGGCATCATTCGGTGCTGGACCGGATCAACCGACGATACCGCACCCACCCGGCGCTTTCCTTCCCGCCGGTTTGCTGGCATACTGCCGCCATGCGCGACAAATCGCTCGAATTCCTCCGCACGCTCGTCAACACGCCCAGCCCTTCCGGCCACGAGGCCCGCGGCCAGCGCGTCTGGCTCAACTACGCCCGCGAGTTCGCCGACGAAACCTTCTCCGATGCCTACGGCAACTGCGTCGCCGTCCTGAACAAGGGCGGTTCGCCGCGGCTCATGCTCGCCGGGCACGCGGACGAGATCGGCCTGGCCGTGAACTTCATTGACAAGGACGGCTTCATTTACGTCCGCAAAATCGGCGGCGTGGACGCCATCGTCGCCAAGGCCCAGCGCGTGGTCATCCACACGCACAACGGTCCGGTGAAGGGCGTCATCGGCAACGTCGCCCCGCACCTCACCAAGGTGGACAAGGAGCGCAAGGTGCCGGAGATCGGCGATCTGTTCATTGACATCGGCGCCGACAGCCGGCGCGCCGCTGAGAAGCTGGTGAGCATCGGCGACGCCATCACGCTGACGCAGGAGTTCGACGCGCTGCGGGACGACATCGTGGTGGCGCGGGCGTTCGACAACCGCATCGGCACATTCGCCGTCGCGGAGACGCTGCGGCTGCTCGCCGGCGAGAAGAAGAAACTGCAGGCCGAGGTCTGCGCGGTGTCAAACATCATGGAGGAAGTCGGGCTGTTTGGCGCGCGGCAGATCGCCTACTCGCTCAAGCCGGACGTGGCGCTCGTCGTGGACGTGACCCATGCCACCGATTATCCAACCGTCAGCCAGCAACTCCACGGTGACGTGAAGGTGGGCAAGGGACCGGCGATCACCCACGGCGGCTGCAACCACGCGGAAGTGGTCGCCCGCCTCGAAGAGGTGGCGAAGAAGAAGAAGATCAAGCTCCAGCACGAAGCGATGTCCGCCACGAGCGGCACGGACACCGACGTGATTTTCTGGACGCGCGGCGGCATCCCCAGCGGCTTGATCAGCCTGCCAAACCGCTACATGCACTCGCCGGTCGAACTCGTCAGCCTGAAGGACCTGGAGCAGATTCCCGAACTCATGGCCGCGTTCGCGCTCTCGCTGCAAAACGGCGAAGAGTTCAAGGTGAAAATTTGAACTGCGGACGCACCAGTCGCGAAAACCGGCTCCGCGATTGACGCCTGTGGGGGCGCGGTGTCATGCTCCCGCCATGACGTTTCCTTCTGCTTCCGCCACGCCTGGACGCGTGTCACTGCTGGCGTGCGTCCGAGGCCGGGCAATGAAGGAATCGTCAGGCAACCCAGCTCCAACAAGAAATCGTCGTCATCTCAGGTTCGTCCCGGCTCTCACTCTTAACTCAAGCAAGCCATGAAAAAAACCGCTCTCGTTCTGCCGCTCGCCGCGGCTTTCCTGCTCGCCTTCACCGCCTGCCGCAGCGTTTCAAAATCCTCGACGGTTGAACTCTTCAACGGCCGTGACCTCGCCGGCTGGACGCCCGTGCTGGCCGATCCGGCGGTGAAACCGGAGAACGTCTGGAGCGTGAAGGATGGCATCCTCACCTGCACCGGCACGCCGATTGGCTTCATCTATCGGGAGCAAACGCTCACGAACTTCCGGCTGGTGGTCGAGTATCGCTGGCCGCCGGGCGTCAAGCCGTCCAACAGCGGGATTTTCTCGCGCATCCACCAGCCATTCACGCCGATCCCGCTGTGCGTCGAAACGCAGCTCCAGCACGGCAACGCGGGTGACGTGCTCGGTTTGCAGGGCATGAAGCTGGACACCAACCAGGCGCGTTACTTCTTCGTGGCGCACCACCCCGTAGCCGGCGACATCAACGGCGTGAAGAAGCTCGCTGACCGCGAGGCACCGCCCGGCGAATGGAACCGCGTTGAGATTCTCGCGCAGGGACCGACCTACACCGTCTGGGTCAACGGCCAGCAGGTGAACGCGGCCACGGGCGTGGAGGTCGTGCCCGGCCACGTCGGACTGCAATCCGAAGGCGGTGAAATCCAGTTCCGCCGCGCCTCGTTGACGCCACTGGACTGAGCCAGCGCACGCGGAATCAACTTTCGGTTGCACCTCCAGTTGGGCGGGCAGGGCGCCAAGCGGTGCCGCTGCTGGTAAGGCTCAAACGGCAGCCACGTCGGCGCCCGCGGTGAACTCCTGTCCGCCTGGACGGAGTGCTGGGTCATATCGCATTGCATCCGCCATCAAACAACCAATTGCGTTGCCCTGGCGCCCGCGGGTGGCCATCCCAAAACCACCACCGCCAGGCCCGGAAGCAAAACACAACGCCTCGCCGCTGGCGACAACCCGATGAATAGACCCCGCCAGGCCGGCGTCCCGTTCCTGCCATGAACTCGTCAACGACAGAGAACACTCTGTTTCTCCCACGCCACCATCACGATCTTTTCGGCGGTTTCTTTGCCGCTCCCGAAGTAGGGCAAACTGACACGGAGCCAGGAAGGCGGCATCGTCGGGCAACGGCGATGCCGGGCCTGTCGGCCATCTGTGCGAGCGCCGTTCTGTTTTTCATTGCCGCCACCATGCCCGCCGCTTGCGGGGAAACCGCCGTTCCCGTCACCGATTTCCTCAACTCCATCGGCGCGAACTCCGCCATCGCCGCCCGCGGCGAGCTTCTGGAGAAGACGGCCGACTGCGTGCGGTATCTCGGCCTTCGCTGGCTCCGGGCCTCCACGGAAGACCGTGTCCCGCTGCCGCAGCTCATTGATCTCCACCAGCAGACGGGCGTCCGGTTCAGTTGGGGGCTGGGTAGCGGCGGGTCCGATATTGGCCGGCTCATCGAGACGGCGCGAACGCTCGCAACGGCCGGCGCCCTGCTCGCCTTTGAAGGACCGAACGAGCCAAACAACTGGGGCGTCACCTATCGAGGCCAGGCGGGCGGCAGAACCGCCACCTGGCTGCCCGTGGCCATGCTCCAACGGGACCTCTACCAGGCGGTAAAGCGTGATCCGGCGCTGAAGCCATATCCGGTCTGGTCCATCACGGAAGGCGGCGCGGAAACCGACAACGTCGGACTGCAATTCCTGACGATCCCTGAAGGCGCACCGACATTGCTGCCGGCCGGCACGCGGTTCGCCGACTGCGCCAATGTCCATAACTACATCTACCACCCGAACGCACCGGGTCTGGAGGACAACAAAACTTGGAAGGCCGCCGAGCCAACGTCGGCCTGCAAGGTGGACGGGCTTTATGGCGAATACGGGGTGACGTGGGCACATCACTTTCCTGGTTATTCCGAGGCCAGGCTGCTAACCTTGCCACGGGTCACCACGGAAACCGGAACGACCATCAGCGGGGTGGTCACCGAGGAAGTCCACGCCCTGAACCTGCTCAGCCTGTATCTGGACCAGTTCAAGCGCGGCTGGAGCCACACCGCCGTGTATCTCCTGCGCGACCGGGTGGATGAGGCCGGCAACCAGCAGTTCGGTTTCTACCGGCCCGACTACACCCCGCGCCAAGCCGCCGTATATCTGCACAACCTGACAACGGTCCTGGCTGACAACCGCTCGTTGAAGACGAAGAAACCGGGCAAACTCGCCTACGTGATTCCCGGAGAACCGGCCACCGTGCATGACCTGCTTTTGGAAAAGAGCAACGGCACGTTCGAGCTGGTGGTCTGGGGCGAACTGGTAAAGGGCACCAACGCGGTCACCGTCGAGCTGAGCAGAACGCCGGCATCCGTCAAAATTTACAACCCGACCCTCGGCACCGCGCCAACCCAGGCCCTCGCGCATACCCGCTCGGTTCCAGTGACGCTCAGCAATCACCCGTCGATCATCGAAATCGCACCCTGAACAGGCTTGGGCGCTGGAGGCAGTGTGCAGTCAATGAATGCCGTAATCTGAAAAGGCTCCAGACATGCAGGCGCAGCCAAAGATGATTGCAGCACCCAACGCCGCTGACGATCTTTACATTCATTCCGAAAGGTTTGCACCTCTTCCACGTCCAACTCCAGGAACGTTTACACCGGCTCCTTGTTCGACACGCGACGGCAAACCGCTCTGCCCGATCAAAATGGACACGGCCTCGCCGCGTCCAAGGGCGTATTGCCGGCCACTTTGTATTCTTGGGTTATGCAAGCGGACCACCCTGCTAGACGCACCGCGGCCTCCTTCTGACAAAAAGCTCCAGCGCGTTCCGCTGGAGCTGTGATTACCTCCGCGATGATTGTTCAAGTCGGTCCAACTACCGGCTGGCGCACTTTGTCACTGCGCTTTTTTGCCCCGCTGGATCGGTGGCATACACCAATGCCTGACGCCCCAGAATCTGGATGGTAACGGCGGCAGGTCCCATGCCGGCACTGACACTCGTCTTCCCGGTCGTTGAGCGAATCAGTCGAATGATGGTTCCTGACGGGTATGGGCCGGCAGTGAAGCTGCTATCGGCATCCTGCACCCACAGATCGAGTTCGCTGGCAGCATAGCAATCGCTGGCTCCTGTCAGCTTGTAGTAGCCGCGGTTTCCACCAGCAGCCGGGCACGTCGCGACCGGTGGCGGGCACCCTTTCTGCCATTCCTTGGTTGCCTTGTTCGAACTCTGAGTTTTGTTCATGGGATCGGTAAACGATGCTTGAATATAGTCCGTTCCCTCCGTGTTACCGGTATAGGTGAATGTTGCCTGTCCGTTGGCATCGGTGACTCCCGTGCCACTGACGCCTGCGTTGGGACCGGCGATGACTGTGAATGTCACGGTCACCCCTTGAACGGGCGACCCGTTCTCCTCCACGGCGGCCGTGACCGTATGCGTGGTGCCGACGGGATTGGTTGCCTCTTCGGGGGTGAGATGGATATCGCTGATCACGACCAGTTGCGAGCCGCGTGCCAGGATATACGGATACCCTTGCGTCCCATCGGTAGCCACAAAACTTCCGGACGGGTCGCGTGCGATGGCCAGCACGTCGAATTGCACCGGCCATGTGTTGAACGCCTCATGCACCGAGTTATACCAGTTCGACAAGTCCGAGTCATTCAGTCCCGTCAGAGCAGGGTGGCTGGCTACGATGTGGACGTCATTCAGTCCCGGAAGGACGCCCCCGCCGATCACCGTAAATCCGCCGCCACTGACGCCGTCTAACAACGGAACGGGAGTGTTCGCACCTGAAAGGTGGTAATAACAACTCAGGTCAATGTAGGCTCCCGTCGTCCCAGGATTCCCAGCAAGCGCAAAGGCAACGCCCTGCGTAATCAGTTTCTGAGGACCGTAATAAGGCCCGTAGGTCGAATGAAAGACCGGATCTGACCCGATAATGATCACGTTTCCACTGAGGATGGATCCCCAGATCAACGTGGTATCAATCGCTGGTTGATCATAACACTCGATGCATGTCTGGCATGTTGGATCTCCCAAAACAATGGCATCATAGCTGGCGAATTGCGAAGCCGTCATGCTCGACCATGTTGCCCCATCGACGATAACCGGTGTCTTGCCGGCAGCAACAACAGCTTGGGCTTCCAAGCTGTTAATGCCTCCGGTAAGCGTCGAGTTCAACATGAGAACCTCGCCAGGTGCTGCCTGCAAGGCGCCAATTCCACCAAGTTGACAGAGCGCATACGCGAGTCCACCAAGCATCGTGAGCCGGTTTGGTGCTTTCATAATATGCAATTCTTATGAGGGTTAACCATCACAGGCCTCAGCCCCGGCCGAATCTCCGATAGGTCCCGAAACCAATCAAACCGAGTCCGGCAAGCAAACCAAACGCACCCGGCTCGGGCACATTGTTGATGCCGAACTCACCGACGGCGAAGCCGTCGGCGTCCTGGGCGGGGTTCTTGATGAACACGAAGGTAACCGGGTCCAGCGGATCGTCGGAGTAAACCCCGATATAGCGCGCTCCGCCGTTGCCGTTGATGGTGATGGAGGTTTCCACGGCCGACTCGGTGGTCACGTCGAAGGTGAAGTCGTCG
>JAJXZJ010000042.1 GCA_021780105.1 bacterium
CGGCCAACGGCTACGGCGTGGTCGTGGACAACCAGGCGCACCAGGAAACCTGCATGCGCATGGGTTCGCTTGGGGGTGGCATCGGCGCCGGCGTCAAGGACGTGCGCGTCATCTTCGTGTTCCATGACGCTAAGGTCATGAAGCAGTTCATTGAGGAAGGCTGGCAGTTCGGCGGCCAGGCCGATGCCGCGGCGAAATATCAGGACACCGGGGTGGCCGCCGAACTGGCCGCACGCGCATCCTGCCTGAACCTGGATGACGGCCCGAATCATGGCGGGCGGATGGTCGTGCTGATGCCGGGGCTTAACTGGTACTGGAGCAGGTATGTCCGCCCGCAAGCCGGCTACGGCTGGGCGATCGCGCAGGACGGGCCGCATCCGGGCAATCTGAACATTTTCCAGGCGCGACGGCAATTGAGCTTCTGATGCCGTCCGGAGTCTCTGCCGGCTCAACCCAGAAGCCCAAGTTCAAACAGCGCGAAACGCCGGGTTTCACTAACGAGCCCATCTTTGCATGAACCATCGCATTTGCCGCCGCCAATCGTCATCCACTACCTTGCTGGCGCCCGGCGCGGTTTCAATTCATTCCGGGCCGGCCAAACCAGTGTCCGGCGCAGGGTTCTCTGTGCAGGGTGGCGGTGCCTCACGCGGATGCGGCCGGAACACTGCGTTTGGCCATGATGGCGTCCACAATCTTCTGCGCCAGCGCCGGGTTGTCGGCGAGCGCCTTGACAGCGGCGTCCTTGCCTTGACCGACCAGCTCGCCGGCAAATTGCAGCCACGCGCCTTTCTTTTCCACGACGCCGTGTTCCAGACCCACGTCGAGAATGCTGCCTTCCTTGTTGATGCCGTGGTTGAAGATGATATCGAACTCGGCCTCCGCAAACGGCGGCGCCACCTTGTTTTTTACGATCTTCACCTTGACGTGGTTGCCGAGGACGTTCCCCGCACTGTCCTTGAGCGCGTCCCGGCGGCGGATGTCAATACGGACGCTGGCATAGAATTTGAGCGCCTTGCCGCCGGGAGTGGTTTCCGGATTGCCGAACATGACGCCGACCTTCTCGCGCATCTGATTGGTGAACAGGCACGTGGTCTTGGCCTTGGCGAGGATCGCGGTGAGTTTGCGCAGCGCCTGGCTCATCAACCGCGCCTGCATGCCCATCGTCGCCATCCCCATTTCGCCTTCCAGCTCGGCCTTCGGCACCAGGGCGGCGACGGAGTCAATCACGATGACATCCAGGGCGTTCGAGCGGGCGAGCGTTTCGCAGATCGTCAACGCCTCCTCGCCGGAGTCGGGTTGCGACACGAGCAAATCGTCAAGGTTGACGCCTAGTTTCTTCGCGTAAGCCGGGTCGAGCGCGTGCTCGGCGTCAATGAACGCCGCGAGGCCGCCGTTCTTTTGTGCGTTGGCGATGACATGCAGCATGAGCGTGGTTTTGCCCGAGGATTCGGGACCGAAAATCTCCACCACGCGGCCGCGCGGAATACCGCCGACGCCCAGGGCGAGGTCCATTGCCAGGGAACCGGTGGGGATGACGTCAATCTTCACCTGGGCGCGCGCGTCCCCGAGACGCATGATGCTGCCTTCACCGAAGGTCTTGGTGATGGTGGAGATGGCGCTGTCGAGGTCCCGCTGGCGCGCGGCGGCAATCCGGGCGGTGTCGTTGACGGCCGGCTTCTCGGCAGGAGTGGGTTTTTCAGCAGTTTTGGGCGGCATAGTTTTCTCCGAAGGTTGCTTCAGGGCGTTCTTAAACAACCTCCGCGGCCAAGTCAACACTGGCCGCAAACCGGGAGTGTCTTAATTTGAACTTGTCGGTGCATTGGTGGCGGTTAACTTGATTTGGGATTTGGGGTGTTCGGAGTTGAACTGAATGCCGGTTGGATACGTAGAAGCCGCCAGCAGCAACCCGCCACCCCAAAAAGTTCTCGCCAGGGCGTGTTAACACTAACGCCGAGCTTCTGCGATCAGGGCAAAAAGGATAAACCAGGCGAACATCACATCCGGTTTGTCGAGGCGCGAAAAGACGCGACGATCCCTTTATGCCTGCGGAAAAGCCGTTCGACTTCATTGCGGCGGCACGTATAAACGCGGTCATATTCCCCCGGAACCAGGCGGCTGGGATGGGGGCGGCCCCACCGGCCGATCGCCCCGTTCACGCGCCCATTGAAGGGTTTCATCACCTGCGTAAGCGCGATCCATGAACACCGTGCCCCGGCTGCGCCGCTGGTTGCGCGTCAGCTTCGCCAACCGCTCCTTGGCGGCTACTTCCGCGCGATGCCGAACCTGGACAGGAGCCTGCACCGGGTTCTGCAGATTGTGCCGCGTGCGCGGCCCGACCCGGCGCCCGCGCTCTTGGGCGGACAAATCCGGCGCGGTCGGCTTGCCGCTGCCCAGGTCGCCGCCTGCCGTCTTGGCCGCGGCGATGCCCTCGGCCTTGGACCTGTAAACCTCCCGCTGCCGCTTGCCATCCACCCAATAGGCCAGGGTGAACAACTCGCGATCGCCGAACCCACCCCGCACTTCCCTGCAGGTGATGCCGGGTTCGTTCTTTCGCGGCTTGGTGATCTCGGTGGCGACCGTCTTGACCCGCTTGAGCCGCACGTTAACCGGCGGAGGTGCCAGTGCGGGTATGGAGGAGGGGGCGCCCTCCAGCCCCGCCGTTCCCGCGGGGTTGGGAGCGGATTGAACGAAAGCGGACTCGCTTTGCGAGCCGCTGTCGCGTCTTCTCATTTTGCCACGAATATGTCAGCAAAATGTCCGCAAATTAAGCAAGACCCGGCAACTTCCACAACAGAAAAGCTCGAAAGAGGGGGAAAGAGGGAAAATGACGTTGAGGGTGCGATAGTTGCGAATAGATCGGTTGGAATTCACCAGCATGGTCCACCAGGCCCGCTTTAGAAAAGGTTGGAAAGGGTCTAGGGGAGGTATGTTCCACCCGGTGGTCGGAAGTCCTTTGAATAGTAGGCTGACACCCAATCCGAGAGGCTCGAATCCGAGCTTTTTTTCGAGCGAGCCCAAAGGCGGCAGGTCGAGCTGATCCCCACAACCGCCGTAAGGGTCCCCACAGCCGTCTCCGTCCAGCCGCTCGTCGGCAGCGTCGAGGCGATCATCCACTGCAACTGATCCGCTGGACTTGTTCCCGTCACCGTCACCGTCAACGAACTCGTGAACGACGTGTCTCCCGGCGAAAACGTCGGGGGCGTCAGACCGCCCGCGGGCGTGCGCGTGACCGTGCGTGTCGAGACGGTCACATGCCCCGCCGCGTCGGTCGCGGTCACGGTCAAGTTGTGCGTCCCCTCGTCAAAGTTCAGCGTCGCGGTGTAATCCCACCGGTCCACCAGGCCAAGAGCCACCGAGGTCCGCGCGACGGCATCCGTCCCGTCCGTCTTGACCGAGTCCACCCGCACGCTGACCAGATCGCCGTCGCGGTCGGTCACCGCGATCGTCACCAGCAAGTCCCCGCTGCCGTCCGTCGCGGCCGGATTCGTCGAGGGATCGGTCCACGTCACCACCGGCGCGGGGTTGTACGCAGCGGGCAGGCCGAAGCTCACCTGCGGGATCGGCGTGCTGGCGTCGCTGGCGGCGACATTGTAGGCCACCAACCGAAGGTAGCCCGCGCCGCCCGTGCTCAGCAGCGCAGCCAACGTTGGGTGCGTCCACGGCACCAGGCTGGCGAGCGGAACGATGAACGCCCGCGCCGTCGTGGCCCAACTCCGCGCCGGCAGATTCAACCGCGCCCGCAGGACCGTGTAATCGTGCGTGGTCGAATCCACGGCGACCCGCGTCACGACCGAACAGCATTCCATCTCCGGAACGCCATCCGTGGTCACCACCTGGCCGTTGGTGTCCAGATTCGCGAGGACCACGAGCAACGTATCCGCCAGCGCGCCGATCTCTGTTCCCGGAAACCGGCCGCACAGATACGCGTCCGGCGTGGAAGGGTCCGCCAGCGACAGTCTCAGCGTTCCATCGCCGTCCGTCGCGGCATTGACCACTGTCATCCGGCAGGCGAACCCTGTCTGCACGCCAAGTTCCGCCCATGCCTCGTCGTTCAAATCGCCGTCCGCATCCGAGTCCACCGCGAAAAAGACGCGGAAGCCCGTCACGTCCGCCGACGGGCGCGGGGAGAGCACACCGACGCTCGGCGTATCCCAAATCGCCGTCGGCAAGGGAACGGCCACCGTCTGCGCAGGGTCAATCGCGGCGCAGAAAGGAGTGTCGGGACTCGGCGCGGTCCATTGGGGCGAATACGGCGTCGCGGGCACCAGCGTATCGGGCCGCAAAGTCAACGTGACCGGGCCGGTCGAGTTCTCGCGACGTTCCTGGACCACGCACAACTGCGCGGCCGCGCCGCCGCCGGGCTCCGGATCAACGTCGGCCTTGACCCGGCTGCCGGGCAGCAGCCCCGCGGCAAAGGGCCGGCGCACGCTCAATTCGATGCTTCCCACCGGCCGCGCCTGCCGGCGCATCTGCTCCGAGGCATGAAGGCTGGCCTGGTCCGCCCGCGTGATGTGCGGCCGTTGGATGGTCGATACCTTGGGAAAGCCGCGCAGCCGGAGCGCGAGCTGGTTATCGGACACCACCTGCCGCTCCTTGTAACTGTGGTCGCGGTCGTAATACCGAACCATCACGGTGCTCGGCACGTCCCCGAAGCCGGGGCAGTCCATGTGAGGCTTGTCCGTGATGAGCGTCGCGTCGAGCGTCGTGAGGCCACCGGGGTCCACGCCGGGCTGGATGAGCTTGATTCCCAGCAACCCTTGCTCATTCCAGAAAAGGACTCCGTCGAACATGTCCAGCAGGGTGGGAATGATCGTTCGCGCGTCGCTCTGGCTGGTGATCAGGGGCGAGCAAAACGTCATCGCCCGCCGGGCGTCACTGGCGTTGCACCAGGCCGCGGCGGTCTGCCAGTCCGTGTTGGCGAGTTTGGACACCGGAAGGCCCAGCCCATGCGCGCTGGTGACGAGTTCGGCGAGGACGGCCACCGGATTCGCCTGGTCATCGCTCAGCACGTTGTCCGCCGCGAAGATGAGGCTGCTGTCCACGACCGGCTTCCGGCTGACGATCACCTCGACGTTTGGCGCCGAGGTGCGCCCCTG
This sequence comes from bacterium, assembly GCA_021780105.1. Lineage (GTDB taxonomy): Bacteria > Verrucomicrobiota > Verrucomicrobiia > Limisphaerales > J093 > JAJXZJ01. The sequence goes on from JAJXZJ010000042.1 coordinate 5,097, forward strand.
ACCGAACTGGAGCGACTTGAAAACGAGATAGCAGAGACCGCGATAGCTCGGATGTCCGGTGATATAAGGGTTGATGCCCAGCGCGCCGGTTCCCCAGTAAATATGAATCGAGCCGCCGGAATGAAGCGCATCTTCGGAATCCGCGTTCAGGGTGAGTTCGGTCACGTCGCCGCTGCGCGCCACCGGCCGCGGCCCTGCCGCCCTCAGAACCGAACGCTGTCGCCAGCGGCGATGCGATCAAGCAACTCTTTGCCGCCATGCGCGCGGCCACGGAAGAAAAGGAGTAGGAAGGTTGACTTACCTCCAAACCAAGCGCCTGTACTGGCCGGCCTGGGCTCGCGTTGTCCGGGCGCATGGCTGGAGGATGAAGCTCAGCCGGATGCCGGCAGCGCCGCGGCCGGACTGGGGCATTGGCGTGGCCGCGGAGCAATACCACCAGGTGATCGTCGCCGCCCAACAGCGCGCCCTTGACCATGCTCGCTCCATCACGCCCGACGATCTCCGCCACGCCTGCCACCAGGTCGCGCTCGGCCGTGATCGCAGCAGCCGCGATTTTTCCAACGCGGAACTCGACCGCGTCCTCGCCCTCTTCCGGCTCCTGGCTGACGACGCCGATCTCTCGGCGGTGGTGGAACTCTCTCACCCGGAGGTCAGCGCCCAGCGCCGCGTGGAGTTCGCCTTTGGTCGCTACTTTCCGGGTTATGTCGCCTTCCTTTGTCACGCGCGCTTCGGCACGCGCGACTGGCGGGCCATCAGCGCCGCTCAGCAGCGCGATCTGCTGCGCTTGCTCCGCCTCCGAAAGAATGCTCTGCGCCGTTCCATTTCGCCGGCCGCCGTCGCGTCCCAATCCCCCATTTTAGACCCCGCGAACGCACCCTTTTGACGCGCCGTTTTGCGCGCGCCAAAACCACCCTTTTCGCCTCATTTCGCACCCTTTTCAGCCTTTTCTCCGCTTACCGGCAAAACTGAGAAAAAGTTGGTCGGAGCGACAGGATTTGAACCTGCGACGTCTTGGTCCCAAACCAAGTGCTCTACCAGGCTGAGCTACGCTCCGCGACGGACGGCAGCCATAATCCCTGCAATCGCCCGGTGGTGCAACGATAATCCGGCCGGCATCCGTCGCGGCGTGATGGACATCGTTGCAGGCGGCTGTTACAAATCGGCTTGTGCCGCGCGCCATCAATGACATTTGGAAGCTCCTCGCCGCCCGCCGGCAATTCTGTCTTATCGCCGGGCCGTGCGTGATCGAAAGCGAGGCGCTGTGCCTGCGCGTGGCGGCCTCGCTGGCCAGGACCTGCCGTCGGCTCGGCGTGCCGTTCATTTTCAAGGCCAGCTTCGACAAGGCGAACCGCTCTTCGATCCAGTCCTTCCGCGGACCCGGCCTCGACGCCGGGCTGTGCATGCTGGCCAAGGTGCGCGCCGAGGTCGGCGTGCCGGTGCTCACGGACATTCACACCGAGGCCCAGGCCGCCGCCGCCGCCGAGGTGGTGGACGTGCTCCAAATCCCGGCGTTTCTCTGCCGGCAGACGGATTTGCTCGTGGCCGCCGCGCGCACGGGCCGGATCGTGAACGTGAAGAAAGGCCAGTTCCTCGCGCCGCAGGACATGGGCAACGTGGTGCGCAAACTCGCCGAGGCGGGCGGGCGCAAGGTGTTGCTCACCGAACGCGGCACGACGTTCGGCTACCACAATCTCGTCGCCGACATGCGCGCGCTGCCGATCCTGCGGCAGTTCGGCTTCCCGGTGATTTTCGACGCGACGCACTCGGTGCAGTTGCCGGGCGCGGGCGGCGAGCGTTCCGGCGGCAAGCGGGAGTTTGCGCCGGTGCTGGCGCGCGCCGCGGTGGCGGCCGGCGCCGACGGCGTGTTCCTCGAGACGCATCCCGATCCGGACCGGGCGTTGAGCGACGGGCCGAACATGATCCCGCTGGCGGAAATGCCGCGGCTGCTGGCGACGCTGTTGAAAGTGCGCGAGGCCGTGCGATGAAGAAGCCCCGCCGCACCGCCGATCTCACCCGCCGGCTCCGGCGCGTGAAGCTGTTCTGCTGCGACGTGGACGGCGTGTTGACCGATGCCGGCGTTTACATGGGCGGCGGCGAGGAAACGAAGCGGTTCAACATCCGCGACGGTCTGGGCTTGCGGCTGCTCCAGCGGGCGGGCATCCGCGTGAGCTGGATTTCGCATCGGGAGTCGGTGGCCACGACCCGGCGGGCGGCGGATTTGAAGGTGGACTTTCTGCACCAGTCGCCGGAGCCGAAGACCGCGGTGGTGGAACGGTTGCTCAGCCAGACCGGCCTGACGTGGAACGAGGTGTGCTTCGTGGGCGACGACATCGTGGACCTCGGCGCGCTGCGGCGGGCCGGGCTGGCGGTCGCGGTCGCCGGCGGTGTGGCCGAGGCGCGGGCGGTGGCGCACCACGTCACGAAGACTGCCGCCGGTCACGGCGCGATCCGCGAGGTCGTGGAAATGATCTTGACGGCGCAAGGCCGGTGGGCGTCGTTCGTCGAGGAGTATTCCGCGTGAAAGCCGTGTTCGCCACCGCCCGAAGCCGGCTTGTGGCCGCGCTGCTGGCGCTGCTCGTCATCGTTCTCGGCGCGGTGCTGGTTCGCCGGCACGAAACCGGCGCCCGGCCGGTGGCGAAGCCCGCCGGCGGTGGCCCGGAAGGCCGGAAAGACACCGGCGCCAGCGGCGGTGTCATGGCCTTCCGCGTGCCGATCTTCGACCGCGATCAGCGCATCGTCGCGCTGCTCAACGGCGCCGCCGTGAAACCGACCGCCGATCGGGTGCCACTGACGACGGTGCGGCTTGATTACTTTGACAGCAAAGGCGCCACGAACCTGACGATGCTGGGCACGAACTGCGTTTACGACCTCAAACAACAAACCGCCGCCTCGCCCGACCGCCTGCGGCTGCTGACGGGTGACGGCCGGCTGTCATTGGACGGCCGGAACTGGTTCTGGTGGCAGACCAACTACGACCTCGTCATCTCGAACGACGTGGTAACGCTCGTCCAGCAGCGCGACACCCCGGTCCCGCTGCGGATCACGTCGGACTTCTGCTTCCTCAAATATCAGTCGAACCTCGTCACCTACACGGGCCACGTCCGCGCCCTGGACGCGCGGCTCGACCTGACCTGCCAGACGCTGACGATCCAGCGCGGCACCAACGGCGCGAACCAGACGATCGTCGCTGACCGTGACGTGGTGCTGGTCAACCGCCAGGGCGGCGGCCGGGCGACGGGCGGCCGGGCGGTGTTCACCGAAAGCGGCGAAGGGCGGGTGGCCGAGTTGCTCGACTCGCCGCGGTGGAGCGACGGCGCGCGCTCCGGCAGCGCGGACCGTTTCGTGTTGGACCAGACCCGCCACACGCTGCTGGCGCTCGGCCGGGCGCAACTGCGTTTGCCGCGCCGCGCGCCGGCGGAAGGCGGCTTGCTGAGCCTGGGCGGCGCGGCGCCGGCGCCGGCGGACACGAACGCGTTCGTCGAGGTGGCTGCGGAGCGGTTGACGCTCCAGTTCCCCGCCACCAACGGCCCCGTCCAGAGCGTGGTGGCGGAAACCAACGTCGTCATTCGCGATACGCGGGACGGCTCGGTGGCGCGGTCCCAGCGCGCGGTCTATGCGGAAAGCGGCTCGGTGGAACTCACCGGCGAGCCGGAATGGACGGGGTTCGGGGCGCGGCTCACCGCCGGACGGCTGGCGTTTCAAAACGCGCCGCAGACGCTCGACGCGCGGCCGGACGCCCGGCTGCGGCTGCCGGTGGCGACGCTGCGGCAGCCCCTCGCGGGCCGGCCCGCCGATGCCGGCCGGAACGCGTTGACGAACGACCACGTCGAAATTGCCAGTCCGTTCCTGACGTATCGCGACGGCTGGCTGCGGTTCGGCGACCGCGTTCACGCCGATTATTTTGAAGGCAGCGAACGTGCCGGCAAACTGGATTGCGCCACACTCGCGGTGAAATACACCAACCATCTTGAAGCCCTCCGCGCGGCGGGCGGTGTCGCGGCCGAGATGTTTCCGGTGCGGCGGGCGGACGGCGTGGCGGTGGCGCGAAAATTGAATTGCGCGGCGCTGGACGCGGGCTTCGACGCCGCCGGGCATTTGACCACGCTGTCGCTCGACGACGGCGTGACGGCCGCGCAAACCGAGACGGCCACGAACCGGCCGCTGGTGACGAAGCAGGTGCGTTGCGACCGGCTCGACGCGCGTTTCGGCGCAAGCAACCGCGTCGAAACCGCCACCGCCGGGCCGAACGTGACGCTGACGCGGCGGGGCGCGAGCAACCGCGTCGAAACCGTCACCGCCGAGCGCGTGGTGTTCACCGGCACCAACCAATGTTTCACGTTCACCGGCCAGCCGATGGTGACGGCGCCCGAAGGCCGCATCGTGAACGCGGACCGGTTGATCTACAATCTGGCGACGGGCGGCTACACCGTGACCGGGACCAGTTCGACCCTGTTGAAGGTTTTGCCACACGACACGAATCTGACCAAGTTTTTGAAGCCAAAATGACGCGGCGCCTGCGGGCATCGCAAAATCATCACGATGGAACCGACGCAGAATGAACCGAGTGCGGCCTTGGCCAAACTGACAGCGCCGGTCGCGGTGGACACGGGCCAGCGTTTGTTGACGACCGAGGCGCTGGTGAAGGCCTATCGCGGCCGGCGCGTGGTGAACGGCGTGTCCATTTACGTGAACGCCGGCGAGATTGTGGGGCTGCTCGGCCCCAATGGCGCCGGCAAGACGACGACGTTCAACATGATCGTCGGTCTCGTGCGACCCGACGACGGCGAGGTGAAGTTTTGCGGGAATTCGATGACCGGCCTGCCGATGCACCTGCGGGCGCGGCTGGGCATCGGCTATTTGACGCAGGAGCCGTCCGTCTTCCGCAAGCTCACGGTGGAGCAAAACCTGCTGGCGATCCTGGAAACCTGCCGGATGAGCGCCGGCGAACGCCAGATGCGGCTGAAGTATTTGCTGGATGAACTGGACTTGAGCGGCCTTGCGAAAAGCCGGGCCTACATGCTCAGCGGCGGCGAAAAGCGGCGGCTGGAGATCACCCGCGCACTGGTCACCAGCCCCAAGTTGATGCTGCTGGACGAGCCGTTCAGCGGCATTGACCCGATCGCCGTTTACGAGGTGCAGAAGATCGTCCGGCGGCTGAAGGAGCGCGGCCTGGGCATCCTCATCACCGACCACAACGTCCGCGAAACCCTCAAGCTGGTGAACCGCGGTTACATCATCCACCGCGGCGAGGTGCTGTGCGAGGGCGACGCGGAGTTTCTGGCCAACGATCCCAAGGCGCGGGAGATTTATCTCGGTCCGGAATTCAATTTGTGAACGGCGGTAAATCCGCGAAAGAAACCATGCCCAACGCATCTCCAGTCACGGTCCGGGAGTTTTATCGGCGCCACCAGCCGGCGCTCGGCCTCAGCCTGGTGGCCGGCGAGGCGGGGTTGAAACGCGTCATTCACGAGCCGACGGTCAACCGGCCCGGCCTGCTGCTGGCCGGGTTTGCGCGGTATTTTGCCCGGCGGCGGGTGCAGGTGATCGGCAGCGTGGAATGGCATTATCTGCGCGCCCTGCCCGCGGCCACGCGGGAGGAGCGGTATCGCCGACTGCTCGCGCCGGGCGTGCCGTGCGTGGTGTTTTGCCGCGGCTACCATCCGTCTCCCGCCTTCCGGCAGGCCGCGGAGAAGGCCGGCGTGCCGGTGTTCCGCTGCCCGCTGGTGACGATGAAGTTCATCAACCAGGCCACGCTGCTGCTCGAAGGCATGTTCGAACGGCACGAGATTGTCATGGGCAGCATGGTGGACATCCTGGGCATCGGCGTGCTGATCCGCGGCGAAAGCGGCATCGGCAAAAGTGAGTGCGTGCTGGCGCTGATCGAGCGCGGCTACAGCCTGGTGTCCGATGATGCCACGCAAATCACGCTCCACGAGGGGCGGGAACTCATCGGCACCAGCCCGGACGTGACGCGCGACCACATGGAGGTGCGCGGCATCGGCATCATCAATGTCCCGGCCATGTTCGGCATCCGCAGCATCCGCACGAACAAGCGCGTGGACTTGGTGGTGGACCTCAAGGCCTGGGAATCGGTGCAGGACATCGAGCGGGTGGGCATGGAGGAGAAGACGGTGGATTTGCTGGGCATCCGGGTGCCACACATCGTCATTCCTGTGCGGTCGGCCCGCGACCTCGCCCGGCTGGTGGAAGTCGCCGCGTTCCACGCCAAGCTCCGGCTCACCGGCGCCAATCCGGCCCAGGAGTTCGAGCGGCGCCTCATCAACAAGATCACCGGCACGAATCCGCCACCCGCGGATCACAAATAATTCGTTGGCGAAAACGGCCGTGGACGGGTAAAGTCGGCCGGATTTGATGAGTGCCAAAAAGACAGACGAGTTGTCCGCCCACGTCGCCCGGGACGTGATGGTGATCAACAAGCTTGGCATCCACGCGCGGCCGGCGGCGATGTTTGTCCGGATCGCCAATCAATTCAAAAGCGACATCCTCGTCGAGAAAGACGGCGAAACCGTCAACGGCAAAAGCATCATGGGACTGATGATGCTCGCGGCCGGCCCCGGCTCGCGCATCAAGGTCCGGGCCGAAGGAGCCGACGCCAGCCTTGCCGTCAACGAACTGGAATCGCTCGTCAAACGCAAGTTTGGCGAGGATTAACCCCGCCATGTCCACCGCCGGTTTCGATCTCCGTTACGTGGCCCGGCTGGCCCGGCTGGAGCTTGCCCCCGAAGAGGAATCCCGCTTCGGCCCCCAGTTCGGCAGCATTCTCGATTACTTTGCCAAGCTGAAGGAACTCAACGTCTCCGGCCTGGAGCCGACCGCTCACCCGGTGCCGCTGGTCAACGTGACCCGGCCGGACGCCGTCCGTCCTTCGTTACCGCAAGACGAGGCGCTGCGCAACGCGCCCGCCCACGCCGGCGGCCTGTTCATCGTTCCCAAGATCGTCGAGTAAACCGTCAACACCGGACCACCCGGAGCCATCATGTCAACCTTTCATGTGCGCCTTCTGATCAAGCCGATGCTGTGCGCGGCGGGCGCCGCCCTGGCGTTGTTCGCCGCCGGCACCGGCTGCATTTCCACCGAACAAACCGAATACCGCGACGAGCCGCGGGTGAAGGTCGAGTTCGAAAACGAAACCGCCGGCCGGCTGTTCTACGAGTCGTTGAGCAAGATGCACAGCGGCGGCAGCCGCACCGAAAGCCGCACCGAGATCAGCATTCCGATCGTGTTCGATCACAAGCAGCACGTCGTCACCGGGGACAACACCAGGTTCAACGAAGCCGTCCGGCGTTGCGACACCAACGGCGACGGCCGGATTACCGAGCAGGAAGCCCGCATTTTCGCCGACCAGGTCGCCAAACCATGATCACCGACATCGCCTTCTTCGTCTATCCGGTTGCGGAGGTGGCCCGCGCCCGGCGGTTCTACGAGAACCAGCTCGGCCTCAAACCGGGAAGCAACTGGGAAAACAAGTGGGTGGAATACGAATTTCCGGGTGGCACGTTCGCCATCACCACGATGGACGAGGCCAACCGCCCCGCCCTGCGCGGCGGCGTGCTCGCGTTTGAGGTGAAAGATTTGGATGCGTTTGTCGCTCGACTCAAGGCAGCGTCGGTGCGGCTGGTTTCGGAAGTTGCCGAAACCCCGGTCTGCCGGTTCGCGCAGATCGCCGACCCCGACGGCAACGAACTCATCCTGCACCAGCGGATAAGCTGAGATTCGCGGCCGCTGCGCATGTTGAACCGACTGACTATTGCCGACCTCGCGGACCGGCTCGCCCGCCGCGAAGTCTCCTCCCGCGACGCCGTTCAGGCCTGCCTCGACCAGATTCAGCGCGTGGACGGCGAACTGCACGCCTTTCTGCATTGCGATGCCGACGCCGCGCTCGCCCAGGCCGACGCCGCCGACGCCGCGCGCCGGCCGCACGCCGCGCCCGCAGGCCGGCCGCTGCTCGGCGTGCCGGTGGCGTTGAAGGACGTGATCGCCGTCCGCGGCCAGCCGCTGACCTGCGGCTCGCGAATTCTTGAGCATTTCATTGCGCCTTACGACGCCACGGTCGCGGCGCGCTTGAAGGCCGCCGGCGCGATTCTCCTGGGCCGCCTGAACATGGACGAGTTTGCCATGGGCAGTTCCACGGAAAACTCCGGCTTCGGCGTTACACGCAATCCGTGGGATACGTCGCGCGTGCCCGGCGGCTCATCCGGCGGCTCCGCGGCAGCCGTGGCCGCACATGAATGCATCGCCGCGCTCGGCTCCGACACCGGCGGGTCCGTGCGGCAACCGGCGGCGTTCTGCGGCGTCGTGGGGCTCAAGCCGACCTACGGCTGCGTGTCGCGTTACGGGTTGGTGGCGTTCGCCTCGTCGCTGGATCAGATCGGCCCGATCACCAAAACGGTTCGCGATGCGGCCACGCTGATGCAGGCGATCAGTGGACATGATCCGCTGGACTCCACCAGCGTGCCGCGGCCGGTGCCCGACTACGCGGCGGTGTTGACTGGCGACGTGCGCGGTTTGAAGCTGGGTTTGCCCAGGGAATACGCGGCGGTCGGCGGCCTGGACGCCGAAGTCCGCCAGGCCGTGGACGCGGCGGTGAAGCACTTTCAATCCCTCGGCGCCGAGGTGGTGGAGGTGTCGCTGCCGCACGCGGAATATGCGGGCGCGACCTACTACATCATCGCCCCGGCCGAGGCCAGCGCGAACCTGGCCCGCTTCGACGGCGTCCGTTACGGCCTCCGCGTGGAAGGCGCGGACCCGCTGGAAATGTATTCCCGCACCCGCGGCGCGGGCTTCGGCGCGGAGGTCAAGCGCCGCATCCTGCTCGGCACCTACGTGCTCAGCAGTGGCTATTATGACGCGTATTACCTCCACGCGCAGAAAGTGCGGACATTGATCCGGCGCGACTTCCTTCAGGCCTTCGAGCAGGTGGATGCCATCGTCACGCCGACGGCACCGACCGCGGCGTTCAAGATCGGCGAGAAAACGAGCGACCCGCTGCAGATGTATCTGGCGGACATTTTCACAGTGTCCTGCAACCTGGCCGGCATCTGCGGTGTCAGCCTGCCGTGCGGGTTCACGGCGAACCCGAAACTGCCGATCGGCCTGCAACTGCTGGGCAAACCGTTCAACGAAGCCACGCTGCTGCGGCTGGCCCACGCCTACGAGCAGACCACGCCGTGGCACCGGGAGATCGCACCGCTCGGCTGAGCAACGCGGCGGCAGCCTGGCGTCGCCGGATCAGCGGCGTTTCTTGGCCGGCGCGTTGGTCGGCTTCACCTTGAAGGCGGACCGGAAGAGCCAGTGGCGCTTCAGGCCCTCGATCAGGTTGTCCGTGTCCTTGAGCAGCGCGGACAGCGTGGCCATGAAGTTGGTGTTGGCCTGAACCTGGAGGTTCATGTTGCTGATGATGGTCGCCAGGTTGTCCAGGGGCGGCTGAAGCTGGGTGACCAGCGCCGTGAGGTTCGAGTTGGCCGAGAGCATCATCTGGCTGGCGTTGGTGAGGGCCAGGCTGGCGTTGGCGAGCGTGCCGTCGGCGTTGGTCAGCGTGAGGAGCAGTTGCGCGTGCAGGTTGGTGGGCAGCAGCCATTGGCCGAGCGAGCCGTTGGCGTTGGTCAGGTTGGCGGTGACGAGGGTGAGGTTGGCCAGCAGCGGTTGCGTTTCGGCCAGGACCTGGTTCGCGTTGGACGTGAGGCTTACGGTGTTCGACAGCAGCATGGGCAACTGCTGGCTGATGGTCTGTCCGGCGTTGTTGATCAAACCGTCGAGACGTTCGGTCAACGCGGGCGATTCTTCCGGCGGAAGCCAGTAGGGATTGACGCCCGGCACATGCTTGTCCGGGAAGTAAGCCTGGTAGCGATTGGAGATGAAGTTCCACACCATGGTCGGCGTTTCCTGCTGGACCGCGCGATTGGCCAGCCGCACCGCCGTGATGTGGGCGGCCGCGATTTTCTGCAACGTGGCTGGGTCCGCCGACTGCAGCACGGTGGTGAGAGGCGGGTTGGTGCCGGAACCGGGAATGCCGTCCAGAAAAAGCTGGTTGGTCAGGTCCGGCAGTTTCAACGCTTCCGCCACCGTGAACTCGCGCACCGGCCAGAGCAGGTGGGTCGGGCAATAATTCGTGCCCTTGGTCACCTCCAGCGACCGCTTGCCGAGGAAATCCGCCGCCGTGACGCGCGCGACCGACCCGCCGGTCCACAGGTAGCCGAAATACGGCGCCCGCACCGTGAATTCGACATAGACGTTGAAGATGTAGTCCGGCGGCTCGGTGTCAATTTTCGTGATGCTGCCGACGTTGAAACCCCAGAGTGTCACCGGATCGCCCACCTTCAAACCGGCGCTGTTGTTCAATTCGGTGTAGTAGGTGACCTTGGTGTCGAACCAGCCTTTGCGCTTGGCCGTGTGGTAAACGTAGTAGCCAAAACCGCCCAGCAACAGCAGCGTTGCCAGCAGGACAAACAAGCCCACGGCGCGTTCGACGCGGCCCAGCCGGGTGCGGAGTTGGGGCGTGAGGTCTTGCACCGGGCAAAAGGCTAGCCACTGGCGGCGGGTTTCGCCAGCAATTCGCGCAGCAGCGGCTCGTCGCCCGCCGTGGCGAGATCGCCCAGCCGTCGCCAGCGGTTTTCCTGGATGAGCGCGAGCTGGCGTCCCGGTCCCCGCCACGGCCGCAGGTCGTCCACCGCCACGATCAGCGTGGAGGGACCATGGCGGATGGCCGCCCGGCCGCCCGCAAGCTGCTCAATGGCGTTCAACCACCAGCGCGACTGGCCCGCGTCCAGGCCGCTCAACGGGTTGTCCAGAAACAACACCTCCGGCTCCAGCGCCAGCGCCCGCGCCGCCGCCGCCCGCTGCCGGAACGAACGGCCCAGCCGGGACGGTTCCGCGTTCGCGAACGCGGCCAGTCCGGCCCATTCCAGCAATTCGCCCACCGGCTCCGCCACGGCGTCCAGGCTGCAATCGCGCTGGTAACACAGCGGCAGACCGACGTTTTGCGCCACGGTCAGGTCGTTGAACAACCGCCCGCCGTCCGGAAACACAAAGCCAATTCGTCGTCGGACACCGGCGAACTCCGTTTCGGAAAGCGCAGCCACCTCACGGCCGCAGAGCCGGAGCGAGCCGCGGCCCGGCGGCAGCAGCCCGGCGGCGGTTTGCAGCAACAGGCTTTTCCCGCAGCCGGGCAGGCCGGCCACCAGCCAGAACTCGTCCCTGGCCACGGACCAGTCCACCGCCTCGATCAGGAAACGGCCGGCCGGCGCGCGCGCGCCCACCGCCACGTCGCGCAGTTCGATCAACGCGGCGTCCGTTTCACCCGCCGGGTCGGCCGGCGTGGCAGTGGCAGGGGCGGGCGGTTTCATGGTTTCACATCAGCAGGTAAACCACGATGAACAGCGCGTCCAACGCCACGCAGGCCAGCGTGCTGGCGACGACGGCGTTGGTCGTCGCGCGGGAAACCTCGGTCAGTTGCAGCGGCCGGGCCAGCCCCTGGAAGCTGCTCACGATGGCCACGATGCCGCCGAAGCTGAGCGACTTGAGCGCCAGCAGCACGAAATCCTCCCACCGCAGCGCCAGCGCAATCTGGCTGAAGTATTCGCCCGGCGTCAGCGGCACGTCCTGCACGAACGCAAACAGGTAGCCGCTGAAGACGGTGGCGAGGATGAAGTAAACGGTGAGTGTCGCGGTGGCGATCGCCAGGCCGACGACGCGCGGTACGACGAGGTAATGAATCGGATCAATGCCGAGCGCCTCCAGGGCCTCGACTTCGCCCAGCGCGCGGGCGGTGCCCAGTTCGATCACGGTGGCGGCGCCGACGCGCAGCAGCACCACCAGCGCCGTGACCAGCGGCCCCAGCTCGCGCACCACCGTGGTGACCATCACCATGCCCACCAGATTTTGCGCCCCGACGTGGCTGAGCAGGGCCACCATCTGGCCGATGACGACGAAACCGAGGGCCACGGCCAGGAACCCCACCATCGGCAGCAGCCGGATGCCCGAACGCGCAATCTGCGCGGCGATGAGCGGCCGCACCGTGGCCCTGGCCCGGCGGAAACGGGTGGCCATCACGCCCAAGGTGATGAGGGCGAACGCCAGGATTTGCCGGGCAGTGGCCGCGGCGTCGAGCAGCCAGCGGCCGGCGGCGTCCGTGTAGGAGCGCGGCAGCGCTGACTCCAGCACCGCCGGGAGGTTCACCAATCTGCGCCCATTGGCCCGGCCTTTGTCCACGGGACTGAAGGTAGGAACCATTCGACTTACGGTCAAAGCGGTTTTTTATGGATTAGCCGGACGAACAAACGGCCAAATTATGCTAAGTCTTTCGCAAACCGAGGGAAGCCTTTATGCCGGGTCGGGACAATGGTTTTCAGCGGTTAAATGCAGCCAACGCATCCCCTATCCTGGAAGCCAAATGATGCGACGAAGCAAGCAGGAACGACAGTCTCCCGCCCGCCGGCCGGCCGGCACGCGGGGGAGCGGCCGTCTGCCGCCGCCGCGGCCCGCCCGTTGCGCGGCCAGGCCTGTCCCCGGCAATCCGCCCGAAAGCTCCTGTCACTCACCAGGACTGCCATGACAAACCCGACGGACCATCAGCCGCCGAACCGCCCCCAGCCTTCGGCCCCTCACTCCGCCGCCTGGGAAACCGCCAGCGGTTACGTGCGCAACCGGCTGGAAAACCGGTTTGTTTACGTCGTCGTGTCGCCCCGCGCCCGCGGGCTGTCGGTGGGCGTCAACCTGAACCCGGACCGGGACTGCAATTTCGACTGCGTTTATTGCGAGGTGAACCGCAGCCAGCCGGCGCCCGAACAGCCGTTTGACACGGCGATCATGATCGCCGAGCTCAAGCACACGCTGGAACTCACGCTCCAGGGCCGGCTCCGCGCGTTGCCCGAGTTCCGTGCCGTGCCGGCCGAGCTGCTGCAGCTTCGGCAGGTGGCGCTCAGCGGCGAAGGCGAGCCGACCCTCAGCCCGCACTTCTGTCCCGCCGTCCGGGCCGTGGCGCACTTGCGCGCGCTGGGCCGGTTTCCGTTTTTCAAAATCGTTGTCATCTCGAACGCCACCGGCCTGGACCGGCCGAACGTCCGGCTCGGCCTTGAGTCATTGAGTGTCAACGACGAACTCTGGCTCAAGCTCGACGGCGGCACCCGCGCCTACACCGACCGCATCAACCGCCCGACCGTGCCGTTGGAAAAGGTGCTGCATAACATCCTCACGGTGGGCCGTGAACGCCCGGTTATCATCCAGAGCCTCTTCCCGCGCCTGAATGGCGAGGATCCGCCGCCGGCGGAGATCGAGCAATACGTGAACCGCCTTCGCGAGCTGAAGGACGCGGGGGTGCAAATCGCCCTCGTGCAGGTGTATTCCGCGATGCGCCCGGCCACCCTCTCCGAATGCGGGCATCTTTCCCTGCGCAGCCTCTCGGCCATCGCCCAGGCCGTGCGCACCGGCACCGGCTTGAAGGTCGAGGTGTTCTGATCCCGGCGGCGCCCATTTGCCGTCCCCCCGCGCCGGCGCTGCGGTTAAACCGTTGCGAAAATCCGCCGCCGACCCGATGCTGGCCCGGCACATGCGCAGCGAAACAACACGCCGTTGCGGGCGCAGCTTGCGGCGTTGGGCCGTGGAAATCACGCTTGGCCTGCTGGCCTTGGCCGGCACCGCCGGGGCCGCGACGAACGACACCGCGGCCTGGCCGATGTTCCGCGGCGGCCCCGCGCTTGTCGGCGTGGCGGCGGGCGCGCTGCCGGATTCCCTGAAGCTGCTCTGGACGTTCAAAACCGGCGATGCGGTGAAATCCTCCGCGGCAATCGTGGGCGGCCGCGTGTTCATCGGCTCCGACGACACGAATCTCTACGCGCTCAAGCTGGCCGACGGCGCCGAGCTGTGGCGGTTCCCCACCGGGGCGGAGGTCGAGTCCTCGCCGCTCGTGCTGAACGGCCGCGTTTATTTCGGTTCCAGCGACGGCTTTCTCTACGCCGTGGACGCCGCCACCGGCCACCGGCGCTGGCATTACGCGACGGGCGATAAAATACTCGGCGCGCCGAACTGGGTGAAGTCGCCGCGGGGCGACGCGAACTGGGTGCTTGTCGGCAGCTACGATTTCAAGCTGCACTGCGTGGACGCCATCACCGGCCGCAGCAACTGGGTTTACGAGAGCGGCAATTACATCAACGGCTCGCCGGCGGTGGCCGACGGTCAGGCCGTCTTTGGCGGCTGCGACGCCATCCTGCATGTGCTCTCGCTCGCCGAAGGCAAGGAGGTCCGGCAGGTCGAGGCCGGCGCCTACATTCCAGCGTCGCCGGCGCTGGCCGATCATCGGGCCTACTTCGGCCATTACGAGAATGAATTTCTCTGCGTGGACATCGCGAAGGGCGAGAAGGTCTGGAGTTTTCACGACCGGAATTTCCCGTATTTCTCCTCGCCGGCGGTGACGGCGGACCGCGTCCTTTTCGGCGGGCGTGACAAGCGGTTGCACTGCGTCAATCGTGCCGATGGCAAGCCGGTCTGGGCCTTCGCCGCGGGCGGCAAGGTGGACAGTTCGCCGGTGGTCGCGGGCGACAAGGTGGTGGTCGGCTCCGACGACGGCCGGCTCTATGTGGTGTCGCTCGCCGACGGCAAGGAACTCTGGCATTACGACGTAGGCCAGCCGATCACCAGCTCGCCAGCCGTGGCCGCAGGCAGAATTGTCATCGGCTGCGACGACGGCAACGTGTATTGCTTCGGCGCGAAATGAGCCTTGCCGCGGCAAGTTTTTCCTGCCCGAACACGCGCCGGTCGGTTAAGCTTGGCGCCGTTATGTCTCAACCGCCAGCCTCCCATCGTCCGGGCGCTCTCCGTAATGGAACCGCGCACGCCGTCGTTGTCCTTCGCCACCTGCTTGCCGTGGTCGCCGTCACGCTGGCGGTTTTCCCGGCAGCCGCCAGTCCGCGTGAGTTCTACGTCGCGCCCGGCGGCTCCGACGGTAATCCCGGCACGCAGGCCAAACCTTTCGCCACGCCGGAGACGGCGCGCGACGCCATCCGCCGGCTCAAGCAAACCGGCCCGCTGCCGGACGGCGGCGTCACCGTCTGGTTCCGCGGCGGCACGTTTGTCCGCACGAATGCGTTTGAACTCGGCGCGGCCGACAGCGGCACCGCCGCCGCGCCGATCGTTTATCGCGCCGTGGAAGGCGAGGCCGTTCGCTGGCTGGGTGGCCGGGTGCTGCGCGGTTTTCATCCGGTGGGCGACCGCGCCGTGCTGGGACGGCTGACCGAACCGGCGCGCACTCACGTTGTGCAGGTGAACCTTCGCGCGCTCGGCATCACGAATTTCGGCACGATGAAATCGCGCGGTTTTGGCCGGCCGACGGCCACCGCGCACTGCGAACTCTTCTTCGCCGGTCAGCCAATGACCCTCGCGCGCTGGCCCAACGAAGGCCAATTTGCGCAGATCGCCGGCTTCCCCGAAGGCGCCGGCCAGGGCGACGAGCAAGGCGGCAAGATTGGCGCGCTGACTGGCGGCTTTTTTTACAGCGGTGATCGTCCACGCCGGTGGCAGAGTCTGGACGATGTCTGGGTTCACGGCTACTGGGCGTGGGATTGGGCGAACTCCTACGAACGTGTCGCCTCGATTGACCTGGACCGGCGCCTCATCAAAACCGCGCCGCCCTATGGCCAGTATGGTTTCCGCAAAGGCCAGCGGTTTTACTTCCTGAATGTGCTGGAGGAACTCGACGAACCCGGCGAGTGGTTCCTCGACCGCCAGCGCGGCATTCTTTATTTCTGGCCGCCGAAACCCGTCGGCGACGGCGAGGCCGTGTTGTCCGTGCTGGATCGTCCCTTGATTGCGATGAACGACGTGGCGCACGTCACCTTCCGCGGGCTGGCGCTCGAAGCCACCCGCGCGCACGGCATCACGATCCGCGGCGGCGCCAGCGACCGCATCACCGCCTGCTGGATTCACAACATCGGCGACTACGGCGTGTGGATCGAAGGCGGCCACGACCACGGCGTCGTCGGTTGCGACATCGCGAACACCGGGGACGGCGGCGTGAACCTGAGCGGCGGCGACCGCCAGATGCTCACGCCGGGCGGGCACTTCGTCGAGAACTGCCATTTTCAAAACCAGGGCCGGTGGTCGAAATGCTACGTGCCGGCGGTGCTGGTCAGCGGCGTCGGCCAGCGCGTGGCGCACAACTTGATCCACGACCATCCGCATTGCGCGATTCTTTACAGCGGCAACGACCACCGGATCGAGTTCAACGAAATCCACCACGTCGCGTTGGAAACCGGCGACGTCGGCGCGATCTATGCCGGCCGCGACTGGACCTTCCGGGGCAACAAAATTCGCTTCAATTACATTCACGAAACCGGCGGCGTCGGCATGGGTTCGATGGGCGTTTATCAGGACGACTGCGTGAGCGGCGCGGAGATTTTCGGCAACATTTTCTACAAGGTCCAGCGCGCGGCGTTCCTCGGCGGCGGCCGTGATCACCGCGTCGAGAACAATATTTTCGTGGACTGCGATCCAGCCATCCAGCTCGACGGCCGCGGCCTGGACACGTCGCCCGTCTGGCACAACATGGTTTATGACTTCATGAAGCGACAGCTCGCCGCGGTGCCGGCCGCGCTGTATCGCGCCCGTTATCCGGAGATCGCCGCGCTCGACCGCTACTACGCCACGACGAACGGCGTGCCGCCGGAAAACAACCTCGCCGCGCGCAACATCTGCGTCGGCAAATGGGCCGAAACCGTCTGGCACGCCAAACCCGAATGGCTGACGCTGCGCGACAACCTCGTCGGCGTGGACCCGAAATTCGTCGCGCCGGAGAAGCAGGACTTCCGCCTGCAACCGGATTCACCAGCGTGGAAGCTCGGGTTCCAGCCGATCCCGGTCGAACAAATCGGCCTGCAGACGGACGAGTTCCGCCGCGAGCTGGCCACGCTGGAAAAGCAGTTGTCGCCCTGACCGCTCGCCGCCGCGCCGCTGATCCCGCCATGAACGTCGTCTTCCTTTCGCCTGGCGCCGGCGGGATGTATTGCGGCAATTGTCTGCGTGACAACGCGCTCGTCGCGGCGCTGCGCCGCCTGGGCCACGCGACGCTCATGGTGCCGCTCTACCTGCCGCGGCGCCTCGACGAGCCGGACCACAGCACGGGCACACCGATCTTTTTCAGCGGCATCAACGTTTTTCTCGACCAGAAAGCCGTGTTGTTCCGCTCGGCGCCGCAATGGTTGCGCAACGTTTTTCGCTCGCCCGGCCTGCTGCGGTGGACCGGCCGGTTCGCCGCCAAGACGCGGCCGACCGACGTGGCCGAACTGACGCTGTCCATGCTCCGCGGCGAGCACGGCAACCAGGCCGGCCAGTTGGAGGAACTCATCGTGTGGCTTCGAACGCAGCCCGCGCCGGACGTGATCTGCCTTTCCAACGCGCTGCTGGCCGGTTTTGTGCGCCGGTTGCGCGCGGCGTTCAACGCGCCCGTGGTGTGCCAGCTTTCCGGCGAGGACACGTTTCTCGATGCCATGGATGAGCCGGTCCGCGGTCGGGTGTGGGCCGAACTGGCGGCGCAGGCCCGCACGGTGGATCGCTTCCTCGCGCCGACCCGGTATTTCGCCGACCGGATGGCGGCGCGGCTTGCGCTGACGCCCGCGCAGATCGAAGTCGTGCCCTTGGGCGTGAACCTCGACGGTTATGGCCACACCGCCGACTCAACGGCCGCGCCGCGTCCGCCGCTCGTGGGTCCGCCGACGCTCGGCTTCTTCGCCCGGATGTGCCCGGACAAGGGACTGGACACGCTCGTGGCGGCGTTCATCCGGCTTAAGCAACGCAACTGCGTGCCGGGCCTGCGGCTGAAAATCGGCGGCAGTTGCGGACCGGCGGACGAGGCGTTCGTCGCCGCCCAGCGCGACCAGATGCGCGCCGCCGGCGTGCTGTGCGACGTGGAGTTTCATCCGAACCTTGACCGCGCGGCGAAGATTGCCTTCCTGCGGTCGCTGACGGTGTTTTCCGTGCCGGCGCTTTACGGCGAGGCGTTCGGACTTTACCTGCTGGAGGCGATGGCGGCCGGCGTGCCGGTGGTGCAACCGCGCCACGCCGCCTTCCCGGAGATCGTCGCGGCCAGCGGTGGCGGCGTGATTTGTGAGCCAGGCGATCCCGTCGCGCTGGCCGACGCGATCGAGGCGCTGCTGCTGGACCGGATGCGGCTGCGCGCGCTGGGCGAGGCTGGTTGGCGGGCTGTCCAGGAGCATTTCAGCATCGAGCGCATGGCGGAAGGGACGCTTGCGGCGTTTCGCCGGGCCGTCGAGGCGAGGACGGGGCGGGTTCCCGCGGTTCCGCCAGCTTGATGTCAAACACGCCGGCGCCAACGCCTGCGGCTGCCCGCCCACACCTGAAAGGGACGTGATTGACGGTGAATCCTGGAAAAGGCGCTTTGGAGATGACCTGCACCCTTCTATCATAAGGGCACGAAAATATGGCCAATCATGAAGCCTTTCAATCGTTGCTGCTGCTGATGTTGCTGGCGGTGGCCGTGCCGCTGGTCATCCGGCGGCTTGGTGGCATCGTGCGCCTGCCGATTGTGGTTGGCGAAATCATCGCGGGCATCCTGGTGGGGCGAAGCGGCTTGAACCTGGTCCACGAGACGCCCAGCCTCTCGTTCCTCGCCGATTTCGGGTTCATCTTCCTGATGTTTCTTTCGGGCCTGGAACTGGACTTTGCCGGTTTGCGCAGCCCGGGACCAAGGAGGGACCAGCAATCGCGGTGGTGCCAGCCGGTCTGGCTGGCCACGGCCAATTTCAGCCTGACGCTCTTGCTGGCGATGGGCATTGGCTTTGTGCTCTGGCAGGCGGGCATGACCCGTAATCCGCTGCTGGTGGGTCTCATCCTCAGCACCACGTCCCTGGGCATTGTGGTGCCGGTGCTCAAGGAACGGGAGTTGATCGGAAGCTCCTACGGACAGTGCCTGCTGTTTGCGGCTCTGATCAGCGACTTCGTCCCGATGCTGCTGCTGGGGTTGCTCATTTCGGTGCTCACCAAGGGTTTCAGTTGGAATCTGCTGTTGTTCATTCTGTTGCTCGTCATATTTGTGGCCGCGTCCAAGGTCAGTCGCTGGGCCAACCGCCACGCTCTCACCCGCCGGATAGTGGAGGAATTGTCCTATGCGACCGCCCAAATCCGCGTTCGCGGCACGTTTGCGCTCATCGTCCTGTGGGTGGTGCTGGCCGGGTCGCTGGGCGTGGAAGTCATCCTCGGCGCGTTCATGGCCGGAGCCATCATCGCCCAAAGCCGGGGCCGGGCACGGGGCCATTTCGAGGAACAACTGGATGCCATCGGCTACGGCTTTTTTATTCCCCTGTTCTTCATCATGGTGGGCGCCCGGTTCGACCTGGCGGCGTTGTCCGGATCCACACGGGCGTTGTGGCTGGCACCGACGCTGATCGCGGCTTCCTACGTGGTGAACGTGCTGCCCTCGCTGTGTCTGCGCGCGCGCTTTTCCTGGCGGGAATCCATCGCCGGCGGTTTTTTGCTGGCCTCAAGACTCTCGTTGGCCATCGCCGCGGCGGCCATCGCCTTCGAACTCGGTTTGATCACCTCGGGAACCAATTCGGCGATCATTCTGGTCGCCATCGTGACCTGCACCGCCTCGCCTGTCCTGTTCAACCGGCTCCTGCCGCCCAAGGTGGACGCGAAGCGCAAGGGCGTCATCGTTTTGGGGACCGATTTTCTGGCCGAGCTGCTGGGCAAACGGCTGCTTCAGGACGGCGAGCCGGTGACGTTCATCGGGCGCGACAACGCCCGGCTGGAAAAGTTGCGACAGGCCGGGTTCCGGGTGGTGGCCGGGCCGCCGGATGACGAGGAAACCTTGCGCCGGGCCGGCGCGGCTCAGGTGCGCGCCCTCGTGGCCTTGTCCAACGATCCGGAGATCGTCCTGCGCGTCTGCCGCGACGCGCGCCAACGGTTTACGATTCCGTCGGTGGTCGCGCGGGCGGAGTTGTCGGAACAGGTTCGGCGGTTGCAGGCGCTGGACGTGCGGGTCGTGCAGCCCGCCATGGCCATGACCCTCGCCCTCGAAGGCGCCCTGCATTTCCCGGCGGCGTTGTCCCTGTTGACCGAACGCAGCGACGAATTTGAACTGGCGGAGGTGTCGCTGAGCAACGCGGGGCTGGTCCACCGGCCGCTGCGTCAGCTTCACCTGCCCGGCCAGGCGCTCGTTCTGGGAGTGCGCCGCCAGGGCGAGGCCGAGCTGGTGGTGCCCAACGGCGACACCATTCTGCGACACGGGGACATCCTCATGCTCTGCGGCAATCCCCAGGCCCTGGCCGCGGCGACGCGCTGGATCGCCGGGGAATGAACGCCCGTGCCACGCTTTCCGCGTCATGAAAGCGGCGCCGGCCGCTCTCCGTGTGGCCGGCCGCCGCCTGTCCGCTCCGCTCCGCATGCGTTTGCGGCACGCCGGGTCACGGCATCGGGAACGCGCGGTAGAAGCGATTGGTGTAATTCCCCGACGCCGGATCGCCGAAGGTTTGCGGACCAGTGCCCAGGGCGCAGTTGGTCACGGCCATCCAGGCGTTGGTGCCGCCCAGATGCGACGCAGCTTCCACGCGATACCTGGCACCCATCGGCCCGGCGAGGGTGAGGCTGGCGAGCCGGTTCGTCATCGTCATGGCGAACAGCGCGAGACCGGCGGCCGGATTGGCCACCATGCCGGTGTGATTGTTGACGACCACGGAGTAGCGGCCGGCCTGGCCGAATCCGGCATTGGTCAGCACCAGCGTTGCATTTGTCTGCCCGGCCAGCGCCATGCCGTTGAACATCCACTGGTAAGCGAGCGGTTCGCCCGCGTCCATCGTCACGCTCATGGTGACCATGCCGCCGGGACTGACGGTCTGATTGACTGGCGCGGCCGCCACGGACATCGGTGACATGACCGGGGTCATCAGAAAGCTGTGGACCTGTCCGCCGATCACGCCGGTTCCGACGATCTGTCCGGTGTTATTGATGCTGCGGGCCTCGGTCAGCATCCAGCCGGCGTTCGTTGCGATCAGGTCGTTCAAGTCGTGCATCATGCCGCCGCTGTAGAGGAAGGCGTGGTTTGTGCCGTCGGGCATTTGCGCCGCGCCCACCGCCTCGCCCAGGTCGTTGAGGCAATAGGCTTCGCTGTTGGTCCCGCCGAGGGTGCCGAGGTTGGTCAGCCGCATGCCACCCCCCATCATGCCGGAGGCGGTCATGAACGCCTGGTGGTTGCCGCCCGGCAGGTCGGCCGTGCCCACGGCCTGGCCGGTGTTGTTGATGCCGTAGGCCACGCTCGACGGCCCGCCGAATGTCCCCATCCCGTTCATCATCCGGGGACCGCTGTTGGTCATCACGAAGGCCTGATAACTGCCGCCGCTTGTGCCGGTTTCCCCCACGATCTGGCCGTGGCCGTTCATGCCATAGGCGATGCTGGAGGTTCCGCTGGAAATCTGCAGGTCGGACATCATCATCGCGCCCGCCCGATTGGTGGTGAGAAAGGCATGATCGTCACCGTCGGCCAACTGGGCCATGCCTGCGATCACGCCGTTCGTGGCGACGCAGTAGGCTTCGCTGTTGGTGCCGCCCAAGGTGAGCAAATCCATCATGGTCATGCCGGCGGGACCGTTGGTGGCGAGGAAGGCGTGGTGGTTGCCTCCCGGCATATCCGCCGTCCCCACCACCGCGCCGTCGTCGTCAATAAAACAGGCGAGACTGTTCGTCCCCCCCAACGTGCCCAGATCGGACATCATCCCATTTTGAAACAGGAACGCATGCATCGCGCCGTTGGTCAGGGACCCCATGCCGACAATCTGGCCGCGGTTGTTGATGGAATAGGCCTGGCTGTTGGTGCCGCCCAAGGTTCCCAGGTCGGTGATGGCATAATTCTGCGCCCTGGCCGACAGGATGGCGAACGCCCCCAGGGTGGTGACGATGGCGCAAAAGCGACGGATTCGGTCGTGAATCGAGTGCATGTGTTGTGGTTTAGTTTCCAGGTAAATGTCTTGAATGAAGGCCCGCGGGACGGGGTGGCGGCGTGGGGTGGAGGTTATTTCTGCTCCATGCCTGGTGAGGGATGTCCGTTCTTCGTCATCACGCAGCAGAAGACGTCCTTGCTGCCGCACATCTTGCAGGTGTGGACGAGCACGTCCTGCGCATGTTTGCCCTGTCCCTTGGTCACCAGCCTGGTGCTGCACGCAGGACAAAGGTGGATTTCCTCCGACTTCAATTCCTGAGGCGTGGCGCTTTTGAACGTCTTTTCCACCACGGAAATCCAGGTGTCTTTGCATTTGGGGCAGGACATCACAATGGTGTCGTCCGTGTTAAGCGCCTGAAGGTCTTGCACCGTGGTAACCGTGTGGAGCCGCTGGAGCAGGGTTGCGCCCTTTTCCTGCGCCAGCGCGGGGTTCAGAAGTGGAAGGACGCCGAGCACGGCCAGCGCGAGCAGGGTGGTTCCGAAACACTGCCGAAGGTGGGTCATGGTTTTCATATTGCGTTACGTTTTTTGAATTTCCTCGATTTGAAGCGATCGTCGCCTCAGTGGTAGCTACCCCGCAAACGGGATTTTCCCTCAAGGTATTTTCACCCCGGCCGTCTCGTTCAGCGTCCGTGACCGCCACGCGTAAAAAGAGAGACCTCCGAAAACACGGTTGCGACAGTTTGATTTGATGTCCGTGTGGTTCCCCAAGGTCAACTGGGCCACGCCGCTTCCGTGGCGAGCGGTTGGCTACTTTGGTGTTACCCAGTTTCCGCCCGTTGGCAGACGGGCCAAACGTGGCCTTTCATGCCGCGCTCACCACATAGCACCCCCGGCGGTGGCCCGTGCTGCGCTTCCACCAGCCAAGCCGGGCTTCCCCCGTTTTTCGGACCGCTGGTTAAAGTGTGATGTTGGGTCCGCTCCTGCCGCGCTTGATGAACGAGCGGGCAAAATCGAAAAAGGGCAGACCGCAAAATGAGTGCATAGCGGAGACGGTTTGATTGTGGCGTTCAACACCCGGATTGGTCTGGAGACGCTCACAGAAATCAACACGGTGGCCGAAATCGCCCGCCCGCCTCAAATCCATGCCCGCTTTGTCCGGCCACGTCGGAGCGAGTCTTGGAAAGGGCTTGGAACAGCGCGTCCGCCAGCGCGGCAGTGACGTTGTTCGACGGGTTGGGCAGTTCCAGAGCCGGATTCGGGCTCAAGGAAGCGGAAGTTCCTCTCAGGAAACTCACAAGCGGCAACGGCGGCGCCGGCCAGCCACCAACCGTGCTGCCAGCCTCAAGCCGGTCCGGGAGGCACGTCGATTTTGATGACCAGCACGGTGAGGTCGTCTTGTTGTGCCAAGCCGCGCGTAAACGTCGTGACCGCCGCGTGCAAGACGCGCACGATCTCCGCCGCCGGTTGCCGGCGGACCGACCGCACGGCAGCCAGCGCCCGTTCGATGCCAAAATGCCGCCCGTCCGGGTCGGCGGCTTCCTCGATGCCGTCGGTGAGCAGCAGCACCAGATCGCCCGGGGCGAGCAGGATTTCCGGGGCATCGCTAAACACGGTTTCCGGTATCATGCCCAACGGCACCGCGCGGACGCCGAGTTCCGCCTTCATCGCGCCGGTCGCGTCGAGCACGAACCCGGCGGGATGGCCGGCGTTGGCGTAGATCAGCCGGCGCGTGGCGGGTTCGATCCGCGCCAGGAGCATGGTGACGAAGCGGTCGCTTTCCTCCAAGTCCTCGACCAGCGCGCCGTTGGCGCGGGCGAACACCTCGCCGGGCGAGAAGTGGTTCATCGCGGCAATGCGCACGTAGGCGCGGGCCTCGGCCATGATCAGCGCCGGTCCCATGCCGTGGCCGCTGACATCCGCGATGACCACTCCGAGCGCGCCGCCCGGCATGTTGAGGAAGTCGAAGTAGTCGCCGCCGGTTTCCGCGGCCGGAAACGAGGCGGCGGCCATTTCAATGCCCGGCAGCCGTGGTGCGCTTTTGGGGAAAAGCCGCTGCTGGATTTCGCGGGCGGCCAGCGCCTCGCTCTCCTTTTGCTGCAAGGCCCGCTCGGCCCGCCGCCGCCCGGTCACGTCGCGGATGAAGGCGACGAACCAGTTGCGGCCCTGGAGTTCGAGGTCGCTGAACGCAATTTCCACGATGATTTCGCTGCCGGCGTGGTTGCGGCCGGCCAGCTCGATCATGCGTTGCTGCCGGGCCGCCAGGCCGGGTTTCCACGGCGACACCAACAGCGGGGAGCCGATGCCGCCGACCGGTTCAAGCAGATCGCCAAAGCTCCGGTTGAGCAGATCGGCGTGCGACCAGCCGAACAGCTCCTCCGCCGCCGGGTTGGCCAGCGCCACGCGGCCCCCGGCGTCGAGCAACAGGATGGCGTCGGGCGAATTTTGCCAGAGCAGGCGGTAACGTTGCTCGCTTTCGCGCAAGGACACCTCGGCCTGGCGGCGGGCGGCGCGGTTGCCCGCCTCCCGCAACTCCCGCTGCACGGCGGGCACCAGCCGGCCCAGGTTGCCCTTGATCAAAAAATCGTGCGCGCCCCCTTTCATCAGGCTGACGGCCGTCGCCTCGCCGATGCCGCCGGAGACGATGATGAACGGCAGGTCGCGGCCGGTGGTTTGCAGGAGTTCCAAGGCCGCCGGGGCGTTGAAGCCAGGCATCTCGTGGTCGGAGAAGATGATGTCCCAGCTTTCCTCCGCCAGAGCCTTGCGCATGGCCTCGGCGCTCTGCACGCGCCGCCACGCGACGTTGTAGCCGCCCTGACGCAGCAGGTTGACCAGCACGACGGCATCGAACTCGGAGTCCTCGATGAGCAACGCACGCAGTGGCTGGTTCATGCGGCGGGAGGAAATTGACGCGTGCTGCCCCGGGAGTCGGCGGAATTACGGTTTGGGCGGCGTCACGGGCTGGTTCGTGGCGGCCGTGGCGTTGGTCCCGACGACCGTTGGTGGCGTGGCGTTGGTGATGTTGGTCGTGGCGCCGTCCTGGTTTTCCGCCGGCAGGTCCACCCGCGTGAGAATGCGCACGCCGCCGAGGACGCCCACGGTGCCGTCGTCCTTCACCCGCAGCGCGGGCCGGCTGGCGGCGTAGCTGTAAACATGGCGCACGATCGTCTCGCCGTCCGGCCGGATGACGTCGTAGGCGAAATTACGGGCGCCCACCTGAAAAAGCAGGTGCAGGCAGCTTTCGCGGTCCAGCTTCACTTCCGGGTCCACGAAGGTCAGCATGGGTCCCAGCGGATACACCTTCAGCACGGTGTCTTCGTTTTCGTCGGTGAGACGGAAATAGAGTTCGGTCTGGTTGTGGAACAGCGCCTGCACGAGCGCGTATTTGCGGATCACAATCGTGGGCGAGGCGGCCGCTCCCGACTGCGGGAGGCCGAAGTTCTGCTCCCAGATTTTGGTGCCGTTGATGATGTTGATGCTGGCCGGCGCGCTGACGATTTCCTGGCCCAGCTCCGGAATGCGCACGACTGCCGTCACCCGATACCGGTCGGCTTTTCCCATGTCGAAGTAAGGCGCGATGTCCACCCGCCGCGTGCCGCGGCCGGAGTTGGGCACGTCAAACGCGCCGATCACCGGCGGGTCGCCGCGGTGGGCGACATCGAAGCCGTCGCTGCCCCGCACGGAGAACCGCAACCAGTTTGGTTGGGCGCCCAGCTTCAGCGTCCGGCCGGAGGAGTTGATGATGCGGACGGCCGCCATCACCGGCTCGTGGGAGAGATATTGTTCCTGCTCAAAATCCACCTCGATCTTGACCAACTGGCCCCAGACCGGCTGGCAGAGCCAAGTCCACAGCGCCATCACCGGAAGAAGCGTCTTCATGCTGGTCAATCTAGGGCGGCGACCCCGGCTGGCAAGCTCCAATTCCGCGCCGGCGGGTCCCGGAAAGCCGGCCAACGGGCCGTCACCGCGGCCACGACCGCTTCCGGCGGGATGTCGTGCAGGCATTGCAGGGGGCGGGCGTTGGCGCAGGCGCTTTTCAGGCACGGCGCGCAGGGCAGGTTCACCCGCAGAACCTGATCCACCTGGCCGTAGGGTCCGGTGCGGCGGGGGTCCGTGGGGCCGAAAATGGCCACGACGGGCCGGCGCAGGGCTGCGGCGACATGCAGCGGGCCGGAATCGTTGGTGATGAGCAACGTGCCGTGGCGAATCCATTCCACCATTTCCGGCAGCGAAGTTGCCCCCGTCAGGTCAAGACACCGCCCGGGAAGCGTGGCGCACAGGGCAGCGCCCAGCTTGCGTTCGGAAGTGCCGCCCAACACGGCGAACCGCGCTTCCGGCAACGTTTGCGCCAGCCGGCGGATGACCGTGGCGTAGGCCGCCTCTGGCCAACGTTTGTTCAGCCAGCGCGCGCCGGGATGCAGGAGGATCCACGGTTCACGGCCAAGATGCCAGCGCCGGCGCACGGCGTCGGCGACGGCCGGCCGGGGTGGCAGCCACTCGAACGGCCCGTTCGTGGGTACGTCCAGCAGCCGCAGTGTCTCCAAATACCAGTCCACCGCGTGCGTGGCGGCCGAAGGGCGGGGCACCAGGCGGTCGTAAAACGCCGGCGCGCCCTCGCGCCCGTCTTCGAGGCCGATGCGCAACCGTCCACCGGACAGCCAGGCCAGGACGCCGCTGCGGAGGAGGGCTTGCAGGTCAATCACCCAGTCGAAACTCATGGCCCGGATGTGACGGATGCTCGCGATCGCCTCATGCCAGTGGAACGGGGATGCCCAGCGGTGCCGGAAAAACGGGACAATGCCGGTCAAATCCGGGTCGTCCGCCAGCAGGGAGGCCAGATCCGCGTCAATCCACCAGTAAATGTCCCCGGCGGGGAAACGCCGTTTGAGCAGGCGCAGCACCGGGAGGGCGTGGATGACGTCACCGAGGGAACTGGGTTTGAGAATGAGGATTTTCAAGGACGGAGCCTACCGGCCTTCGGCCAGGCGGTCCGCCAGACGCTGCGGCAGCCCTGCCGCAATGATCTTCGCCTGCGTCTTGGGAATGTCGTAGTCCAGCCGCCGCAACTCGACGCTGCCATCGTCGAGGTCGTAAATCGCATAGGTTGCCTTGGCCACGCCGTCGCGGGACTGGCCCACGCTGCCGACGTTGATGAAGTATTTCCGGCCGGTTTCGACCCGAAATTTCGAGTAGGTGCCGCCGCGAACGACACTGTCGCGGATGAATGCCACCGGCACGTGTGTGTGACCGAAGAAGCAGACGCCGGTGTTTTGGTAGGTGAAGCTCGCCGCGGCGGCAAACTTGTCGGAGGGAAACACGTAGCCCCAGCGTTTCGGCGCGTCGAGCGTGGCGTGGACAATGGAGAAATTCGCCACCAGGCGGTGGTATTTCAGGTCGCGCAACCAGGCGCGGTCCTCGGCGGAAAGCTTGGAGCGGGTCCATTCGACCGCTTCGGCGGCATGGGGGTTGAAGCCTTCGAGGTGTTCATCCTGCGAGCAGTATTCGTCGTGATTTCCTTTCACGCACGGCATGTTCATGCTGCGGATGATGTCCAGGCATTCCTTGGGGTTGGCGTTGTAGCCCACCACGTCACCGAGGCAGGCGTAATGGGTCACCCGTTGTTGGCGGGCGTCTTCCAACACAACTTCCAGCGCTTCCAAATTGGCGTGGATGTCGGCAATAATCGCAAACTTCATCGCTCAAACTGTTCCCTTAAGGGACGATCTCAAATCCGCGGAGGTCGCCGGCCGCCGTCTCCCAGGAAACCGTCTCCTGGCGAATCAGTGGACCCAACCCCGAATCCAAGACCGCCTGCCGAAACGCAGACAACTCATCGCGTTCGCCTTCGGCGATCAATTCCACCCCGCCATTAAGCAGGTTGCGAACCAATCCTGTGACTTCAAAACCCCGCGCCAGCGATTTGGCCGTGTAGCGGAAACCCACTCCTTGCACGTGGCCGGAATAAAAAACATGCACACGAACCCTGCTCATTTGCACGTCCAGGGACCGTCCGCCACCGCCCGGTCTTCCTTCGCCCCACGATCCGGGCCGCGTTGGGGCCATGCTTTCCGCACGACCCCATGAAGCCATAATCGCGTCGGACCGTGCAATGTTTTTTGCGGCGCACAGGGCTATTGATCGAGTTTCCGTTTGGCCCGCCGCTTCGCGTCCAGCAACCGGCTGGTGACGCGGGTGCGGTCTGCAGCGGGTGCGGGCGCGGCTTCGGCAGCCTCCGGCGATGCAGCCGGGGAGGCGGGTTGCACGGCAGGCGGTGTTTCTGGCGCGACCGGTTTGGCGGGTTGAAACAGCTCCGGCTTGGGCGCGGCGGGCGGTGTATGCCGGGCGCGCACGGCTTCGCGGCGGGCCAGCAGCGCGCCGAGGGATTCGTCGGCCTGAACGGGCCGCGGCCGTGGCCGCCAGAAGAACAGCCAGCGCCGCAGGTTTTCTGTGGCCTTGAGCCATTCGCCGCGGTCGAGGTAAATCCGCCGCACGCCGACATCCGCAACAAACAGCACCACAGCCAATTGCAGCAGCCATTGCCACCAGTCGCGCGGCTGATACGTCCGTTGCCGATCATGCAGGAAGGGATTCGTCGCGGGGACGGCGTAGTTGGTCAGCGCAAGTTCATCGCCGCCGCCGTTTTCCGCGATTTGCCGGAGGAGGTTTGCATTGGGTTCCGTGGCGCTGAATTCCGGTGAGTAGTTGACGCTCGCGCCGATGGCCTGCGCGGCGCGGACCTGCCCGCGGTCCATCTCCATCAGGTTCAACAGGTAGGCGCCGACCTCGCGCGTCGCGAACCGCGCCTCGTAGCGGCCGGGTCCGGTCTGCGTCAGCCGGACCGTCTGCTTCGCGCCTTTCGGGCTGTCCACCACCGCCTGGAGGTTCAGGAAATTCCGGTAGTTGCCCTGTGCATCGAGCGCCTCGACGCTGAGCACGCCCTGGCCGTTTTCCACCGACACCTCGGTGTTGAAATCCGCCGTGTCCACGCGGCGCATCGCCCAGCGCGCCACCTGCGACCAGAACTGCTGGTATTTCGCCCAGCCGAGCCAGTCCGCGGCCCACTTGGCTTTCGCGTCCGAGGTGAACGCCACCGCCCGGCCCAGGCCGTATTGCCAGTGGGCAAGGATCGGGTCGCCCTTGTCCGAGACGATCGGCACCTCGGCACGCGGTTTGGCTGTCGTGGCCACGTAGCCGCGCAGTGTCGGCAATTCCGCGCCGCTGATGCCCCGCACGACCTCGGTGGGCGCGGCGAGTTGCGGCTTGAACGGCTCCTCGAAGATCGCCGACTTCAAGATGACCATCGCCTCCTTGAGAAAAATCTGCGGTAACTGGTTCGGGTCGCGCACGTCGTAAAACCGCCCGCGGCCCTGGTCCGCGATCCGGATCATCGTGTCCGGCCCCGCATGGCCGGAAATCAGCACGGTGCTCACGGTGATCTTGTCGGCGACGATGGCGTTCATCAACTCGGGAGTGGGCGGGCCGGGATCGCCGTCGCTGAAGACGATCATGTGCTTGAGGTTGGCGGTGGACTGCTTGAGTCCCTTGGTGGTGTTGTCGCCCTGGTAGGCCATTTCCATGACGTGCTGGAACGTCGGCAAATCGCCCTGGTTCATGCCGGCGATCTGGCGACCCATTTCCTTTTTGTCGCCGACCTTGGCCAGCGGAAACTGCCAGCGGTCGTGGCCGTCCCACAAGACCACGCCCATTTCGTCTTGTGGCCCGAGCGCGTCGAGCACGCCGAGGGCGCATTCGCGGGCAATCTGGTTGCCATTATTGAATTCCATGCCGTGCATCACGAGCACGACGGCGCCGTTCGGCAGCACCTTTTTGCTGCTCAACTCCATGTCCACGGGCAGCGTGGCTTCCAGCGGCGTGCCGCGGTAGCCGCCCGCGGCGTAGGCCTGGTCGCCCCCCACGCACACCAGCCCGACGCCGAAGTCGCGCACCGCGCCGTCCAGCAGCTTCAGCAGCGTGTCGCCCAGGTCGCCGGCCGCGATGTTGCTGAGGAAAATCACGTCCCAGCTCTGCATCTCCGCCAGCGTGGCGGGAAAACCGCTGAGGTCGGTGAGCTTGACTTCCAGCCGCCCCGCGCGCAGGGCGGACGCCAGCGGCGCGTCTGCCGTCGGATCGGCGGAAACGACCAGCACGCGCGGTTCGCCGCGGACGCTGGCGAAGCTGGCGGCACGGTTGTTCTGCGGCACCGGATCGCCCGGCGCGTCGAGTTGCGCCTCGTAACTGTAAAAGCCCGCGTCCGGCAGCGTTTGCGGGAAGGTGAACAGGTTCTTGCCCGCCGCCAGCGCCACCTTCTGTTCGCCGAGAAACTGGTTGTTGCGGAACAGCCGCAACGTCGCCTCACGGTTCCGGTCGGACTGCGCGAAGATTTTCACCTCGAAGGTCTGGCCCTTTTTCAGATTCGCCGGCACCGCCATTTTTTCGATGGCCACGTCGCCGGTGCGCGACAGGCCGAGCGGGATCACGTCCACGGTGACACCGAGCGGCCGGGCCGCGGCCACCGCGCCGAGGGCGTCGCCGAGGTTTTCGTTGCCGTCAGAGAGCAACACGAGCCGCTTCTGTCCCGTTTCAGGAAACGCCGCCGTTCCCAGCCGCAATGCGCCCGCGATGTCCGTCCGCTCGGGATCAATGACGGCGTTGATCTTCTGCACGTCCACCTTCGCGTTCGGCGTCGTCTCGATGCTCGCGCCGGCCCCGAAGACGATCACGCCGGCCTGGTCCACGGCCCTTTTCTCCGCGGCAGCGTGGTTGATGTACTCGCGCGCCGTCTCCTGCTGCGCGGACGGGACGCTCTCCGAGCGGTCCAGCAGGAAGAAGACGTTCATGCCTTCCAGCGGCTTGCGCCATTGCAGACCGGCCAGGGCGAGCACCAGCGCGGTCGTGATCACCAGCCGCAGCGCCATCGCCGACCAGCGCCGCCACGGCCCGGCGGAGACATCCGATTTGAGCGTCAGCCCGACGACCCACCCCACCGTCACCGGCAGGAGCAACAACCAGGCAGGATGGGTGAACTGGAAGCTCATGGGCGATGGGGCGGCCCGTCCGCGGAGGCGACGTGATGAGCCGCGACGCCGCCCGCGAGCGGATGCCGGCGGATCAGCTTCTGCACGCGGTGGTTCAATGCGTCGGCCACGTAGAGATTGCCGGCGGAATCCAACGCGATGCTCCAGGGATTGTTGAACTTGCCGGGCGCCGCGCCGGGGCCGCCGATGATTTCCAGCGGGCGCCCTTGGGGATCGAAGACCTGGATGCGGCTGTTGCCAAACTCGCAAACGAACTGGTTGCCGTCCGTGTCCACGCAGATGTCGTAGGGATAGCTGAGTTCGCCCAGGCCACTGCCGGCGCGGCCGTAGGCGGCGAGCCATTGGCCGTTGCCGTCAAAAATCTGGATGCGATGATTGCAGGAATCCGCGACGTAGAGCCGGCCGCGCGCGTCGGTCGCCAGGGCCTCGGCGCGGTTGAATTCGCCCGGCCCGCTGCCGAACCGCCCGAAGCCGGCCAGCCATTTTCCCTGGTCCGCCGTGAACCGCTGGATGCGCTCGATCTCGCCGTATTCGCACACCCAGATTTCGCCGCGGGCATTGGCCACCACCGCGCGCGGCAGCCAGAACTGGCCGGCGTTTGTGCCGCGCTGGCCCCATTGCCGGATCAGTTTTCCTTCCGGCGTAAAGAAGTTCAGCCGCGAGTAATGCGGTTCCAGCACCATGATGCTGCCGTCACCCGCGATGCCCATGCCCTTGGGTTTGCCGCGGCTGATCTCCGGCATCTGCCAGGACAGGAGGAACACGCCGTTCGACGAGAACTTCTGCACCCGGCCGGTCATGTCCACGACGTAGAGGTTGTCGTGTCCGTCCACGGTCAGCGAGCGCGGCTTGTTGAACTGGCCCGGCGCCGTGCCGCGCGTGCCGACGATTTCCGCGCGGCTGAAAAACCGGCTGTTCACCTCCGCGCTGTTCGGCGACGAGGACGGCGAGCAGCCGGCCAGAAACAAGGCCGCGGCGAGGCAGCCGATCTTCCAGAACGGCCGCAGCAGCGCCCGCGCCAGCAACGGCGCGACCGCCAGCGCGAGCAGCAGCAGGCACAGCGCGTTCACCTGCGTGTTGTGCCCGTAATGCAGCAGGTTGAAGATGCGCAACGCCAGCGTTTCGCCACCCGGCGGCACGATCAGCACCAGCGTTTCCACGTCCCAGAGGCAAAGCAGATACACCACGAACCACGCCGCCGCCAGCGGCGACGCCATCTGCGGCCACAGCGCGATCCGGAAGGTCTGCCAGCGCGAGGCGCCGTCGAGCGCCGCCGCGTCCACCAAATCCTGGTCCGCCGACCGCCGCGCCAGCGCCGCGCCGTGCCAGCCGATCGCCGCGTAGCGGATGACGAGTCCGATGACGACGACGAACAGGCTTTGGTAAAGCGCGATGAACGGCGGTCGGTTCAAGAAGAAAATCAGCGCCATGCCGAGCAACACGCCCGGCACGAACAGCGGCAGCCACAGCCAGACGCCCACGCGCCAGCGCCAGGTCAGCAACCCGACCGCAACCGCCAGCGTCGCCGCACCGGCGGCGAAACCGAACGACACGAACACCACGTCCTCACCCGCCGCAAACGCGCCTGGCAGTTCGGTCCAACTGCGCGTGGTGAGCAGCAATTGCAGCACCGGGAGCGCCACGGACAGCGCCGCGATGACGAGCGTCGCGCCGCCGGCGAACCGGTGCCAGCCGGCGCCCAGTTGCCGGCGCAGGGCGCCCGCGGGCATCGAGCCGTCGTGCCGCGGCCAGGCGAACTCCCGCCGGCGGAGCCAGAGGAGCAGAGCCAGCGGCGCGAGCACCAGCGGCGTGCTCAACGCCAGCGCGCCGGCGTAGTCGAAGTTCGTGCTGAAATCAATCCAGACTTCCGCGGGAAACACCTTCACCTGCAACAGCGCCGGCACGGCAAAATTGTTCAACGCGAGCACGAAGGTCAGCACCGCGGCCTGCGCCAGCGCCGGCGCGGCCACCGGCAGCAGCAGCCAGCGCAGCAACGCTGCGCCCGCGAGTCCCGGGTCCGCCTCCAGATGCCCCGCCTCCAGCCGCTGCCACGCGCCGAGCGCCGCGAAGAACGTTAGCGGCCAGAACATCAGCGCCAGCACCCAGACCGCGCCGCCCGCGGAATAGATGTCCAGCGGCAGCCAGCGTCGCAGCACACCGGTGTGCCCGAGCAAATCCATCCAGCAGTTCGTGACGACGAACGGCGGCAGCGCGAGGGCGGCCGCCGCCAATCCCAGCCACACGCCGCGGGCGCGCGGCTGCAGGCTGCTGGTGAACAGCGCCGCGGTCAGGCCGAACGCGGCCGCCAGCGCCGTGGCGGCGGCGCTGACCAGCAGGCTGTTTTGCAGCAGCACCCAGTTCATCGCAGGAAGATTTCCTTCAACTTGGTCGTCGTGGCTTCGAGGTTCGTGAGCAGCGCCGGCCAGTCCGGCTGCAGCGTGTTCACGCCGGGTTCGCCACGGGCCGCGCCCTCCAGCGCCTGGTGGGCGATGAGTTGCTGCATCACCGCCGGACTCTGGAGAAAGTCGAACAGCTTCTGTGCCGCGGCCGGATGCGGCGTGCCGCGCGTGACGGCGACGGTGTTCGGAATGAGCAGCGTTTCGCTCGTCACGGGCAGGGCGACAACCGGCCCGCCGTTCTGTTGTTCGGCGGCGATGTCGTCCGAATCCGCGAGGCCGACCGACGCCTCGCCTTTCGCGACGAATTTCGCGGCGACGGAGTTGCCGTCCACGACGAACGGCTGGCTGGCTTGCAGCGCGCGGCACCAGGCCTCCCAGCGCGCGTCGCCCCAGAATTGACGCAACGCGGCGAAATGCGTTGCCGTGGTGCCGAACAGCGGATACGCGAGCGCCACCTTGCCGCGCCACACGGCGTTGGTGAGTTCCACCAGCGAACGCGGCGCCTGCGCGAGCGGAACAAGATTCGTGTTCACGACGATCCGCCGGCTGCGGTGGCCGAACGCCGCCCAGCCGTTCGTTGCGCGCCAGACGCCCTGCGCCGCGAGCTGGCGCGTGCGCAACTCCTCGTTGCCCCAGAAGACGTCGCACTGCGGATGCGCCCGCTCGGCGAGCAGGCGGTTCGCCAGGCCGACGGTCTTCACGGCTTCGCTGTCATAGACGGCGCGGACGCGGATGCCGGTGTGCGTGGTGAACTCCTCGAGAATCGGCCCGGCGAAGACTTCGTCCTGGGCGCAGTAAAGCGTCACGGTCGCCAACCGGCTTTTCATCTTCGTCAAGGCCGGCAATAACACAACGGCGAGAACCGCGATGATGATCATTAGCACCCAGCCCGCGCCGCCGCCGGCGCGGAGCGCGTCAAGAAACCAGCGTTGCCAATTTTCCTTTGGCGGCATCTGTTGTTGGTTGCGATCTTCCATGAAACCAGCCCTCAAAAGATTTTCGTTCGCGCCTTCACGCCGTCCTCCGATGGTAAAACCACCACTCGAACATCAGCACCGCGAGGCCGGCGGCGGCAATCCACCGCCACCATTCGAGATTCGCCGGTTGCGCCGTGGCCGCCTGGACTTTGGCGTATTTGCCGAAACGCAGTTCGGCCTTCGGCGTGGTGTCGGTTTCGGCGGCGTCGAGCAGGTTCACGCAAAAATCCACGCGGTTGGTGCCGGCTTCGAGATGGTAGATGCCTTCCCGCTGCGTGTCGCCGAAGACCAGTTCACGCGCGCCGGGATCGAGCGTGAGCGTCCGCTCGCTGCCGTCGGGCAGGCGCATCACGGCGTTGGTCAGCGGCGACGTCAGCGCGAGGCGGATCGGATCGCCGGCGCGCACCTGGAACTGCGTGGCGCGCGCGGTGGCGGGATTCAGCCAGTCCACGACGTTGGCGATGAAAATCGGGAAGGATATCCGCAGCGGCCAGGTGCTTTGCAGCGTGTCGAAGGCGAGCCACACGACGCGCTGCCGGCCGATCTCGCCGGCGAGCAGCAACGGGGCGGTCGGCGACTCCACCAGCGGCGTCGCCCACGGCGGCGTCTTCACCGCGAGCGCCTCGGCGATCTGCACGTTGTCGAAGTTCACGAAACGCAGCAGTGGATGCGTGTTTTTCCAGTCCACAATCGGCGGGGCGTCGAGGCGGCCGGCCGGCTCGACCCAGTTGGTCGGCGCGGAGCGGATGGCGAGGACGTTGTTCGCGGGCCACTCGGCGGGCAGCACGTCGTCCAGCACCGTGAAGTCGAACTCGCGCGCGTCGTCGGCGGAATCCGCGGCCACGGTGAGCGACACGTTGGGCACGGCGGCGAGGGCGCGTTCCAGAAAGCGGTTGCCGCGCGTGACGAGCAGGACTTTCGCCGGCTCCGGCAGCAGGCTGACAACGGACGCCTGGTTGTCCGCGGCCAGATCGTCCGGTGTCATGAGCCGCAGGGTGAAAATGCCGTCGTTCGTCTGCGCCGCGGTGAAGACCTGCGCCGCCGTTTCGCGCGGGGCGAGCGTCAACGGCCGCGCCTCGACCACCGCGCCGTTGAAGAGCAGGTCCAGTTCCGTCTGCACCGGGTTCGTCGCGGCGTTCATCACGCTGGCGAACACCGCGCGGCGCGTCGGGTCCTCCGGATGGGCGCGCACGTCCAGCGTGACGATGCCGGCGTTTTCCGCGCGCCGGCCGAACTGGTGGAAAATGACGCTCAGTCCCTCGTTTTCAAATTCGCTCAGGTCGCCCGCGGCACCGTCGCTGTAAAGATGGATTTCCGCGCCGGTGCGGTCCTTGACCAGCGGTTGCGCGAGCCGGAACGCCTCGGCGAGGCGCGTGGGTGCGTCCGAGACCGCGCAACTCTGGAGCGCGCGGCGCAACGCCGCCTTGTTGCCGGTCGGCGACTGTTTCACCTCGGTGTGGCCCGCGGCGAGGAGGACGACCATTTGATCGGTGTCGCGGAGGTTGTCCACCAGCGCGAGCGCGGCGCGGCGGGCCTGCTCGAATCGCGAGGGCGTTTCGTCGGTGCTCTGCATTGAGGCGGAGGCGTCGAGGATGGCCACCAGCAGCCGGCCACCCTTCACGTTGCCGGCGAAATACGGTCGCGCCAGCGCGAGGATGACGAGCGCCAGCAAGAGGATTTGCAGCACCAGCAGCCAGTTGTGCCGGAGCCGCTGGAACGGCGCGCTGGCCTGCGATTCGGCGAGGAATTTCTGCCAGAGCAGCGTGCTGGAAACGAGCTTCACCGTCCGCTTGCGCTTGAGCAGATAGAACAGCACCACCACCGGGAGAACGGCGGCGAAGGCAAACGCGGTGGGAGCGAGGAAATTCATCCGATTGCGGATTGCGGGCCGCGGCGGGCCGTGCGAATGGATGCGACCACGAGCGCGAGGATTTGAGAGCCTTCCTCCGTCAACTCGGCAACCGCGGATTGTTTGAGCCGTCCCAACTTCACCGGCAATTCCAGCCAATACAGCGACTCGTCACACTCTTCCTCGACCATGGCCATCTTCGCGACGGAATCAGCCCGCGACCTGGCACGGCAAGCGGCACGGTAATTGTCGTCCACCGAGGTCCCGCCGCGCAGCCATTGTCGGCCAGGCCCCTTGGCGGCTCCATAATGGGGCAATGCCTCGCAAACCCGGATGACGCGCAGGGCGAACTGCTGCGTTCGCTGTTTGAATTCTTCGGCGTTCATGAGTCTCGTGAAATCCGCATTCCGCAATTCGCAATCCCCAATTGTCTCATCCCAGCACCTCCGCGGCGCGCAGTTGGCGGAGCAGCAGTTCCTCCAGCGGCGTCGCCGAGCTGGCCAGGAAATAGTTGATGCCGCGCGCGGCGCAGAACTCGCGCAGCCGCTGGCAGTAGTTGCTCACCGTCTGCCGGTAGGCCGCCAGCCGGTAGCGGCCAAACGTGACCTCCTGCTGCCCGCCGGTTTCGGCATCCACCAGCCGCAGGTCGCCAAACGTTGTCGGCGACAATTCCTCCGGCGCAAGGACGTGGACGGCGTCCACCTGGAAACCACGGGCGACCAGCGCCGTCAGCCCGGCCTCGTAACCAGCCGGGTCGAGAAAGTCGCTCAACACCAGCGCCAGCCCCGCCTGTCGCGCCTCGATGGCGCCGCGTCGCAACGCCTCGTTCAGACTGGCCGGTCCGCTGGCGGTGAGCTGCTGGAGATGCTGGAAAAACGTCAGGGCCGATTTGCGGCCGCGCACGGTCCGCAACGCGCCCCGCGCCAGCGCCTCCCCGGCGCGATGCGGGAAAGGCACCACGCTCACGCGGTCGAAACCGCACAGCGCCACGTAGCCCACCGCGGCGGCGACCTGCCGGGCGAAGTCGAACTTCACCGGTTCGCCGAAGGTCATGGACTCGCTGGCATCGAGAAAAATGCGGACCGGCAACTCGCGCTCTTCCTCGTAGAGTTTCAGGAACAACCGGTCGAGCCGGCCGTAGAGGTTCCAGTCGAGGTAACGCAGATCGTCGCCGGCGACGTAGTTCCGGTAATCGGCGAATTCGACCGACTGGCCGCGCGCCCGGCTGCGGCGCTCGCCGCGCGCGGCGCTTTTGGCACGCCGCTGCGCGAGCAGTTGAAACTGTTCGAGCCGGCGCAGGAGTTCGGCGCTGAGGAGCGGCGTGGCCATTTCAAATGCTCCGCGCTTCGGCGGCGGCGTTGCGGGCGGACTCTCGTCTTCGCGT
The DNA here is from genome assembly GCA_021780105.1 of bacterium. GTDB lineage: Bacteria > Verrucomicrobiota > Verrucomicrobiia > Limisphaerales > J093 > JAJXZJ01. The sequence continues at coordinate 42,639 of JAJXZJ010000042.1, forward strand.
CATCGCGTGTGGCGGTTAGGCGCTGGCGGCTTCCACCGTGGTCGGCACGTCCTTGAGCACTTGTTGGACAATCTGGTCGGTGGTGATGCCTTCAGCCTCGGCCTCGAAATTCAAGATGAGCCGGTGACGCAGCGCCGGCAATGCCGCGGCCTGGAGGTCGTCGAAGCTGACGTTGAACCGGCCCTGCGCCAGCGCGCGAACCTTGCCGGCGAGGATGAGCGTCTGCGCGCCGCGCGGGCTGCTGCCAAAGCGCAGGAACTGCGTCGCGATTGCCGCCGCCGTGGGCGTCTTGGGATGCGTCGCCAGCACCAGTCGCACGGCGTAGTCCTTCACGTGTGACGCCACCGGCACCTGGCGGACGAGCTGCTGGAGTTCGATCATGGCGTCGCGGGTCACAATGCGGTTGAGCTGGATCTTCGCGTCCTCGGTGGTGCGGTTGAGCACCTCGGTCAATTCCGGGCCGGTCGGGTAGCCGACAAGAAGCTTGAAGAAGAAACGGTCGAGCTGCGCCTCGGGCAGCGGGTAGGTGCCCTCCTGGTCAATCGGATTCTGTGTCGCCAGCACGAAAAACGGCTCGGCCAGCCGGCGCAATTCGCCGCCGGCGGTGACCTGGTGTTCCTGCATCGCCTCGAGCATCGCGGACTGCGTCTTGGGCGTGGCGCGGTTGATCTCGTCGGCGAGGATGAGGTGCGCGAAGATCGGGCCTTTTTGGAACTGAAACGCGCGCCGGCCGTCGGGCATTTCCATGACCAGATTTGTGCCGAGAATGTCGGCGGGCATGAGGTCCGGCGTGAATTGGATGCGGCTGAACGAGAGGTCCAGCACCTCGCCGAGCGTGCGCACGAGCAGCGTTTTACCAAGGCCGGGGACGCCTTCGAGCAGCACGTGGCCGCCGGCCAGCAGGGCGGTCAGCGTGCCGTCCACGATGGCCTCGTGGCCGACGATCACCTTGCCGACCTCGGCGCGCAGCGTGGCGTAGGTCTGGCGGAATTGGGCGATTTGTTCTTCGGTGGTCATGGGGAAAGGATTTTCAGGTTGCCGGGATTTCAAGTTGTCGCGTTGTCAGGCTGTCATGTCTTCCGGTTTTCAAGTTGTGTGTTGCGGGCGGCATCGTCAGCAGCGAGCGGCTGGTTGCGGCTCGCCGGTTCGCCCGCGCGTCTTGAAAACCTGCCATCCTGGAACCTGAAAACGCACGGCGAACTATTTCTTCAAGTCGCCGAAATAGTCCTTCACGGCGTTCTGGTAGGCGCGCGGCACCTGCTCCTGGCTCAATGCCGCCTGCGCCTCGCTTTGTGCCGCGGTCACGGCTTCCTGGATGGCGACGGTGCTGCGGCCCTTGATGCTGACGCCCTTCAAGGTAATGCTTGGCATCTGCGAGCCGGGTGTGAATTGACCCTTCACCTTGGTTGGCGTCAGCCCCGCCGGCAAATCGCCGGCGCCACGGTCGGTCAGGCCGCGCGAATCCTTGTCCGGGCGCTGGACGCCGGAGTTGTCCCACTGGCCGGTGTTTCCCGGCGACTGCGACGTGCCGTCGTCGTCTGCCCAATCGCCAACGCCGCGACCCGGCTTGCCGCCGGGCGAATAGCCGGTCTTGTCCGACTTGCACAGGCCCCAGCGCTGGCCGGAGCCGACGCAAAGTTGCGCACGCTTCAAAGCGTCGAGGGTGCTCTTGAGGTCCTGCGCGTCGGCCATCTGCTGCATCAGATTCTCCAGTTCCTTCGAGGCGTCGGCGAGGGATTGTGACGCGTTCGGGCGCTGGCCCTGCTGCATTTGCTTCAATGCCTGCTGGAGCAGGTCCGGCACCTTGCCGTAAGGCGAGGAGGGTTTGAGCGCCTTGCTGAGTTCGTCGGCGATGGACTTCATCTGTTGCGGCGGGAGCTGGCCGGACTTCAGTTGTTCCGCCATTTTGCGCAGCGTCTCGGCGGCGGCGTCCGCCTGGCCTTTGTCCAACTGCTCGGCGAGGTTCTTGCCCAACTGCGCCGCCTGCTGCTGCATTTGTTGCAGCGACTGCGCCATTTCCTGCAGCTTGTCCAAATCCTTTTCCGCCACCTGCAAATCCTTGAGCACCTGATCCACCTTGCTGGCGTCCAGCGCCGCGATCGCCTCCTCCAGACTCGGCAGCGTGGCACCCATGTCCTGCGCCTGGCGCGACAGGCTGGACAGCGCCTTTGCCAGACTGTCCCTGGCTGCGTCGGATGCCTGCGAGCCTTTCGCCATCATGTTGGCCGCAGCCTGCTGCGCCTTCTGCAATTCCTGTTTCAACTTGTCCAGCGCCGCGGCATTGGCGTCCTTGTTGCCGAAATTCTTTTGCAGCGCCTCGATCTGCTTTTTCAACTCGTCGGCGTTGGCCGGGTTGTTGCGGCTGGAGGCACTCGCGGCGCGCTCCATCTGCCGGAGCGCGGGGTTCCGCTCCAGATCGCGGGCCTGCGCCTGCACCTTGTCCGTCACCTTCGCCAGGTCGCGCAACGCCTCGGCGCGCGTGACCGGTGTCTTCGCAAGTTGATTACCCAGGTCGCCGACCGACTTCAGCGCCACGCGGGTGTTTTCCAAGGCCGGTTGGTGATGTTCCAGCGAACGGCGCGTCAGTTCGGCTAAATTGCGGCCCGCCTCGCGCACGCCTTCCTGCTCGCGCTGCCGCCGGAGAAAATCCTTGCTGCGATATTCGGGGACGAACCCGAGGCCCACCGCCAGCGTCAACACGAGCAACGTCCAGCGACTCGTTTTCGGCAGGCGCAACGGCAGCAGCCGGCGGACATCCAGTTTTGCCAGATGGCCGGCGGCATCCGTCAAAACGAGATCACGCCAGCGGCCGGCGCGCTCGTCGTCGCTGATTTCCAGCGCCGTGCTCAGGCGCTCTTGAAGCTGCTGTTGTTGATCCAGCCACCGCGCGGTGGTGAGCGGTGGATCACGCCGCCACCAGCCGATAAGCAAGCCCGCCAACACGGCCACCGGAAACAAGCCGCCGGCGACGGCCAGCACGGTCAGCGGCAGGGGCAGGAGCGTGTAAAAGCCGGCAGCAAGCAGCCAGATCAACGAACCCGCCAGCACGCCGCGCCAGAGACCGCGCCACGCGCGCTGCCAGCGACGGCGCCGGGCCGTTCGAGCCACGGTGGATTTGATGACCTGCAACTCGCTCACGATTTGACGTTAAGGTGCGTCCGTCGTCGCCAGTTGGCGAGCCAAATTTCCACCGTCCGCGACCGAAAGCATTGACGGCCGCCGCCGTTCCGGAGATGGATTTGAAATGCGCGCCGGTCAAAGTCGTCCTTCGTTTTGGCGGAAACTCCCGTGGCTGGCCGTTGGCCTGGCAGCGATGGCAGCTTCGGCGGGCGCAACGGACCGCCACTTGGCAGTGAATCTCGCAAACGCCCGTGACCTTGCCGCGCTGCTGGAACCGATTCGCGCGTCGAACAACCTCCCTGCGCTGGGCGCCGTCGTGGTGCGCTCGAACCGCGTCGTCGGCCTCGGCGTCACCGGCATGCGCAAATTCGGCGCGCCGGAGCCGGTAATGGTCAACGACATCTGGCATCACGGCTCGATCACGAAGTCCATGACCGCGACACTCGCAGCCATGCTCGTCGAGGGCGGGAAGATTTCCTGGACCACGCGGATCACCGACGTGTTTCCCGATCTCGCCACGACGATGAACGCGCAGTGGAAAACGGTCACGCTGGAGGAACTGCTTTCGCACCACAGCGGCGCGCCGGCGGACTTGAACCCCAGCGGCATCTGGGCGCAGCTTTGGAAACGGCGCGGCACGCCGCGCGAACAGCGGCGGTTCCTGCTGGAAAAAGTGACCGCGCTGCCGCCGGAAGCACCGCCCGGCACGAAATATATTTACTCCAACGCCGGCTACGCCATCGCCGGCGCCATGCTCGAACAGGTCACCGGCACGGCGTGGGAGGACCTCATCACGAAGTGCCTCTTCCAACCGCTGGGCATGACCACGGCCGGCTTTGGCGCGCCCGGAACTCCGGGCAAACTCGACGAGCCGTGGGGACACACGTTCGTGGACGGCGAACCGCGGCCGGTTCCGCCGGGTCCGGACGCGGACAACCCGCCGGCCATCGCTCCCGCCGGCCGGGTGCATTGCTCGCTCTTGGACCTGGCGAAATACGCCGCCTTTCACGTCGCCGGCGATCGCGGCGACGGCTGGCTGCTCGCGCCGGAAAGCTTCAAAAAACTCCACACCGGTTTGGTGCCGGTCAGCCCGTCCAGCGACGATCGCTATGCGATGGGCTGGGTGGTGACCTCGCGCGATTGGGCCGGTGGCACCGCGTTGACGCACACCGGCTCCAACACGATGTGGTTCACGGTGATCTGGCTCGCGCCGAAGAAAGATTTCGCCGTCATCGTCGTGACGAACATCGGCGGCGACCGCGCCGCCACCGCCACCGACCGCGCGGCGTGGAAACTGATTCAGGAGTTTTTGGTGAAACAGTGAAACCCGCCGGCCGCCACTGCCGCCCCAAGCGATTTATTTTTCCAGCTTCAGCTTCGTGAAGATCGGCCGGAGCGCGTCGGCGAACTTGGCATAGCCGGCGGCGTTCGGGTGGAGCAGGTCCGGAAACTCCTCCGGCGTGGCGTCGCCCTGGTCGTTGGCGAAAATGCTCCACGTGTCGCAGCGGACGCACTGCGGCTCCGCACTCACGATCACATCCACCAGCGCGTTGATTTCCTTGATCTTGTCGGCCGGCCGGTTCTTGGTGGCGTTGCTGGGCGTCAACTTGCAGACGATCACCGGCATCTTCGGATGCGCAGCGCGGCAAACGTCCAGGATCAATTCCACGTTCGCCGCGATCTGGCCCGGCTTGCCGTGGTCCTCGAGGTCGTTCGTGCCGATGAGCAGCACGACGGCGGCGGGATCGAGGTCGAGCACGTCGTCGTTCAGCCGGTAAAGCACGCCGCGGGTGATGTCGCCGCTGATGCCGCGGTTGGCGACCTTCAAATCCGGGAAGTCCTGCGCAAGCCTGGTCCAGCCCTGCGTGATCGAATCGCCGAGGAAGACGACCGCGCCGTGGTCCTGCAGGCGGTGACGCCACCATTCGGTGCGGCGCTGAATCCAGACGTTGCGGAACCAGTCCGCCTTGCGAATCGGACCCTGGCTGGGAAATGCGCTGTCGGTGGGGAAGTCGGCGATGCGCGGCGGCACCGGGATCGGCGTCTTGAGGTCGTAAGTATCCGGCTGGCCGCGGCGCTGGGCGAACATCCACGCCAACAACTCCGGCTCCGCATAGGCGCGATCCCAGGAGTCGTGGCCGAGGCCCCAATACTCGAAGAAATGCGGATGCCCGCCGGCGGCAAGCAGCGCGCCGATCATGTGGCGCGTCCGCACCACCGGCACGACCGGATCATCGCTCGAGTGAAAGGCCCAGACCGGCGTTTTTGCCACTTCCGGCGTGACGGTGCGCTCGTCGCCGCCGCCGCAAATCGGCACGGCCGCGGCAAACCGGCCTGGAAACCGCGTGATGCAATCCCAGGTGCCGTAACCGCCCATCGAAAGGCCGGTCACGTAAAGCCGCTCCGGATCAAGGCTGAACTCCGCCGGCAGCGCCGCGATGACGTCCAGCGCCAGTTGCATCGGCGCGCTGGGTTCCTTCGGTTGCGTGCCCGTGTTGCCGTCCCAGCGCATGTTCACCCATTTCTCATCCGTCGGACATTGCGGCGCGAAGACAAAGCACGGGAACTCGTCGCGCACCTCCGGCTTGAGGAAGAGGCTGGTGCCGTGCTTGAGCTGCGCAAGGTTGTCGTTGCCGCGTTCGCCGGCGCCGTGGAGGAAGACAACGAGCGGGTATTTTTTGGCCGCGTCGTAATTCTTCGGTGTCAACAGGCGATACGGCAGCGTCTGGCCGGTGGCGTTCGTGTAAACGCGGGCAACGTATTCGTCCGCGGCCGTAGCTGGCCACGCGGCCAGGAGCAAACCGGCCGCCGCCAGCGACCACCACGCGAGGCGGGAGAAGCGAAAGGAAGGCAGTTTCATGGCACGATCATGCGTTTGCCCATCAGGCGGAGACCCGGTTTGCCGGCTGGTCATGGCTTAATTCACCGGTTCAAACACCAGCGAACGCAGGTTGATCACCGCGCCGTGCGGCACGTCAGAAGCCTTGAGAATGACGTTGAGTTGGCCGGCCTTGTCCAGGGTGATCTGGCCGGCGGTTTCCGTCGTGAAATCGCCCCAGCTCGCGGTGGCCGGCACGGTCTGGCTGAAGGTCTGATCGCCGATGGTCAGCGTGCAGGTGCTGCCCTCGCTGCCGGGCGCGCAGGCGAACGTGGCGACGACGTTGAACGTGCCCGCCTTGTTGATTGTCACCGGCCACTGCGCGTAGTCGTTCGCGTCCGTCCAGAAGCCGAGGTTGCCGATGCCGTCGTGCTCCTCGACATGGAGCGTGTTGCCGACGATCTCGGCGTCGTCCGCCTTGAGCGTGAGCGTGCCGTCGTCCGCCTGGCGGATGCGCTGGCTGGCCGCCTGGAGGACCTCCGGCTGGCCGGGGATTTCGAGAACCACAACGCCGGCGTAAGGCGTGGGCGAAGCGGACGGCAGCAAGATGGTCTTGCCGTCGGCGCTGCTTTCCATGCGGAGTTTCCGGGACTCGTGCGCGAGCAGGTAGGCCTTTTTGACGGGGCTGGAAAGCGGCACCTGCAAGCGGCCGTCGGCGGGCCAGTCAAAGACGTGCAGGTAAAGCTTGCCGGGTTTCTGCGTGCAGCGGCCCCAGGACAGCTTTTTGAACGGGCTGGCGGAGGTCGCGTAAATCGCCTCGTGGTTGACCTTCATCCACGCGCCGACTTCCTTGAGCCGCTCGATGGACGGGGCGGGGATCAGGCCTTCGCTGGTCGGGCCGACATTGAGCAGGTAGTTGCCGCCCTTGCTGGCGATGTCAATGAGGTTGCGCACGAGCATTTCGGTGCTTTTCCAATTGTTGTCGTAGCTCTTGTAACCCCAGGTGTCGTTCATCGTCATGCAGGTTTCCCAGTCACGCCCCTTGAAGCCGGTGGCGGGAATCGTCTGTTCCGGCGTCTCGGTGTCGCCGTTAAAGCCGCCGCCGAGGCGGTTGTTGGAGATGATGCCCGGCTTGAGCTTGAGCAACGCCGCGAGCTTGGCGGCGCGTTCCTGGTTCATGTCGCACGGCGTGTCCCACCACAGCACGGCGGGGATGTCGGGGCCGTAGTTGCTCAGAATTTCCTTCACCTGCGGCACGGCGATGGTGTTGATGTAGTCGTCCATGTTGTGCTTCTGCGCCGGATCCCACAGGCCGGAGCACTCGGAGCCGCCGTTGTTCCAATCCTGCGCCTGGGAGTAGTAGAAGCCGAGGCGGAGGCCCTCCTTGCGGCACGCGGCGGCAAGTTCCTTCAGCGGGTCGCGTTTGAATGGCGTCCGGCTGACGATGTTCCAGTCGCTGGCCTTGGAGTTGAACATCGCGAAGCCGTCGTGGTGCTTGCTGGTGATGACAATGTATTTCATCCCGGCGGCCTTGGCGGTGCGCACCCACGCTTCGGCGTTAAACTTTTCCGGATCGAACTGCTTGGCGTATTCCTGGTAGCGCGCCATCGGAATCTTGCCGGTGCACATGATCCATTCGCCGATGCCGCCGATGCGCTTGCCGTCATAGGTGCCGGCGGGCACGGAATAGACGCCCCAATGGATGAACATGCCGAAGCGGGCCTCGCGCCACCATTTCATGCGGGCGTCACGCTGGGCGGGCGTCTCGTGAGCGTAGGGATCCGCGCTGGCGGCATCGGAGTTCTGGGCGCGCGCCGGCGCCACGGGGGTTAAACACGCGGTCGCAACCGCGAGGACGGCGAGAAGTTTTTTGGCACTTTGCATGATGATTCCGTGTTGCTGAAAACGGAACGAGTATGAACGCTCCGCCGGCACGGTCAATCCTTGTGTCCGCCTTGGAGCGAACCGCCATCCGCGCATTGGTTCCGGGATTCCGCCAGGCGTCTCGGTTCACCTGGCAGATGTTGCCCGCCTGCCCGTGCCATTGGCACACGACTTTGGTGCGGTGCGAAAGATGCGGTGTCTGCGTGCAGCCGCCTGGCGCCGGCGCGGTCAATAGGGTTTGCCGGGGATTTGGAGGATGGCGTAGGCCAGGCGGACCCAGTCGCGGTCGTTGACGCCCTTGGGGGACTTGTAGTCCAGGGACTTGATCGTCGCGGTGGTCGGCT
>JAJXZJ010000027.1 GCA_021780105.1 bacterium
GCTGGGGCTGAAAGCCGCCTACAGCCTGGATGGCCTTCACCTAAATCAAGCCGGCTACACCGCAGCCATGCAGTTTGTCTATTCCCAAGCCATCCCCTGGCTGTTTGGAAAAGGGCTGGCACCTTAAAAACTAAAAGGCCCACCATTTGAGGTGAGCCTTTATCGAACGTAAATATTTGGCCGACTATGCCCTCGGCTTGCGGATGGCAAATGCAATTGTCCCCGCTCCGAGCAGAAGAAGCGCCAAGGTGCTTGGTTCAGGTACTGCCGTCTTCCCAATACTTACAAACCAAGGTGTTGTCAGTCCTGTAGCAAAGGTGGTCTTGTTACCACTCGAGTCAAATTTGTCAATGACCCCTCCTGTTGCCTCAGCCACATACAGGTTTCCAGCACTGTCAAAGGCCATTCCCGTGGGAACCGATAGTCCACTTGCAAAAACTGTCTTACCCGTGCCATCGGGATTAAATTTGAAAATCCTGCCACTACCCGCATCATCAACAAAAACATTGCCCGCTGCGTCAAAGGCGATGGCGAATGGAGCTCCGATCGCAGTCGCAAATGTTGCCTTTTGGCTTCCATCAGAATTGAACTCAGTAACACTGCCACCGTTAAGGCGACTGGCACAATAAAGGACTCCGCTGGCGTCATAAGCCAAACCGTAGATAAACTTACTGCCTGAAGCCAGTGTGGCAAAAGGACTCACAACGCCGTCAGGCGAAATGCTGTCAATGGCGTTGCCACCCGACAAGCCCACTTTGAGGTTGCCCGCACTATCAAAGGCCAGCCCAGAAGGTGTATTCAAGCCCGACGCAAACAACGTCGAGCTCACGTCAGACGCAAACTTGAGGATCTTTCCAGCCGTGGAAGTCTGTTCGCCGATGGACACGTAAAGATCTCCTTGACTGTCAAAGGCCATCCCTCCCGGCGTGTATAACTGGCCTGCGAAAGTAGCCTGACTGGCGCCCCCAACTGTCGTGTCGTAGGTAAAAATACTTCCCGATGTTGAAGTCGCTCCAGCACCCCAATCACCCACAAACAGGGTGTCGGCCACTGCGGTAATGACCTGCGGAGCAAGGCACGCAGCAATCCCGACCGCGATAGATGGGAACCGATTCATTTTCATGGGACCTATACTGACGCAATTCGCACCTCTGCGTCAAGCGTTTTTCGCGACTTTAAGGGCGGCCCAATCATTGCGAAGGAACTTGGGTTGGCGGTTGGGCGCGAGTCCGGCAGCGGCCAGTGTGCGCGAGGATGATTTTTCGCCCGCGAAGAGTTTGGCGCACCGGTTCAGTCACGCGTCCTAGCGCTGTCGGTTCATCGCGGGCTGATGCCAGGCACGGCTCCGGCTACCTCCTCCGCCACCATCCACGCCCGACGGCCAAGGGCCTCGACGGTGCATGCCCATTGGCCGCGCCCCGCCGCCATCATGGCGGGCTGTTGCGGTGCTGACGGCATTGCCGGATCGGAACAACCCTGCGAGTGACGAGTCCGTTGCGTCAGCGCCATCACGGCGGTGGCCTGGCCGGAACACGATCCTGACTGCGTTTCACGGCGCACGCGGCGCTTCAACCGGCCTTGGCCGTGGCGGAATCATTTCGCGGGGTTTGTTTGCATTTTGGCCGCAGTGATGGTCCCCTTCTGCCGAAAGAAAGATGAGCTTTTACGACAAACTTAAATTCGACGCGAACGGGTTGATCCCGGCGATCATTCAGGAACAGACCACCGGCCGCGTGTTGATGATGGCGTGGATGAACCGCGCTTCGCTGGAAAAGACCGTCGAAACCGGCAAAACGCACTTCTGGAGCCGCTCGCGCCAGAAATTCTGGATGAAGGGCGAGGAAAGCGGCCACACGCAGGCGGTCAAGGACATCGCCTTCGATTGCGACGGCGACACGCTGCTGATCCAGGTGGAGCAGGTCGGCGCGGCCTGTCACGAAGGCTACCGCTCCTGCTTCTTCCGCTCGGCGGCCGATGGCGGGCAGTCGTTCAAAATCACGGAAGCCCAGCTTCAGAAGCCGGAGGAAATCTACGGCAAGAAGAAGTAATGGACGATACCGTCCCATTCGGCAGCCCCGATTACCTCGTGCTGGCCGGGGCGTTGTTGCTGGCACGCGGGATGGATTTCCTCAGCACGTGGATCGCCACGCCGAACCTCCACCTGGAGGCCAACCCCATCGCCCGCTTCCTTGGCTGGCGTTGGGGGCTGGTGTTGAACGTCGCCATCTGCGTGCTGCTGGCCGCGTGGCCGTTTCCGGCCGTCGTCATCGTGACCACCAGCCTGCTGGTCGCGGCGCGCAATTTTCAATCCGCGTGGCTGATGCGGACGATGGGCGAGCACGAATACCGCGCCTGGCTGGCCGCACGCCTGGGTGAAACCCGCCGCGGGCTGTTCCTGGGCTGCCTTGCGGCGCAGGCGGCCATTCCCGCGCTGCTTGGCGGCGTGCTGATTTACTTTGGTGATCCGGACCTGATTCCCGTGGGCGTCGGCTTCGGCATTTTGTTTTACGGCGTGGCGGTGTTGTTGTTTACTCTGCTTTCGCTGCGACGCTTCTGGCGGCGCGCGGCGTGAACGTCCATGTATTCTCCAGGCAAATCCGAGTTCGTGCGGCTGGCGGCGCAGGGCAACCTGGTCCCGGTGTCGCGCCGGATTCTGGCGGATTTTGAAACGCCGCTCTCGGCCTACCGGAAAATCCGCGGCCAGGGCGAGTCGTTCCTGTTTGAGTCGGTGGAAGGCGGCGAACACCTCGGCCGCTACTCGTTCGTCGGGTGCAGCCCGCGCGCCGTGGTGCTGCAACGCGGCGCGGTGGTGGAGGTCCGCGAGAACGGCCGCGTCACCGAGCAATTCGCTGTGTCACGGGAGGCCGGCCAGGCCGCGGTGGCGGACGGGTTGGCCGTGGTGGAACGCGTCATGGCGCGTTACCGGCCGGTGACCTTGCCGGGCCTGCCGCGCTTCACCGGCGGGGCCATCGGCTACCTCGGCTACGAGTTCATCCACGACATCGAGCCGGTGGTGCCGCGCCCGCCGACCGACGAACTGGGCACGCCAACGCTCTACTTCCTCATCGCCGACGAGTTGCTCGTTTTCGACCGCGTCGCGCAGACGATCACCGTGCTGGTCAACGCCTTTCTCGACGGCAGCGTTTCCCCGGAGGACGCCTACGACGACGCGATCGGCGAGGTGGAGCGGCTCGTCTCGTTGCTGGAACAACCGCTCGACCACCAGCCGGTGAGCCTGCCGGAAACGGCGACCGCGCTGGCATTCGAGTCGAACACGCCGCGCGAAAAATTTCACGAGAACGTCCTGCGCGCCAAGCGCTACATCACCGCCGGCGACATCATTCAGGTGGTCGGCTCACAGCGTTTTTCCGCGCCGGTCACGGCTGCGCCGCTGGACGTTTATCGCGCCGCCCGCACGATCAACCCCTCGCCCTACATGTTTTTGCTGGAACTGGACGGCTTCGCGCTCGTCGGCGCGTCGCCGGAAATCCACGTCCGCTGCGAAGACCGCCGCGTGGAAATCCGGCCCATCGCCGGCACACGCCGCCGCGGGGCGACGCCGGAGGAGGACCGCGCGCTGGAGCAGGAACTGCTCGCCGATCCCAAGGAACGCGCCGAGCACGTCATGCTCGTGGACCTGGCGCGGAACGATCTTGGCCGCGTGTGCGACTTCGGTTCCGTGACGGTGAAGGACCTGATGATCATCGAGCGTTACAGCCACGTGATGCACATCGTGTCGCAGGTCGAAGGCCGGCTGGCCGCGGCGCGGACGCCGTTTGACCTGATGCGCGCCACGTTTCCGGCCGGCACGCTCAGCGGTGCGCCGAAGATTCGCGCCATGCAGATCATTGCCGAACTGGAGCAAACCGCGCGCGGGCCTTACGGCGGCTGCGTCGGCTACTTCTCCTTCAACGGCAATCTCGACTGCTGCATCACCATCCGCACGGCGCTGCTCAAGGACGGCAAGGCGTTTGTGCAAGCCGGCGGCGGCTGGGTGAACGACTCCACGCCGGAGGGAGAATTCCAGGAAACGGTCAACAAATCCCGGGCCATGCTCACGGCCGTGGCAATGGCCGAGGGGTTTGAGCGCTGAAGCGGATGGCAAGGCGGCAAATGCGCTTGCCACGACGGCCGGAGCCACATAGTTTTCCAGCCCGCCGCGGTTCGCGGCACTAGAACGGTGGCGCGGTTAGCTCAGGGGTAGAGCACTTCCTTGACACGGAAGGGGTCAGAGGTTCAAATCCTCTATCGCGCACCATTTTCGCTCGTCGGACTTCACTCACATTCCAAGGCCTTTTCTTCGTTCGCCGGTAGGCTTGTCTTTGCGTCGTCACCGGAACTGGCACTCCAGGCAAATGAAGCGCCCGCGCGATCAATTCGCCGCGTTTTTCACCTCGGCGTGGTTCAGCAAAACGGCGCGGCGTTTCTCGGCAAAGTCTTTCAAGCTGATCGGCGGCGGACCGCGAAAACCGCGTTCCGTCGTGGCGCCGCCGGTGACGCTGTTCAAGAAGGCTTCGGTGGAATCCAGCTTGCGCGTATCCGCCTTTACAGCGTCGGCAATCAGCGCGTGATACTGCTCCGCGACCGGGCCGAGTTTGTTCCAGTCGAGCCAACTCGTGGCGATGTCCCGAACGTAACCAAGGTAGCGCGTCCGCAGCGACGGCACGGCGAGCAACTTCGCGAGCAGCGGCTTGCTCGTGTCGTTCAGTCCAACCAACGGATCAAGCTCAATCCCACCCGCCACCGGGCCACCGGGTCCGCCGAAGCCGCCGAAGCCACCGCGTCCTCCTGGCCCGCCCGGTGGTGGACCACCGCGACCGCGTCCGCCGCCCCGCCCGGCAAACTCCGGCCGGGGGAGAATCGTGTTCAGCCCGGCACGAAGGTTCGCTTCGTTCAGCGCGCCGCTCTTTGTCGTGTCCCAGGCGACAAACCACTTCGCGAAAGCGTCCTTGATCTCCGCGCGGGTGAGCGTGCCGTCCTTGTCGGCGTCCAGCGCCGTGAACAACGCCGGGCCGAGGAATCTCGCGGGACCGAAGCCGCCTGGCGGCCCGCCGCCGGGTGGTTCGTCGCCGCCGGGTGGTCCGAAACCCTGCGGTGGCGGCAGCACCTGGTTGAAATTCATGGTGAACCGCGCCTGCGTCAGCTTGCCGGACTTGGCCGGATCAAGCTTGTCAAACCACGCATCCGCCAGCGCGGCGCATTCCGCGGACGAGACCTTTCCGTCACCGTCCTTGTCCGCTTGTTCCAGCATTTGCGGCGCGAGCATCATCCCAGGACCAAAGTCGCCGGGACCGCCAGGGCCACCGGGTCCGCCCGGCCCGCCGCCGGCGCTGAACGTTTCGTTCGCGTCGTAGGGAATGACGTGAAACCGGCCGGTCGGATCCTCGTATAGATCGTAGTCGCTGGCACGCGTGAAAAAGCCATCGCCGTTGGCGAGGACGTTTTCCCACGCGAAGAACTTCAACACGCCGTCGAGGTCCAGCAGCGGCGAGAGTGCCTGCTCCAACTGGTTGGACGGCGTCTCGTTCAGCACCGTGCAGAGGTTGATGAGATCGGCCCAGGATTTGGGTTCGTCCTTTGACTTGATTTCGTAGATGCGCTGGTAGGCGGCGGCGTTCGTGCCCAGATAATTCAAGCCGCCGCGGCCGTTCGGGCTGCCGGACACCTTCCAACGGGCGCCCTTGGTGGTGTGGTAGTGCTCCCGCAGAAACTCCTTGTTGAAATGTTGCTGGTTCACATACACGCCCCAGCATTCGCCGTTGATGACCACGCGCAGGAAGTTGGCCTGGGGCGCGGGCAGGTAATCCCGCGCAATTTGCATCGCCAGCACGGTGCGCAGGAAGGACGGATCCTCGTGTGAATTCAGCAGGTTGAGCTTGCGATAGCCGCCAAGCTCCTGGTGCGGATGGGCCAGGTCCAGCGTGAGCACCAGCGACCGCTTCTGCCCCTCGCCCACCATCATGAACGACGACATCCCGTGGAAATGCACGCCCACGTCCGGATACGTCCGGCCGTCCGCCGTGAGCTTCGCGGGGACCTCCACGTCGGTGTTCTTGAACTCGGCGAGTTCCTTTTCCCAATCGGAGTCCTCGAATTCGAGGAACACCGTGCGCAGCACCTCGGGCGCGTAAAGCGGCGCGTCGGGAAACAACTGCACGTCGGCCGGCGAGAGTTTGGGACCGGGCTGCACGGTTGCCTGGCGTCGGCCGGGCGGACCGAACCCGCCGCCTCGACCTCCGGGACCGCCCATGCGCCGGCCGCCGCCCTGCTGGCTGAGAAATGCCCGCGCGGCCTTGCGCTCGTCCACGTTGAGCCAGCCGTCGCCGTTCTTGTCAAATTGCTTCACGAGCTTGGTTTCCGGCATCGCCCCCCCGGGGCCGCCGGGTCCGAACGGCGGCGGCCCGCCGAAGTCCGGACCGTCATCGGGCGGGCCGTCGTCGTTGTCTTGAGCGCAGGCGGAGAACACGCAGGTCAGGGCGGCGAACAGCACCAGGGCGCGGACGGGGAGGATGTTTCGTTGGCTCATGTTCAGGAGGGTGGAGGTTGCGTTCTTGCCGGGGCGGGTCGGACCACACGAATGAATTGCGAGCGTCGGGAAGCCATGACTTCAGCCTTCTTCAAAACCCCGGCGGTGCAACTCGACGCGCTGGACGCCTTCAAGCTGGTTCAGCGCCTTCACCAGTTCGTCGGGCGAACGGTTCGGGCGCAGGCGGGTTTCGTAGGTGACATCGAGCGCGACGCCCTGCTTGCCCGTGGCCGCGGACATCAACTCGTGTTCCTGGAGATGTTCGTGGAAGGCGCCGCCGAGCAAGGCGTCCAGATCGTGCCCCAGGCCGATGCGCAGGCTCAGGAGGAAGGGCGGTTGCGCGGCGCTGAAAACCCTGGCGCGGGCCATCATCAAATACGCCGCCAGACCGACCACGCCGATGCCGATGACCGCCACCCACAGATTCTGCGCACCCACGGCCATGCCGGCCACCACCGCGAAGATCACGTAGGCGGTGTCCTGCGTGTCCCGCACGACCGTGCGGAAGCGCACGATGGACAGCGCGCCAACCAGGCTGAACGCGCGCGCGATGTTGTCGCCGATGACCTGCGTCACCATCGCGATCAACACGGCCAGCAGCACGAGCGTCACCGGGAAGGACGCGGAGATTTCCGTGCTTTTCCGCGTGCCGCGATAAATCCCGGCGACGACCGCGCCCAGCGCCAGCGCCACGATCAACCGGATGAACACGTCTGACGCGGAAATGGCCGGGCCGTTCGAGAAGGCGGTTTTGAGAAACTCAGGCATGTTCAGGCAGAAAGAGTTGCCGCATCCGGAGCCAGCACCGGCACCCGGCCCAAGCTGGCGGCCGCGAGGCGATACTTGGAAAACGGCTCCGGATTCAGCGCAAATTCCTCGACGAGGCATTTGAACACGACCGGCGATTCGCGGAGAAACTTCAGCTCCAGCACCACGCGGTCGGGCAGCAGCACGTCGCCCGCGCGCTCGTTGAACCACAGTCCCGCAGCCGGCAGCGCACGCAAGTTCATGTCCAGCGTCAACCGGATCGGGCCGTTGTCGGTCATCGCCACGCGCGCGGCGCGGTCATAGGAAATCTGACAGACGGGATCCAGCCGCCGGAGCTGCAGGCGACGGTGAAACCAGCACCCGGTCCAGCCGCGGTCAGCCGCGCTCCCGCCCAACCGCTCCAAGTCCTCCAGCGGCACCAGTGAGCGACGTTTGCTGAGCTGGCCGCGCGCCCTGGCCTTGCGTTCCAGGAACACCACCTCGCCGTTGCCATACCGGCGAATGCGAAACTTGCTGCGTCCGTAAGAACCCCGCCGGTGAAACGTGGCGAACTCCGGCGTGTCGAAGTAGAGGCTCGTGATCCGATACTCATCGTCAGCGCACCCGCCGGCATGTGGATCCGGCGCCAGCCGGCCGCGCACCCAGTCGCGGATCTGGTCCGCCACGGCCGGGCTAAGGAGAAACTTCAATTCGTAAGCCAGTTCGCGCCGTTCGCGGGTTTCGGTTGAGGGCGACATGACCGTGGAGGCGTGGGCGTCAACTCCGCGCCGTCGGGGCGGCTTGATTCCAAAGCGACGCCTGGTTGTTACCGATTCGTTTCACGGTTGCCACATTATCCGGTGGCGGATTAAGCCGGGATTAAGACCGCAGGCGGCGTGGAAAAATCATCGCCGCACGCCTGGCCGCCACGAACAGTTCTTAATCGCGCCTTAATCCGTTTCGGGGCAGAATGGAAGCGTACCGATGAGAATTCTGGTCGTGGAAGACGAACCGCGCCTCTTGCGCAGTCTGGCAAAAGCCCTGCGGGAGGAAGGCTACGCCGTGGACACCGCGGAAGCGGGCGACGACGGCCTCTTCAAGGCGCAGAGCTACGACTACGACGCCGTCGTGCTGGACATCATGCTCCCCAAACTGGACGGCTGGGAGCTGCTGGCCCGCCTGCGCCAGCACAAGAAAACGCTCGTGCTGATGCTCACCGCGCGCGACGCCACCCACGATCGCGTCCGCAGCCTGGACTCCGGCGCGGATGATTACCTGGTCAAACCGTTCGATCTGCCGGAACTGCTCGCCCGCCTGCGCGCGCTCATCCGCCGCGCCGCCGGGCAGGCGCGGCCGAGCATCGAACTCGGCGACGTGGTGATTGACCTGCGCGGCCGGAGCGTGACCCGCGCCGGCGCTCCCGTCACGCTCACCGCGCGTGAATATGCGATCCTCGAATATCTCGCCGTCCACCGCGGGGAGGTCGTCACGCGCTCGGCGCTCTACGAACACCTGTTCGACGAAAGCGACGATACGCTTTCAAATCTCCTGGACGTGCATGTGTTCAGCCTCCGCAAGAAACTGGGCGCCGGGTTGATCGTCACCCGGCGCGGGCAGGGCTATTGCATCGAATGAAATCCGCACTTCCGCTACCGAATTCCGAGATCCGGCCGGCCGCCAGCGCACCGCTCGCGAACTTCGCGCGCCGGCATTCGACCTTCGAACCCCGGAATTCCCCCTGAGCCGCCATGTTTCCCAAGTCCATTCGCTGGCGGTTGCAGACGTGGCTGGGGTTTTTGCTGCTCTGCGTCCTGGCCGGCTTCGGCGTGACGGCCTACCAGCTCAACCGCACCAATCAGTTCCGCCAGATAGACGAGGAACTGGGGCGCCGTATTGCCGCCCTGAGCAGCGACGTGCGCGGCGTCCCGCCGTTTGGCCCGCCGTTTGGCCCGCCGCCGTTCGCGCCGGGGCTCGACGGCCAGGCGGGGCATCCTCCCAAACCGGATTTTCACGGGCCGCGGGGACGGCCCGAGGATTTCCTCGATTCTCGCGAAATCCGTCTTTCGCCACCGACCGCCAGCCTGTTCAGCGAAGCCGGGGCGAACGGTTTCTTCTTCGCCGTGTGGTCGCGCAATGGCAAGCTGTTGAAACACTCCACCAACGCCCCGCCGGCGCTGGCCCGCCCGGAACGTCCCGATTCGGCCATGCACGTCCACGCGCAAACCGAGGGCATCGTCCGCGAAGCCTTTGTTTTTACGGAACTCGGCGAATGCGTGCTGGTCGGCCGCGCGATCCGGGTGGACCTTGCAGCCCTGCGGCGTTTCGCCTGGCTGCTGGTGCTGGCTGACGCAACCGTGCTGGCGCTGGGCCTCGGTGGCGGCTGGTTCCTCACCAGCCGGGCGCTGCAACCCGTGGAAAACATCAGTGCCGCCGCCAGCCGCATCGCCCAAGGCAACCTTGCCGAGCGCATCAATGTGGCCGAAACCGACAGCGAACTGGGCCGCCTGGCCGGCGTGTTGAACTCGACCTTCGCCCGGCTCGAAGCCGCCTTCCTCCAGCAACGGCAGTTCACCGCGGACGCGTCGCACGAACTGCGCACGCCGCTGGCCGTGCTCATTTCCGAGGCGCAAACCACGCTGGCCCGCGAACGCAGCGCCGCCGACTACCGCGAGACCCTCGAAGCCTGCCTCGACACCGCGCAGCAAATGCGTCGTCTCACCGAATCGCTCCTTGAACTCGCCCGCCTTGATGCCGGCCAGGACAAGTTGAACCGCGAGCGCTTCGATCTCGCCGGGAAAGCCCGCGCCTGCCTCGACCGGCTGCGGCCGCTGGCCGCGCCGCGCGGCGTGCAACTACACGCCGACCTTCAGCCGGTGGAAGTTGTCGGCGACCCCGACCGCCTTGGCCAGCTTGTCACGAACCTGCTCACCAACGCCATTTACTACAACCGCGAGGGCGGCGAAGTGACCGTGTCCGTCCGCCGGGAAGACGCCACCGCGATCCTGAGCGTCGCCGACACGGGCGCTGGGATTGCAGCCGAGGATCTGCCGCACATTTTTGAGCGATTTTACCGGGCGGACAAAGCCCGTGGCACCGCCGAAGGACGCACGGGCCTTGGCCTGGCGATCTGCCAGGCGGTCGTTCAAGCCCACGGCGGCACCATCGAGGTCTCCAGCGAGCCGGGCGCCGGCACCACGTTTCTGGTGAAGCTCCCGTTGGAGGTGTGAACCGACGGGGCCGGCACGGCTGGTAAGCGACGAAGTGGATGCCGGTTTCATCGCGCGATTGCGCAAGCACCGCCGGCGCTCCGGTTGACAGCCCCCACGGCATGGAGTAACAAACCGCTAAACTCGTCCATGAGCAGATTTCAACAAGGCTGGAGCCGGACGCGGCCATTCCAACGCCGGGCAGAGGCGGTGCGGATACAGCCGGCATTCCGGTTGGCCAGCGGAGGTTCACCATGCTGACACCCATTGCTCCGAACGTTTCACAATTCCTCGCCCGCCCGCTGCGGCACCACATCGGCGGCAGGCCCGACGCCGGTCACGGCGGATTTGCACCGGTGCTGAATCCGTCCGACGCCTCGGTCCTCGCCGAAGTCGCCCTCGGCGGCGCGGCAGAGATTGACGCCGCGGTGTCGGCTGCCGGACGCGCCTTCCCGGCCTGGGCGGCGCTGCGCCCGAACGAACGCGCCGTCAGGCTGCACCGTTTTGCCGACGCCCTGGAACAACACGCGGCCGACCTGGCGCAGATCGAGTCGCTCGACGTGGGCAAAGCGATCACGGCGGCGGAAGGTTTTGACGTGCCATTCGGCATCCAGTGCCTGCGCTATTTTGCCGATCTCGCGGTGCAGGCGCCGGCCAGCGTGTCGCTGGCGATCCGGAACCTCGAGGCGCGCACCTGGCGCGTGCCCTACGGCGTGTGCGGTTTCATCTTCCCGTGGAACTTTCCCTTCACGCTCCTGTGCTGGGGCATCGCGCCGGCGCTCGCGGCGGGTAACACCGTCGTGGTGAAGCCGTCGGAAGTGACGCCGCTCAGCTCGCTGTTCGCGGCGCAGCTCGCCGCCGAATCCGGCCTGCC
Organism: bacterium; assembly: GCA_021780105.1. Taxonomy (GTDB): domain Bacteria; phylum Verrucomicrobiota; class Verrucomicrobiia; order Limisphaerales; family J093; genus JAJXZJ01. Next base: position 11,354 of record JAJXZJ010000027.1, read on the forward strand.
CGCAGGCGTGTTGAACGTGGTGGTTGGCCTGGGCGGGACCGCCGGCGCGGCGCTCGTTGCCCATACGAACGTCAAACGCATGTCGTTCACTGGCTCGCCCGAAGTCGGCCGGAAGGTGGGCGAGGCGTGCGGTCGCCGGCTGGTTCCGTGCAAGCTGGAACTTGGCGGCAAGGGCGCGGCCGTGGTGTTTGACGACGTGGACGTGGACGCGGTTGCGACCCAGCTCGCGGCGGCGATCACGCTCAACACCGGCCAGGTGTGCTGCACCGCGACGCGCTGGATAATTCACGAGCGCATCTACGACCCGTTTGTCGGCAAGGTCGCCGAACGTTTGCGGCAGACCCGCATCGGACCGGGCACGGATCGCGCCACGGAAATGGGACCGCTCGTCAGCGAGGTCCAGCGCCAGCGGGTGCTGGATTATCTCGACCGCGGAAAGCGCGAGGGCGCCGCCGTCGTGCTGGAAGGCGGCTGTCATGCGCTGCCCACGACACCGGACGGGTTCTACGTTCAACCGACGCTGTTGACGGGCCCGGTGGAGAACGTGTGTTGCCGCGAGGAAATCTTCGGTCCGTGCGCCTACCTGCTGCGTTTCACGGACGAGGATGCGGTCATCGGCCAGGTGAACCAGCTTGCCTACGGCCTGGCCAACAGTGTCTGGACCGCGGACCTGAAACGCGCCAGCCGCGTGGCCGAGCGCATGGTGGCGGGCAACAGTTGGATCAACGCGCACAACGTTTTTGCCTACGGCCTGCCCTACGGCGGCGCCAATCTCAGCGGGCTGGGCGGCGGCGTGAACAGTCCGGAGACATTCCACGATTACCTCCGCTCGCAAACCATCGCCCGTCCGCTTGCCTGATGTCCGACGCCGCGGATTTCCTTGACCAGTTGCGCCGCGATGGCCGGGTGCGTGATCCGCAGGCGCGGCTCACGCCGTTGAGCGGCGGCGTCTCCAGCGAGATTTACCTGGTCGAGGACGGCGGCGAGCGGTTCGTCGTCAAGCGGGCCTTGGCCCGATTGAAGGTCAGGGACGAGTGGTTTGCCGATGTCGGCCGCAACGCCAGCGAACACGATTTCCTCGGCTGTGTGGGCGGCTTCCTGCCGGAGGCCGTGCCGGGGCTGCGGTTTCACGAACCTGCGGCGGGCTACTTCGGCATGGAATTCCTCGGCGACGGGTTTGCCAACTGGAAGACGCTTTTGCTGGCTGGCGTGTGCGAACCCGCCCACGCGCGGCTGGCGGGACACATCCTCGGAACCATCCACCGGCAGACGGCGGGCCGGGAGGATCTACGGCGGCGGTTCGATACCACGACGAATTTTCACCAACTGCGCACCGCGCCGTATCTGCTGACCACCGGCGAGCGACACCCGGATTTGCAGACCATTTTTGCCGACGAAGCCCGGCGGCTCGAAGCCACTCGCGAATGTCTCGTGCATGGCGATTTCAGCCCCAAGAACATTCTGGTCCGCGGTGACCGCCTGGTCCTTTTGGATTGTGAAGTGGCGTGGTTCGGCGACCCGGCGTTCGATGTCGCCTTCTTGCTGAATCACCTGCTGCTGAAGGGACTTTTCCATGCGCCGCGCGAGCCGGGTCTGGCCGCGCTGGCCGCCGGATTCTGGCGAAGCTACCTCGACGCCCGGCCGTATTTGGGCGAGGAATGGGAGGCGTGCGTCACGCGGCTGTTGCCGCTCCTCATGCTGGCACGCGTGGACGGCAAGTCGCCGGTCGAATACCTCGCTCCGACGAGGGCACAGTTTGTCCGCGACTTTGTCCGGGAGCACTTGCGCGCCAGCTCGGCGCGGCTCGCAGTGCTGACGGCGGATTGGTTGGCAAGGGCGGCGAAAGCGTTTTCGGAAAGTGCATGAAAATTGATGCGATTTTTGCGTGGCAAATCTACGACTCACGCGGCTTCCCGACGGTGGAGGCCGAAGTCGTTTTGCCGAACGGACTGCGCGGTCGCGGGCTCGTGCCGTCCGGTGCGTCCACGGGCCAGTTCGAGGCGCTGGAACTGCGTGACGGCGATCCCGCGCGCTTCCGCGGCAAGTCGGTCTTCAAGGCCATCGGCCACATTCAAGGCGAACTCGCGGCGGCGTTGCGCGGGTGGGACGTGCTCGACCAGCGTGGCATTGACGAGCGGTTGATCGAACTCGACGGCACGCCGAACAAACACCGGCTGGGGGCGAACGCCTTGTTGCCGGTAAGCATGGCGGTGGCGCAGGCGGCGGCCGCGGTGCGTGGCGAACCTTTGTTCGCCCGCCTTGGCGGTGGTGAAGGCACGCTGTTGCCGATTCCGGAAATCCAGATCATCGGCGGCGGCGCGCACGCAAACTGGCGGACGGACGTGCAGGATTACCTCCTCATCGCGGTCGGCGCGCGCAGCTTCGGTGAGGTCATGGAGATCACGCACAACGTCTATCACGCCGCGGCCGATTTGCTGAAGGCGCGCGGCCGGTATTTCGGCGTCGCCGACGAAGGCGGGTTCTGGCCCGAGTTTGCCGACAACGAGCAACCGCTGGCGCTGATCGTCGAAGCCATGCAACGCGCCGGCTACACGCCAGGACGCGAGGCGGCCATCGCGCTCGACATTGCCGCGAGCGATTTGTTTGACGAGACGGCCGGGCGGTATCGGTTCAAGCTGGAGAAACGCGAATTCACTTCGGCGGAGTTCGGCGCGGTGATGCAGGACTGGTGTCGCCGTTATCCGATCGTTTCCATTGAAGACCCGATGGCGGATACCGACTGGGAAGGCTGGCAACAAATCACCACGATGTTGGGCGACCGCGTGCAGCTCGTCGGCGATGATCTGTTCACCACCAACACCGCGCGGATTCAAGCCGGCATCACGGGGCAAATTGCCAACGCCGTGCTCATCAAATTGAACCAGGTCGGCACGGTGACCGAAACACTGGACGCGATCCGCCTGACCCAAAGCGCCGGCTGGCAACCGATCATTTCGGCCCGGTCCGGCGAAACCGAGGACGCGTTCATCTCACACCTGGCCGTGGCCACCAACGCCGGCCAGCTCAAGGTCGGCTCCTTCGCGCGGAGCGAGCGGATGGTGAAGTGGAACGAAGTGCTGCGCATCGAACGCGCCTTGGGTGATCAGGCGCGGTTCATCGGATTTCGCCAGCGTTCCTAAAGCGCCGCCGACCGCTTCACCCGCAGCCGGGACGCTTGCGCGGCCGGAAAAGGTTGCCCGGCCGCCAAAGTAATTTTACGGTGATGGCATGTTGACGTCGCCCGGTGGTCGAGCGATTGGCGGACCGGAAACGACCGCCATCCCGGACCCCGTGGCAAAAGAACAGTTTCACGCGGAACATGACACCAGGACTTTTCACATGCCCTCATCGCTAGCCAGACAATGGGTTCTCATCACCGGCGCCTCCAGCGGTTTCGGCGCCGCCGCGGCGCTCGCCTTCGCCCGCGAGGGCGCCAGCCTGCTGCTCGGCGCCCGGCGGGTGGACAAGTTAAAAGCCGTCGCCCGGGCCGCCCGCGCGGCCGGCGCACCCGAGGCGAAGTTCCAGCCGCTCGATGTCGCCAGCACCGCCAGCGTCAATGCCTTCGCCGAGTGGGTGCGGACGGTGACGCCGCGTGTGGACATCCTCATCAACAACGCCGGCGGCGCGCATGGACTTGATCCCGTGGCCGAGGGCAAGGACGCCGACTGGGAAACCATGCTGCAAACAAACGTCCTCGGCGTGCTGCGCGTCACGCGCGCCATCCTGCCGCTGATGCTGCCGCAGCATGCCGGCACGATCATCAACATCGGCTCCATCGCCGGCCGCGTGGCCTACGAAGGCGGCGCCGTGTATTGCGCCGCGAAGGCGGGCGAGCTGCAGATCACCCGCGCGCTGCGTCTCGAACTCTGTGGCACCGGCCTGCGCGTGGCGACGATTGACCCCGGCCTCGCGGAAACCGAGTTTTCGCTCGTGCGCTTCAAAGGTGATACCGCCCGCGCGGCGAAGGTTTATGAAGGCACCCAGCCGCTGACCGCCGCGGACATCGCCGAGGCGATCGTCTGGGTGGCCAGCCGCCCGGCGCACGTTTGCGTGGACGAAATGATCATCAAGCCCACCGACCAGGCGGCGATCCACAAGTTGTATCGGCGGACGGCAGCGAAGTAGCGGCGGTTTGGACTGCCGGCCGCAAATTGATTAGACAAACCGGCGGCCGTAGCGCGTCTATTGGCCAGAGCATGGCCGCGCCCGAACTCGAACGCCTTTACGACGAACACGCCTCCGCGTTGTTCGCCTTCCTGCTGAACTTCACCCGCAGCGAGGCCGACACCCGCGACCTGCTCCAGGAAATCTTTTGCCGGCTGGCCGCGCGCCCCGGCCTGCTCGCCGGCGCGCGGGATGAACGCGCCTTTCTCCTCCGCCTGGCGCACAACCTCGCCGTGGATTGCGTCCGCCGCCGCGACACCCGCACGCGCGTCGCCGACCGGCTGGCCACCGAGACCGACAGCCAGTTCGCGCCAACCGACGACCCGGACGACGCCGGTTTCCGCCGCGAACTCGGCGCCGCGCTCGCCGAACTGCCCGTCGAGCAACGCGCGGTCGTTCATCTCAAACTTTGGGAGGGACTCACCTTCGAGGCGATTGCCGGGACACTGGACATCCCAATGAACACGGCCGCCAGCCGGTATCGCTACGGTTTAGACAAACTCCGGGCGCGCCTGCGTCCCCTTTACGACGAGATCAAATGAACGCCGACGATTTCGAATCCAAGTTGCGCCAACAGCCCTTCCAGTCGCTGCCGGCAGAGTGGCGCAACGACATCCTGCGCGCCGCGCGCGCCGGCCGTTCTGCTCAACCCTCAACAATCAACCCTCAACTCCGGTCAACGTGGCGCGACTGGCTTTGGCCGTCGCCGGTTGCGTGGGCCGGTCTGGCGGCGGCGTGGGTGGCGATCATCGCGTTGAACCTGGCAGCAGGCGCACCGGCCTTCACTGGCAATCCGCCCCTGGCCCGTGGTTCGCTGGCGTCCTTCGGCGCGTACTGGGCGGTGCAACAGCGGATGATGACGGAATTGCTCGACACGCCGGCGGTCGAACCCGCGGAACCGCCGCGGCGGGCGGTTACTCCGCGGGGCAACAGCGCCAGCTCCACCTTAATCGTCAGGCAACGTTGTTGTTAAAAGGCATTAGGTTATGAAGAACAAAATCATCATCGCGGCCATGACAGCCACCATTTTGATGGTGGGCTGTGGTAAGGAGACCAGTTCAAGGCGTAGTTCACTTGCGCTACCACCTGAGCAAGCAAGTGCAGCATCGGCGGCAACGCCCGTTTCACAGCCAACACTCGCAGCCTGGCAACAGGGTGAGATTGCAGCGGCGGTTAGTAGTTTCGTATCGGCGGATTGGAGTGCTCGCCCATTGTTCGCGGCAGATTCAGCATTGAGCCTCAGCGAAGGCCAGTTCAAGGCGCTTTCGGACACTGACCGCCAAGCCAGGCACGGTGAGATCATGGCACAGCTTGAATCGTTCAAGCGGCTGGCTGCGGCCGTGGCACAGGCTGGACGCGATGCCGCCGTGAACGGCGACACGGCAGCGGCTCGGAACGACTTCATAGCTTTGAAGGCGTGCGGCACGGCACTCGAGAGTCCAAAGTGCTTAACCCTCGTCCAGATGGTTGGTCAGGCTCTAAAAAAGAGAGCTGACATGGAGTTGGCGAAAATTAGCCAGTAACCATGCCGCCAAACACAAAGCGCTGGAACGAACCGCCGCCCGCACTCTCCTTTATTGGGGTCGCTCACCATGAAACTGCGAAAATGGCTTAAACGGATTGCGTTCGTGCTCGCGGCGCTGGTCACGCTCGTCGCGCTGCTGTTCGCGGAGGAGAACTACCGAGGCAAGCGCGCGTGGGATGTGTGCAAGCGGGAACTCGAAGCCAAAGGCGAGAAGCTGGACTGGCAGGCGTTTACCCCGCCCGCCGTGCCGGACGATCAGAATTTCGCGAAGGCGCCGGCGGTCGTCGCGTGGCTTACAACGACCAACGAAGCCGCTGACGGGCATTCCGCACAGTCTTGGAATTGGGCCGGCTATCTCAACGGTGGTGACTGGCGCGCCGGACGATTGCCGGACCTAGAAGACTGGCAGCGCGAACTGCGGTCGAAGAACCTCAGCGGGATCAGCGATCCGGAGTGGACGGTCTTGCGCGCGCGGCAGCCGGGCACGCCGGTTGAAGACGCAGAATTTCTCTTTCAGCAACGGGCAAAGGAAATAGCAGCACTGCGCGCCGCGGCTCAAAGGCCTTACGCGAGTCTTGATGGCGAGACGGCGGATGTGTCCGGGTTGTTGCCACGTTTGGCCTTGCTCAAGTCGCTCACGCTTGTCTTCCGAGCCTCGGCGATTCTGGACCTGGAAACCGGGCATTCCGATCTGGCGTTGGCCGACGTGCAGACGCTCTTTGCCCTGGGCAAAACCGCCGCCAGCAAGCCACTCGCGATCGCCGGGTTGGTACGTATCGCCATCAGCGAACTCAGCCTTCAACCGGTTTGGTGCGGCTTGGTCCGTCACCAGTGGACGGACGCGCAACTCGCGGAGCTGGAAACGAACCTGGCCAACGTGAACATCGTCGCCGACACGCAGCGCTGCCTGCACGGTGAGCGCGCCTACATGCTGGCCATGATGAACAATGGAGGCGGTGGCCCCCGGAACGGCACACCACGTCAGAACCAGCATTCGCCCGAAGCCGATTCGGAACAGGCCATGCAAAAGCTGATGCAGTCCCTGCCCCTGGGATTTCGTTGCCAGAGCGAGGTCAACATTGCCCGCGCCATGCAATTCTTGATTGATAAGTTCGATCCCACCGGCCCAACCGTGAAACTGACGGCCGGGTTCGATCAGGAGGTGAAGTCGTTCTTCCCCAAACGAACCTTCTACAACATGTTCGCCGTGCTGCTTCTGCCGCCGATATCGAAGGGAGTGGAGAAAGCTGCCGACGGGCAGGCCGGTGTCAGTCTTGCCCGCGTGGCTTGCGCGCTGGAACGGTGCCGCCTGACCACCGGCAGTTATCCGGAGAAGTTGGCTGAACTGACGCCGCGGTTCATTAACCGGCTGCCGCCCGATCCCGTGAATGGCGAACCGCTGCATTACCGTCGCGAAGCGCCGGACCGGTTTGTCCTCTACTCGATCGGGGTGAATCTGAAGGACGACGGCGGCGAGGTCTTCCGGGCGAAAGGGGGCAAGCCCGACTGGCATCAAGGCGACTGGGGCTGGCGCAGCGACCCGGTGATCGAACCCGGTTCACCGGGGCAGTGAAAGCTGGGCGAACTGGTGCCAGTCGGCGTGGCGTTCCGCGATCTTCATCAACGGTTCCAGGTTGCTCCGGCCGGCGGCGACCACGAGCGTTTCCGGGTCCACGACCGCGACACAGAAACGCACGTCGCTCGACGAGCGCAGTTTCTTCGGCACATAAACCGCCACCAAATCCTCGCCGTCGCGCACGCCCACGACGCGCTCCCAGCCGCGCGAGGTCATGGCCGCGTCGGCGTTCTCCAACATCGCCGCCTGGTCCAGCCGGGCGCGGATGTGGCGACGTTGATGGACGCTGACCTCGCCGGCGCGGACGGCGCGCAGGGCGGTCCGCGCGTCCGGCTCCATCGGCACGAAGGAAAGCCCGGCGCGGGCGATATCCAGTGTGAAGACACCCACGTTCACCTCGATCAGCTTGTCCCACTCGCCCGCGCGGGTCGCCGTTTTGAGCAGGCTGTTCCGCAACGCCGCGGCGTCGCGCCCGACGTGGAAGTAGCCCGGCAAACTGAAGCAGGCGAGCGAAACCAGGAACAGGCCGGCAACGACGAGGGCGAAGGGGATCAGCAGCCATCCACGGCGCGGACGGACGGGGCGGCTGGGGAGAGGGTTGGGTGGATTCATGGCTGGTGCGGGTTGGCAAATGGTGCGGCAGTGGCAGGGTTCGCGGCGCTGGTGACCACGCCGCGAACGCGGAGGGGCGGAGCGGCTATTTGTTCAGTTTTTCGCCCAGTTTCTTGAGCGGCTGGATGTTCAGTTTCTCGGCCAGCTCGGCGAGTTTTTCCGGCCGGATGTCGCCGACGACATTCACCAAGACCGCCTCCTGATTGTTGTCAATCACGGTGACGACGAGGCCCTGCACGGCTTCTTCGCCGCGGGTTTTGAGATAAACGCCCACATCTTCGTTGGGCTGCACGGCGCTGACCACGCGCTGCCAGCCCTGCCCATCGAGCTTCTCGCGAATTCCCTTCACGCGCAGTTCGATGTCGGCGCGGTTGTCATCGTTGAGACTGATGACGTTGACGCGCACGGAATGGATGCCACGCAGCATTTGCGCCACGTCCGGCTGCTGCTTCTCCACGAACTTGGTGGCCATGCAGATGAGGTTGTTGTTGACGTTCACCTCGACGAATTCACCGCCGCCGGAGGGCGGACTGAATTTACCGAAGTCAACATAGCCTGGCGGTTCATCGCCCAAGCCGACACCGATGAACACGGTCAGGAGGGCGGCTCCGAATGCAGACGGAATGAGATTCTTCATAACAACTGAGGTTTGAGTTTTCGTTTCGCCGGAACCATTGTTCGCGGCAAAGAAACAACCCGCCGGCCGGCCGCAGAGTTTCACAAAATTAACGCCCGGCCGAAAATCGCCCGTGCCGTCCCGTCAACTGCGCGGGTGGAAGCGGCGGTGGACCTCGCGGAGGCGCTGGCCGGCGACGTGCGTGTAAATCTCCGTGGTGCCGATGTTCGCGTGCCCGAGGAGTTCCTGGATGACCCGCAGGTCGGCGCCGTGTTCCAACAGATGTGTGGCAAAGCTGTGCCGCAGCATGTGCGGCGTGACGTTGCGCGTGATGCCGGCGTGCTTGACGCGGTTCTTGATCCGCAGCCAGAGCGTGACCGCGGCAAACGGCGTGCCGCGCCGGGTGAGAAAGACGTTTGCCGGCGACCGCGGCGTCACGAGCTTCGGCCGGCCGGCGTCGCCGAGGTAACGGTTCAACGCCGCCACGGCAAATTGCCCGACCGGCACCACGCGTTCCTTGTTGCCTTTGCCGATGACGGTGACGAAACCGGCGTCGAGGTGAAGCTGCTCCAGCCGCAGTTGGCGCAATTCGGCCAGGCGCAATCCGGAGGCATAAGCGAGTTCGAGGACCGCCTGATCGCACAAGTCCGCCGGCGTGGTCACGGGCAGCGGCTGGAGGAGCTGGGTGATTTCGGCGTCGGTCAGCGCCTTGGGCAGGCGCTTCCAGCGACGCGGCAGGCTGAGGTTTTCCGCGAGGTTGACCGGCAGCAGTTTCTCGTTTTCACAAAAGCGGTAAAACGCGCGGAACGCGGCGATCTCCAGATAGACGCTCTCGGAACTGAGGCGGCGGGTGGACTCGGCGGGCTGGCGCGCCAGCCGGCGCTCGCGTTCGTGCTGGAGAAACGCCATGAGGTGCCGCAACTCCACCGCGCGCCAGTCGGTCAGGCCCTGCCCGCCCGCCCAGGCGACGAACTTGTCCAATTGCGCCTTGTAGGTGCGCTGGGTGTGCTCGGCCTGGCCGCGCTCGTGCCGCAGGTGTTGCAGAAAATCCTCGACGAGGTTTTGCATGTGCCGGTCACGAGCCTACGGCGAAGGCGGCTGCACGGCAAACCGGCAATGGCTGAGGAGATGGACGAACGGGTTTTGCGCCGCGCGACCGGGCCGGTTAATTCAGCCCAAGCAGCAGCGCCATGCCGGCGGCCGTCGTCAGAATCGTGACGGGCAGGCCGAAGCGCGCGTAATCCCAGAAGCCTACTTCCACGTGCCCACGGGCCGATTCGACGACGATGATGTTGGCGACCGAACCGAGGATGGTGAGGTTTCCCGCCAGCGTGGTGGCCAGGGCCATGACCTTCCACATCAAATCAGGCCGGGCGAAATGGCCGATCCATTTTCCCGCCACCAACACGAACGGCACGTTCGAGAAGATGTTCGAGCCGAGCGCGGAGAACCACGCGAAATTCCACGCCTGGCTGGCCGCCGTCGCGCCGAAAACGCCGCGCACCCGGCCGTAAACCTGGTCGGGCAGACCCGTTCCGTTCAAGCCTTCCACCACCACAAACAGGGCGGCGAAAAATACCAGCAGGTGCCAGTCCACGAGCTTGAGCACCTCGTGCGTGTCGCGCCGCGCCACCACCATGAGCAACGCGCCGCCGGCCAGAGCGGTCCAGGAGAGATTCAAGCCGGCCACGAATCCAGTGAAGACCAATCCCAGCACCGCGAGCGTCGCGATCAACAGCCGGCGATCCAGCGGCCGGGGTCCTTCTTCCGGATGATGCAGGACCGCCAGCGCAAGGGTTTTTCGGAAACCCAGGCTGAGGACGGCGAACTCGATGGCCAGCCCCACAACCGCCACCGGCAGCAGCGACGCCGAAAAGCGCAGGAACGAAATCCGGGACAGGTGGCCGATGATCATGTTCTGGGGATTGCCGACGAGCGTGGCCACACTGCCAAGGTTCGCGCTCATGGCCAGCGCCAGGAGATAAGGCGGCAGCGGCAGTTTGCCCCGGACCATCACCGTGACGACGAGCGGCGTGAGCATGAGACATACGGTGTCGTTCACCAGCAGTGCCGAGAGAATGCCCGAAGTGAGGATCACGGCCAGCAGCAGGGACCGCGGGGTCCGCGCGGCGCGTAAAATCCAGTCCGCCGCCCAGTCGAAAAACCCCGCCAGGCTCAGATACGCCGAGATCAGCATCATGCCGAGCAACAACACGAGCGTGTCGTAATCCACGGCCCGGTAGGCCTGTTCAGGCGTCAGCACGCCGCCCGCGACCATGAGGACCGTGCCCAGCAGCGCCGCCGCCGGCCGGTTCAACGGGAGGATTTTCAGCCGCCGGCCGCTGATGAGCAGGTAGGTGACGCAGAAAATGACAACGGCGAGAATTTCCCTGGTGGCGGCGTTCACGGGATTTTAGGCGTGACGGCTTTTACAGCAGTCGCACCGGAATGCCGCGTTGCGCAAGGAATTGCTTCACGTCGCCGACGGTGAATTCGCCGAAGTGAAAAATGCTCGCCGCCAGCACGGCGTCGGCCTTGCCCCGTTCCAGCACCTCGGCGAGGTGTTCCAGTTTGCCCGCGCCGCCGCTGGCCACCACCGGCACGCCGACGCGCTCGCTGATGTGCCGCGTGATCTCCAGATCGTAGCCGGCCTTCGTGCCGTCGGCGTCAATGCTGTTGAGGACGATCTCGCCGGCGCCGAGGCTGACGGCGCGTTCGGCCCAGGCCACGGCTTCAAGCCCGGTGGGTTTGCGCCCGCCGTGGGAGAAGACTTCCCAGCGATCCGGCGCGACGCGCTTGGCATCAATCGAGACGACGATGCACTGGCTGCCAAATTTCTCCGCGCCGGCATGGATCAATTCCGGCGTCGCCAGCGCGGAGGAATTGATGCTCACCTTGTCCGCGCCCGCGTGGAGCATCGTGTTCATGTCCTCGACCGTGCGGATGCCGCCGCCAACGGTGAGCGGCATGAAGCACTGGCTGGCAACCTGTTCGATGACCTCGACCATCGTGCCGCGGCCGTGCGCGCTGGCGGTGATGTCGTAAAACACCATTTCGTCGGCGCCCTGGCGGTTGTATTCGAGCGCGAGCGCCACAGGATCGCCGACGTTGCGCAACTGGCCTTTCTCGGCGAGGCCGAACTTCACGCCGCGCGTGACCTGGCGGTCATGCACGTCGAGGCAGGGAATGACGCGTTTCGCGAGCATTGGGAGCTTCAGGTGAATCTGAACATCGTCACCAAACTTACCATCGGGAAGACGCTAGAATCGTGAGGCCGGACTGACAAGGCAATTACCGCCGCCCAAGAGGAAGCCACGCGTTCAACCGTTCAGCTTCGCGCGCCGCATCAAAAATTGGATTCCAGGTCATGCGCATCCGGCAGCGCGGGGCGACGCGAGACGGAACTGCCTTGTTCGCCGCGGTTCACCATCCGAAGAAGCGATACGGATCATCCCACTCGGTTGGGCGGGTGAGATACAAGCCGTCGAGCCAGCGACCAGCAGTCGGGTCCTGGATCGGCTCCAACCGCACGTCCGCCAGCCACAGTCTGCCCGTGCCGGTGAACCAAAGCTGAAACTTGGTGCCCTTGGCTGCCGAACCCTTCGCTTGCACAACGAACGAGAGCGTCCGCCACCCGGCCTTCGGCGCGAAGTTCTGGTAGTCGAACAGGGCTTGCCAGTTGGCGGTGTTTTGCACGGTCCACGTGACCTCCTTGGCGGTCAAACCTTCGGCGCGCGTTCGCAGCGACAACCGATACCACTGACCACCTTGGAGCGGCAGGTCGTGCTGGGCGATCATGACTTCCGGCGGCTTGGCGTCCAGCGTGACCGGCGGGACCGTGATGAGTTGCGCCCAACCAGCCTTCGGCCCGGGCAACGCCTCGCGACTACAGGAGGCTCCCTTAACGTTGCCAAATTCCCATTCGTCGGCCAGTCCATCGCCGTCGGCGTCTGCGCTGAAGTCGCCGTTTCTCACCACCGACGGACCCTTGGCCGCTCCCACGGGTTCACCGAACCGTTCCAGCAGCGGTGTCGCGCCGGCCACGCCGAGGTTCGCCAGCAGCCGGCTCACCGCGAACGACGTGCGGCCAAACGTGCGGCGCTGGTTGAAATACTTTGGGCTTTGGTCGAAGTGCCACGGCGGAAGCTGGCAAAAAACGACGTTGCCCGCTGAGGCCAGAATTCCGTCGCCGAAAACCGTCGCGCCGCCGGTCACCAGCGGCAGCGTGCGCGGGTCGCGGTCATGCACGTCGGCCGGCGCCACCCCGGCGAGCAGCGACCTGGCGTTGAAAGGCTCAAAGCAGGCGGCGATATGCTCCGCGCGCTGCATCGTCACCTTCGCGGGCAGGAACGCGTTGGCTTCGTCCTGGTCCAATCCGACGGCCAGGATGTGGCCGCCCGCCTTCAACCAGGCGCCGATGGCCGGGGCTTGGGCTGCAATCTCGTGACCGCCGCCGGGACCAACCATCAACACTTGATCCGCGGCCGGCGACGTGTTCTTAAACGGCGCGGCCTGGATGCCGCAGGCGGCGAGCCAGGACTGGCCGGCGGGTTCGCCGGCATAAACCGCCGTTCGCCGATGCGTCGGCTGCCACGCATCCACGTATCGGAGGATGTTGTTTGCCAGCGTTCCCGCCGCCGGGTCGCTTTCGGTTCGCGCGGTGATGTCCATCTGGCAGAACAAGATCATGCCGCGGCCCTCGCGGTATTCGAGCAGCGGGCTGTATTGCAGGGCATAGCCGCCGTCCACGATCGGCAGGAAGTCGCCTCGCGGCGGCTTCTGGATCAACACCGAGGCGACGTTGCCCCAGTTGCCGCAACGCCACAGCCGCGTGACCTCCAGTCCGCACCAGCGCACGGTCGGCGCGCCATTGTAGCGCGGGCTTAAGGTGTAAGGCATCGTGGGCGGCAGGATGGTGGAAGCCCCGCGCCAGTCGCGCAAACTCTCGGCTGTGAGTCCGGCCAGCAACGGGCTGTCCGGCACGCGCGGCCAGACCTGCCGCAGGCCATATTCCTCCACCTTGAAGCCGAGCCGTTTTTCGAGCACGTCGCCGGTCTGCTCGAAGACCACCACCTTCAGCCCGTCGCGCACCCGCTTGAGATCGGGTGCGGGACCGTCCACGGTCAGGGCGCCTTTGCCGATCAGCAACACATCGAAGCCCGCGAGGTCTGCCGAGGCATCCACCGGCTGGCAGCGGACACCCAGCTTCGCCAGCCATTCGGCCGTCTGGCCGGGCGGATCGAAGAGCGCAAGCTTCGAGGTCGGGTTCGGCGGCGGCGGGCGCGGGATGACTTGGAAAGCAAACGAATCGTCCTGAATTCCGCCGGGGTTGAATATGAAGTTCGCCTTGATCCGATACTCGCCCGGCGCCAGGTCGGCGGGCAATTTGACTTGCACCGGGACGCGTACTTGGTCGCCGGTCGGCATGACCAGCGGGTGATGCCCGCCAACCCACGGACCCAGACTGGCCGCCCAATCAGCGTCGCCGGTCACAGTCACGCGTGAATTGTTGATCACGATGAGTTGCTTTTCGACGGTTTCACCGGGGTAGAACGTGTGGTCCTTGGTCGTGAAATGCTCGGACTTGCCCGCGATGTAGGCCAGCAACGGCAGGTTGTTACGGAACAAGGATTGCGCCGTGGGCGTGGCGACCCAGTCCGAGCGGGCGTAAGCCAGGTCGAAGCGGGCGTAGGTGCGGTCAATGAAGTCCGGGCTGTAGCCGGGCCGTTGCAGATGGTCCCAATCCACGGGCAGATCCTCGCGGTGAGCCTGGAAACCGTCGCGCAGTTTCCAGAAGCGGTCGTGCTCCCAGGGCGAGTTGCCGGACAGGCCCCAAGTGCGGAACGCACGCCAGTTGTCGGTGGTGTAGGCGGCCTGCACCGGCTGGAGCTCGTCCAACCGCCGGTCGCCCACCGGGTAGGGGTAATCCCAACGGTGCCAGAGACGCCCTGCGCGGAACTGCTGCGCTTCCCAGCGGAGGTTGCGCTGTTCCCGGTCGCTGATCCGGTAGGCCGCGTCGCCGAGGAACTGCGCGTTCCACTCGGCGATGCAATATTCCCACGGCACGGCGGCGCTGCCGAACTCGCGCCGGCCTTCATACCAGCCGCGATACATGGTCCAGTCCCAGCCAAACGGCGCGCCATACTCGACCAGGACCAGCGGCTTGACGCCCGCCTCCGACCAGTGCTCGAACCAGTCGTCGAGTTCCTGAATCGGCACGAAATTCGGATAGAAATTGAGCGTGTACATCGCACTGAGGTTGCCCGAGGAATGATGATAGACAACGCGCGCCGGATCCAGGCGCCTGACGATGGCTTCGCAACGCAGCGCGAGCACGGCGTTGCGGGCGGCCCACTCATCACGCGGATCGCTCAGGCCGTCAATCATCGGCGGGTCAATGTCCTCGTTGTAGCCGGTGGCATTGTGGCTCATCGCGTAAGCGACGACCGACGGGTGACTCCCGGCGACACGCACATAAAAGGACGCGTGCGCGGCGTAGCCGTTCTTTTGGTCGGCGCCGGGCTTCTTCCAGTCGTAGGCGCTGAAATGCGGTTGCGACAGCGCGACCAACATCCCCACGTCGTCCGCCGCGCGCAGAATCTCCGCGAAGCTCAGGTGCGAGCCGGGCTCGCAGTCGTAATTGTGGGTGTAAACGAAGTTGATGCCAAAACTTTTGAGCCGCAGGAGGCTCTCCTTCGCCGCCGCGTAGGTGGCCAGCGCCGCGCCCACGGACGCGTTGTCGAGCGGCACTACGGACAGGAACAATCGGGTGCCGTTCAGGTAGAAATCCCGCCCCTGAATCCAGAACTCCCGGAACCCGAACCGCGCGGGCGTCTCGACATCCAGCACCTTGCCGTCGGTGTCGAGCAGCGACAACTCCGCGTCGTATTGATTCTGCGGCGTGTTGAGGTCCCACAGCTTCGGCGGCTCCCACGACGCCGTGAACGTCGCCCGGCCGTTCTTCACCTCGCTTGCCGCGAACGGTTGGCTGGTGAACTCGGCCACTTGCCGGCCCTGATCGCTGATTCTTGCCCGCAGCACGTAGCGCCCGTCACCGGACAAACCTTGCACTGCGGAGCCAAACGTGATCTCGCTTTGTCGAAACGAGGTGCCGATCCGCACGCCGGCAAGCCGCGCTCCGGCGGGTTCGCCAATCAGCCACACGTCGCCGCAGAGTCCGCGGCGTTCGACTGTTCCTTTTCGCTGCCGGGCGGTGTTGGTGTCGGTGTAGGATTCCATCACGGCGTTGAGCGGCATCGCCACCACCTGCAGGCTGAGGACGTGCGTAGCGCCGGGACGAACCGCCGCGGTAAGGTCCAGCCGGCCGGCAGGAAAGCGGAGTTCGCCGACCTTGCGGCCATCCACATAAACCGCGGCGTAGGAGTTGAGATATTCCACGTCCAGCACGATGCGCCGGCCGGTCCAGTTTTCCGGGATCGTGATCGTGCGCTGATACCAGGCGCTGTGAACCTCGCCGAGCTTCGTGTTCTTCCAAGTCGGATGTGCGTAGAGCGTCTGATAGTCGCTCTGCAGGTAGTCCTGGATACCGGGCCAGCAGGCGGGCACTTTGTAGTAACCCCAGGCCCCGGCGGGCACTTGTTCGGCGTTGTCCGCCGCGGGCTGCCAGCGCCACAGCCCGTTGATGCAAAGCCGCTCGCGGGTCGGCGTGGTTTTGTGCCAGGCGCTGGCCGTGTCCCACACTGCTTTGACTCCCGATGGCAGTGGTACCGCGGACTGATCCTGCGCCCGTGTTGAACAGGGCAGTGCGAGGATGATCCATGCAGCCGCGAGGAACGGGACCAACGAGCGACTCGTGGCGGGACTGTTTAAGAGACGGAAGCTTGAAGGGCACATGGGAGTTTGAGTCGCGGTTCGCAGAACGGGTTCAGGGCGCGGAAGGCTTCGCTTCCTGGCTTCTGGACATCAACTCGACCAGCGCGGCATTGACGGCTTTGCGGACGGCCGGAACGCGGTCGGGATCGGGCAGGATTTCCGTCGAGCGCAGCCCCCCGGCATTGGGAATCGTCACCAAATCCCTCGCCATGCTCAGCGCGTGTTCCGCGTGCGCCGAAGGTTGTCCGGCGCGCGTGGCCTTGGCAGCCAGTTCGGTTAGCAGGCTCATCGCCTCGTAATCCTCAAGTCCCTGGCGGATTTGTTCCAGGCGGATCGTGCTGGCCGGGCCATCCACGCCCACCGGCTTGCCGGGATAAGCCAGGAAGCCGTCGCCGTCGGGATAGCGAACCCAGTAGAACTTCTTGCCCTCATCGCTCTGGCGGATGAACTGGTGCCAGCCGACGTCCCACGGATTGTAAGTCCACCAGGCCAGGCCCCAGAACTCGAAGCCGCGCACGCCGTATTTGAAGCAGTAGTAGGGCAACAGCCGCTCGGTGGCGAGGAACGGCGTATCGGTGGCCATCTGCCCGTCGCAGGTGAACCACATCTGCTTCCCGGCGCGCTGCAGGCGCTGCATTTCGTCCACGGGAAAACAGCCGTATTGGCCGATGCCCCAGAGGTCCAAGGAATCATCCCACGCCGCGCAATGCCGCCAGGTGCTGGAATAGATGGGAATGGCCGGGTCCACTTCGTGGATGAGCGCGCAGAGTTTCTTCATCTGCGTCACCACGAACTCGTGCTGAAAATGTGGCTCGTCCGAGACGTAATAGACGAACTTGTCGTGCCACCCTTTCTGGCGGAGGTGGTCGCTGAACAGTCGGTAGGCTTGCTGAAGCGCCGCGGTCCATTCCGGGGTCAACGGCTCCAGTCCGAAAAATTTTTTGGGCGGATAAGCCCAGCCGAACATGTAAAAAAACTCCGGCGTGTAGGCCACGTTCATGCCCAGTTCGTCGAAGCAGTAGTGCGCCGTCTCGTCGAAGCCGGAAGTGTCCATGCTCACCTTGCCGTCGTGGTAGGTGAACTGCGGCGGAGGCTGAATCTCGTTGATGCCCAGCCGGTGCTCCGCGATGAAACGCAGCCATCGGCGGTAGTCCTCCTGCGAATTGGCGCCGCTGCCAAAAACGCCGCCGGGGCCAAAACGAAAATCGAAGATGGCACGAAGCCGTCCCGCGTCAGGCAGCGCAAACGGCAGCACCCGCACGGTCAGCGGAATGCGGATCGTATCATTGGTGCCGGCAGTGAAGGTGATTTCGGCCTGATACTTGCCCGGCGTCGCGTGCTTCGGCGCATGGGCGGTAAACCAGACCGGCTGCGTCCGGCCGGTGGTGAGGTCCAGGTTCGTGCCCGGCGCCAGCGGGTCGGGCCACCAACCCGCCCAACCGTCGGTGGACGGGGCGCCTTGCGGCACCTTGCGGCACCATTCAGGGACCTCGGTCGAGTAATAAGCGCTGGGGTAGTCCACCGGCACGTAACCCACGCGCTCCACTTTCACCGGTGGCAACCCGCTGCCGCCCTGGCCTTCGAGGGAAGAAACCGTAACGCGCACGCGCACTGCGCCCCCGGTTCCCGTGCGGAGCGCGAGTTGAAAGGCCTGGTATTCGTTGCGGGCCAGTTCCACGGAAACCGCGTGCGCCTGCCCTTGGGGCGGAGAATCCGGGAACACCTTCACCAGCGGGTTCACTTCCCAGACCCGGAGGCCGGGATCCGCCGCCCGGTCCGCAACCGAGTGGGCGCGCTCCACCTGTCCGCCCACCACCTCGCACAGGACGATGCCGTCATGCCGCAGTGTGCCTTGGGTGTTCATGGTCAGGTGAAGCTCGATGCTCGCCGCATCAGGCGGAGCCTGGAAGAAGCCTTTCGAGTTCACCCAGTCCGAGTTGCCGCTCACCGTGGGCTGCGTGCTCACCATGGCGCCGCTCTTCGTCAAGGTCCCGTGGGCATCGTGAAAATGAGCGTGAATCGCGGCCCAACTCTGCAATCCCACCGCTTTGAGCCAGCCGCTGAGCAGATACGTCGCCCCCGGTTTGACGGGGATTTCGCGCGAGCGCCAGCCCAGCCAATCGCCCTTGGGGTTGTCGCGGACCGTCAATTCGAGGCATCGCCGGCCGAACAACGCATCGTTGCTGAAGCCGGTTTCGACGCCGTCTGGCCCGCCGTTGTCCGGTTTGAGCCACGGGTCCGGCGCGTCAGTCCCATCTTCAAAGCTGCCGTTGGCCGCCAGGTTCGCGCTGCTCGTCAGCAAGCGCCCGTAGTCCCGAATCACGGCGGCGGAATCGAGTTTCGATTCCAAGCTGAAACCGACTTGAAACAGTTCCTCCGTCAACGGTTGCAAGTCGGCGCTGAACAGCAAATCCGCGCCGCCTCCCAAATCATAGGCGGCGAGTTCGCCACCGTCGCCGGACGCAACCCGGACGGCGGCGGCGTGAGGAACGTTTGGCAGGAGCGCCAGTGCCTTGCGCAGGTTCACCCGGACCAAGGCGTTCGAATCTCCCCCGTCATCGAGACAGCGCACGCGCACTTCCGCCCAGTTCTGCCAATCAGGTCCGTTCCCAGGCGTGACGGGCGGCGCCGGTTTGAGTTCAATTCGCTCAATTTTACCGGCAGAAACGTTGAAGCCGGTTCCGTCCTCCGGACTGACGGCGCGATCCGTGAACCTGGCGGGCAGAAAATCAGGCACGGCCCAGGCTTGAGTGTTGCCCGCATACACCAGCACGGTTTCGGCGGCATGGGCGGGACATTCAATCGGCACGATGAGTCTGTCTTCCGCGCTCAACGGACCCGTGCGTTTGGCGACACCGTGAGCATTGCGCAGGTCGAACAATAGTTCGACGCCGTCGGTGCGGCAGACGCGGAGCGATTCCACCCGCACACCCGTCAGACAAGGCAAAGCGAAGGCCAGCGGCGCGCCGGCAACCGCCTCAGACGAAGCATTGGTGACGGTCACCAGCACCCGCTCCGGCCAATAGCCACCGTTGGCCAGGTAGAGCGTGTGCCAAGGCACGGCCGCGCCGGCCCGCGCCAGCAGCAAGACGGCCAGCGCGCTGGCAATGAACAATCTTCTCATGGCGTCAGTTGGATTTTCAGAGCGATCTCAAAGTGTTCACAATGGCGACTCTCTTTTCCTTCCGACCTGCTCGTCGGCAGCGCGCGGTCCTGTTCCGGTTGAACCGTCTCGAAACGATGCCCTCCTGGCTTATCGTTTTTATGGCGACTTAACATTGCTTTGATCCGCGCTGATAATCGCCCCCGCATCTCCGCCGCTCGCCGGCCGGCGGCGTCCGGTGAAATCGTAAAGGAATGGCCCGTCGAATTCCCAGGCGTAGAGTTCTTCGATCGTCGTCTTCGAATCGGCCAGCGTGCCGCGGGCGATGCGCATGAAATCAATCGCGCCGTCCAGGTCGTGCCCCTGCGGCGTGCCGCCCACGTAAAGGTCGGCGTTGTTGGCTAAAGAGACGTCTGCTCCGATACCGGGGCCGGCGGCGTCTTTCCGGCCGTCGAGGTAGATGGTGAACGTCCCCGCCTTGCGGTCGGCCTCGGCGATGACATGATGCCACCTGCCATCGTTGACGGCGCCGCGGCTGGCCAGCCAGGCTGTCGTGCTGCCGAAAGTCGTCGCGAAGGTCATGCCGCCGGCCTCGTTCACGCCCAAAACATAGCCGGTGTCGTTGATCTTCTGGACCAAAACGGCGTTCGTTTCTCCGACCACAGTCTGGAAACAAACCTCGATCAGAAAGTTTGAAGTGTAGATCTGAGGATTACGCAAGTCCGAGCCGCTGACGTTGCGGTTGCCGGTTCCATTGGCGGACCCTGCGTCCAAGGTGACGGCGCGCTCGATGTCCTCGTTCTTCAGGACGGCAAACTGGTCCTGCCCGTTGAAGTGCAGGGCGCCGGTGGTCCAGTTCTCGAGGGGACCGGCTGCGTAGTCCCGCAGGGTAATGTTGACGCCTTTGAGCGGGTAGGTGGGGAATTTATAGTACTCGTCCCGTCCGGTGTAGTAAGGAGGCATGCACCAGTGCTCATCCAGTATCCGCGTTGGTTCGCCTGGGATGGGATAGAAGTTCCACTCGGCGACCGTCTCGTAAAGGCTCCAAGGCACGAAGACTCTCGCTCCCTGCCCGCGAGCTGCCGATACGGTGAAAGGCCGGAAGTCGTGCGAAGCAGCATCGCGCAAGGGCGGTTGCCCGGCCATGCTGCCCACCGAAGCTGCCAGCGGTTTGTAGCCTTCCAGGGCTGACCGAAATGCCGGAAGCGTCTGGTGCCAACGCCCGGAAGGCTCAAACACACCGAAGCGTTCTCCCACGTCGTAAAAGACATTGCGCGCATAGGCGTCAGTCTCGATGGCGAACTCGCTGCGGCGCGGGCCGGCGTCCGCTTCGTTGCCGGCGGCGGCGGTGCGGGCCGGGTCGGCATCGCGAAAGACACGCAGTCCCATGCTTTGCCAGATGTTGCCGAGAAACTTCACGCGTCCGGCCTGGGGCGCCTGCCGGCGCGAGCCGCGCACAAAGTTGAAGATGGTGTTGTTGAAGAAGGTGTTTTGGTAACTGATGATCTCCTGAAACGCCGACGTGTTGGCCAACCTGCCTGATGGTCCCTTGGACTTGCCCCAGGCGATGTTGTTGAAATGGTAGTTTTTGAAGGCGCCGTCGAGGTAATACGCGTGGCCGAAGCGGTCCTCTGTGTCCGGACTCAGCACGTGATCCCAGTTGCGGTAGCCGCCGGGGTTGCCGGAGATGTTGTCATACACGTAGGCCGGGCCGCCCTGCCACGTTTCGATGCCGCCGAAGTCGTCGTTGTTCAGCAGCGTATCCACAGCCTTGTTGTGGTGGATGAGCAGGCGGGTGAACGGGCGGTCCGTGGCCGCGCCGCTTTGCTTGGCGCCGTGGACATCAATCGCCTGCGAGCAAACCCGATCAAACATGTTTCCCGCCACCTCGACCGTCTCGGCGTAGTTGACCTGCAGCGTCTCGCCTTGGCCAAAAAGGTCGGGGCGGAGGCCGATGTGATCGAACTTGTTTCGCATCACCCGCACGTCGTAAAGCCGGCCCATCGGTGGCCACACCATCCCGTAATGGCTGCCGTCGGAAAATTCGACGCCGCCGTCGTCGGCATCCGAGAAAACGCTGTCTTCCACCACCACCTGGTCAATAACATCGTGCGGACCTCTGGCCTTTAACCGGACACCCCGGTGGACATGTTCGAAGGCGCAGTTGGCGATCTCAATGTCCGTGCCGCTGCCCAGCAGGCGAATGCAACCGGGTTCCACGTCGAGGCTTTCATGCGAAACCCAGTAAGGCGCGGCGAGCAGGTTCCAGTAACGATTGGCGAAGCGGAATGTGAGGCCCCGGATATGGACATGGCTCATGCCCCGGCTTTCGATGAAATGGATGCGCCTGGCAACTTCCACGTGGGCCGTGTTGGGATCCTGGTCACCGGGCAGGCGCAGATAGAGGCGTCCGCCATTACCCTTCTTGTCGAACCAGAACTCACCGGAACTGTCCAGGTACTGCGGTTTGTCTTCCAGGTAATACTGGCAGCCGCGGATGATCTTGTAGGCAGGCTCGCCTCCCCACTGGCCGGGGAAAGTCAATGCGCCGCGCTTGCGGTCCACAGCCAAAACCCGCGCCGGGAACGGACTGCCCATCACCCAGCCCTTGGTTGTCCAGACAATGGCGCCTTCGTAGTAATCCTGCGGTTCGTTGGTGTTGATGTGCTCCTTGTCGAACGCCAGATGGCGCCGCTGGCCATTGATCATGGCGTAGTTGTCGAACGGCTTGTCCGGATTCTTCCACGTCCACCACTCGCTCTTGATGTCGTCCGGGTCGGTGATTTCCCAGTTCGGCGTGCGGGCCAGCGCGATGCGCGCCACGGTGCCGTCCTTGCCGACCATCCAGACGTTGCGCGGCGACCAGTTGAGGTCCACGTGCCAGACCTTCTCCGGTTCCGGGATGAGCGGATTGTCTGCCCCTTTCTTCCAGCCCGTCACCAACTCCGAGCCACAGATCACCGCCGGTCCCGTGCCCCACGCCGGGTCGCGAGTCAGGATGATCGGCGACGACTCAGTTCCTGACTCGTTGGCATCAAGTTCTCCGCGGTAAACCACGCCCTGTTTGAAAACGTAGGTGTGTGTTCCTTTGCCGGCCTTCGCCGCGCCTGTGGCGTTGGGATCCCACGGGTGATGCTTCCAAGGCGCTTGCTGCGAGCGACCGTCATTGCTGTCGTTGCCCGCGTCGAAGTCAATGTAACGGACCGACTCGCCCGCCTTGAATTCGAAAGGGTGCGGCGCCCACTGCAAATCGCCCGTCGGCAGCACCTTCGCCTGCGGTTCCTGCCAAGACCAGCGAGCCGCAATCTGCGCCTCCACGACAGGGTGCGGCACAACCAGCAGGGCCAGCATCGCGATGCACCGTTCCAGCTTATTGAGTGCGCACACACTCATTCTGGATGCAGTCTGCCGTGCGTGGAGGAAAGTGTCGAGCGGCAAGCCAAGCCGCCTTTTCGGGCAGTTTCAACGCAAGTTGGTTGCCCGCTACGCACGATGGCATGAACCGCCGGTCGCCGAAGCATTGACGGCGGGCGTTTCCTTCTCCATGCTGCGGCCACTGCCATGAAAGCGACCTCAGCCTCAACCCCACCCGGCGCGTTCACCCGCCGTTCCTTTCTGAAAACCTCCGCCACCGCGGCGCCATTGGTGGTGCTGGCGGGCTTGGACGTTTCCCGCTTCGCCCACGCCGCGGGCAGCGACATCCTCCGCGTGGGCATGATCGGCGCGGGCGGCCGCAACACCGGCGCCGGCGCGCAGGCGCTCAAGGCCGACAAGGGTGCGCGCCTGGTGGCCATCTGCGACATTTTCCTGGACCGGGTCCACAACGCCCGCGAAGCCATCAAGACCGAGCTGGCCAGGGAGAACCGCGCCGACGCCGTCCAGGTGCCGGAGGCGAACTGCCTCACGGGTTTCGACTCCTTCAAGCGGGTCATCGAGTTGAGCGACGTGGTGTGCATCGCGAACGCGGCGAAGTTTCATCCGCTGCACGCGCTGACCGCCCTCGAAGCGGGCCGGCATGTGTTTGTCGAGAAGCCGCACGGCATTGATCCTTACACCGTGAAAATGATGCGTCGGGCCTGCGAACTGGCCCGCCAGAAGCGGCTGAGCATCGCGTCCGGGTTGCACAGCCGCCACGACCCCGGCTACATCGAAACCGTCCGGCGCATTCACGACGGCGCGATCGGCGACATTGTCAGCATCGAGGAGAACTTCCTCCGCGCGCCCTACGGCGTGACCGACCGCCGGCCGGGTTTGACCGAGCTGCAATGGCAGTGCAGCACGCAGTATCACTTCACCTGGCTCTCCGGCGACGACGTGCCGCAGTCGCTCGTCCACAACATGGATCGCGCGCGCTGGGCGCTGAAGGAGGCGCTGCCGGTCCGCTGCCACGGGCTGGGCGGACGGTCCACCATGACCGAGCCGGTTTATGGCAACGTGTTCGACCACCATTCGGTGGTGTATGAGTTTCCGAACTCGGTCCGCGTCTATGCCTTCTGCCGCACGACGACCGGCTGCTACGACGACTCCTCCAGCCAGGTGTTCGGCACCAAAGGGCGGGCGAGCGTCACGGCGGCCCGCGTCTGGGGCGAAAAGAACTGGCGTTGGCAGGCGGCGAGCAACGATCCGCATCAGGTGGATCCTTACCAGATCGAGCACGACCTCCTCTTCGCCGGCATCCGCGCCGGCAACCCGGTCAACAACGGCGATTACATGGTGGACAGCACCATGACGACCGTGATGGGCCAGCTTTCCTGCTACACGGGCAAGGAGGTTGCCTGGGACCAGGTCAACGCGTCCGACTTCAGCTACCTGCTCAAGCCGGAGGACTGCCACGATGGCATGGAACCGCCGGCCAAACCCGGTCCCGACGGCAGCTACCCGGTGTATGTGCCAGGGCGGACGCAGTTGCTTTGAGCCGCCGCGCAATTTGCGCCTCCGGAAAATTCGCTCTCGCCCCGTTTGCGCCCGGCGGTAGATTGGCGGCATGTCGCACGCGGACTTTGTCCATCTGCACCTGCACACCGAATACTCGCTGCTCGACGGCGCGTGCCGGCTCGACCGGCTGGTGCAGAGGGCGCATGAATTGAAATTTCCCGCGCTGGCGATCACCGACCACGGCGTGCTGTTCGGCGCGGTGGACTTCTACAAGGCGGCACTCGACAAGGGCATCAAACCGATCATCGGTTGCGAGGTGTATGTGGCGCCGGGCAGCCGGTTCGAGAAAAAGACCACCAGCGGCGGCCGGGACGTTTACCATCATCTCCTGTTGCTGGCGAAGGACGAGACCGGCTACCGCAACCTCGTCCGGCTCGTCACCGCCGCGCATCTGGAAGGGTTTTACTACAAGCCGCGGGTGGACAAGGAACTGCTCGCGGCGCACCACGCGGGCCTCATCGCGTTGTCCGGCTGCCTCGCCAGCGAGGTGCCGGATTTGATCGTGAACGACCAGCTCCCGAAGGCGCGCGAGGCGGTGGACTGGTTCCGGCAGACCTTCGGCGCGGAGAATTATTTCCTCGAACTCCAAAACCACGGCATCGCGGAACAGGCGAAGGTGAACCGGCAGTTGATCCCGTGGGCGCGCGAATTCGGTCTGCGGCTCGTGGCCACAAATGACGTCCACTACCTGGCCCGCGAACACTGGCGGGCGCACGACTGCCTGATTTGCATCGGCACGCAGACAACGCTGGAGGACACGCGGCGGATGCGCTACCAGCCGGAGCAGTTTTATCTGCGCAGCGCGGAGGAGATGAAGGCGCTGTTCGCCGAGGTGCCGGAGGCGGTGACGAACACCCTGGAGGTCGCCGAGCGGTGCAACCTGGAAATCAAATTCAACGAGCTGCACTACCCGGACTTCACGCCGCCGGAACATTTCACCCGCGAAGGCTACCTGCGCCGCCTGCTCGTCGAGGGCCTGCTGCACCGCTACACGCTGCGCGTCCGCGCCGAGGAAGCCCACTTCGTCGTCGAAGGCCTCGCGGACCCCGGCCGGCTGCCGACTTACTCCGCGGATACGGAAGCCGAAGGCGCAGCGGCGCCGGCGCCCGACCTGAACGATCCCGCCGTGGCCGCCGCGGTGAAGGTGGTGCTGGACCGGCTGAAGCACGAGCTGGCGGTGATCGAGAAAACCGGCTTCGTGAGCTACTTCCTGATCGTGGGCGATTTCGTCCGCCACGGCCGGAGCAAGGACATTTCGTGCGTGGCGCGCGGCTCGGCGGCCGGCTCGATCGTGGCGTATTTGCTGGAGATTTCGAACGTTGATCCGATCCGCTATCAACTGCTGTTCGAGCGGTTCCTGAACCCCGAGCGCGTCAACCCGCCGGATATTGACATTGATTTCGCCGACGACCGCCGCGCCGAGGTGATCGAATACGTCCGCCAGAAATACGGCCGCGAGTGCGTCGCCCAGATCATCACCTTCGGCACGATGGGCGCGAAGTCGGTGGTGCGCGACGTCGGGCGCGTCATGGGCCTGAGCTACGGCGACTGCGACCGGCTGGCGAAGCTGATTCCGGGCGACTTGAAGCTCGAAAAAGGCGAGTCCTCCGCCCTCGCCAAGGCGATCCGGCTGACGCCCGAACTCAAGCAGGCTTACGACACGGAGGAAGTCACGCGCGAGCTGCTGGATACGGCGCAGGTACTCGAAGACCTCACGCGCAACGCCTCGGTCCACGCTGCTGGCGTGGTCATCGGCCCGGAACCGCTGGTAAATCTGCTGCCGCTCAAGACGGACGACGCCGGCGGCATCGTCACGCAATACGCGATGGGGCCGGTCGGCGACCTCGGCCTGCTGAAGATGGATTTCCTCGGGCTGAAGACGTTGACGGTCATCCGCAACACCTGCGACATGGTGCGGCAGGAACGCGGCGTCGAGGTACCGATCGACCATCTGCCGCTCGACGACGCGAAGACCTACGACCTGTTAAACAAGGCGAACACGCTGGGCGTGTTCCAACTGGAATCCAGCGGCATGCGCGACCTCTGCCGCAAGTTCCAGATCAGCTCCATCGAGCACATCACGGCGCTGATCGCGCTCTACCGCCCCGGCCCGATGAAGCTGATCCCCGACTTCATCCGCCGCCGTTATGGCGAGATGAAAATCGAATACGAACACCCGCTGCTGGAGCCGATCTGCCGCGAAACCTACGGCGTGCTCGTCTATCAGGAACAGGTCATGCAGGCCACGCAGGTGCTCGCCGGGTTCACACTCGGCGCCGCCGACGTCCTCCGCCGCGCGATGGGCAAGAAGGACGAGGAAAAAATGCAGAAACAGCGGGAAAAATTCGTCAAGGGTTGCGCCGCGACGAACCAGATTCCCGCCGCCCAGGCCAACCGCGTGTTCGACCTGCTCCAGGAGTTCGCCGGCTACGGCTTCAACAAATCCCACGCCGCCGCCTACGCGATCGTCGCCTACCAGACCGCCTATTTGAAGGCGAACTACCCGGTGGAGTTCCTGTGCGCGATGATGACCAACGACCTGGCGGACACCGAGAAACTCAGCCAATACGTCGAGGACGCCCGGCAGTTTGACATCGAAGTGCTCGGCCCCGACGTGAACGAAAGCCAGCGGTTCTTCGCCCCGGCGCGCGGCCAACCCGGCCCCGAGGGCACGGCACGCCCGGTCATCCGTTTCGGCCTGGCCGCCATCAAGAACGTGGGCGAAGTGGCGGCGGAAACCATTCTCGCCGCCCGCGCCGCCGGCGGCCGCTTCGCCTCGCTCGCCGACCTCTGCCAGCGGGTGGACCCCCGCAGCGCCAACCGCAAAGTCATCGAGGTGCTCATCAAGGCCGGCGCCTGCGACGGCTTTGGCGAAACCCGCGCCGCGCTCACCGCGGCGATTGACCGCACGCTGGCCCGCGCCGCCAGCCTGGCCGACGACCGCGTCCGCGGGCAGACCAGCCTGTTCGGCGCGCTGGAGGAGTCCATGCCGGCGAAACCCGAGGCGGCGGTGGCACTGCCGGAGTGGCCGGCGAGCGAGTTGCTCGCGGCCGAAAAGGAATTGCTCGGCTTCTACGTCAGCGGCCATCCATTGACGCCGTTTGCCCCGCTGCTGCAAAAGTTTGGTCTCGCCACCACGGCGACACTGGCGCTACTGCCCAACCGCGCAATGACCCGCCTCGGCGGCCTCATCACTGCCGTGCAGAGCGGCGTGTCCAAGAAGAGCAACAAGCCTTACGCGATGGTGACGCTGGAGGACCTCGCCGGCACGGTGCAGGTCCTCTGCATGAATGAGAGTTTCGAGAAACATCGCGAGCTGCTGAAACCCAAGACGGGCGTGCTGGTCATCGGCGAGGTGAGCCTGGGCGAGGACAAACCCAAGCTCTTTGCCCAGGAAATCCTGCCACTCGCGGACGCTCCGCGGCGCTTCACCGAGCAGGTTCACCTGCGGCTCCACGCCGCCCACCTGAGCCGCGAATCGCTGGAGGCCGTGCGCGATCTGGCGCAGGCGCACGCCGGCAAATGCCCGCTTTTCCTGTGCCTCCTGCAACCGGGCGGCGAGGCCGTGTTCATCGAGACGCACGATCATTTCCGCGTCACGCCCTCGCTGGCCTTCGAGACCGCCGTGAACGAACGTTTCGGCAAGGACACCTATTACGCCAGGGTGGACACCCGCCTGCCGGCCAAACCACAACGCCGCTGGGCCAGGCGCGACAGCAACGGCAATGGCGACGAATAACCCCTCTCATTGACTTATGAACTCCTCCCATCGTTCTCTTATTTCCCGTTTCACCCGCGGCCTGCTTGGCGCATTGGCCCTGCTGGCCTGTGCGTTCGCCGGCCGCGCGGCCTCGGTCGCCGTCACCGATCCGCGTTGCGAGTATCTGAACAACCCGCTGGGGCTGGACGTGCGCCAGCCGCGGCTGAGCTGGACGCTGGCCGCCACCGACCCCGCCGGGCACGGCCAGCGGCAGCGCGCGTGGCAGGTGTTGGTCGCTTCCAGTGCCGCGTTGCTCGCCCAGGACCGGGGAGATTTGTGGGATTCCGGCTGGATCAAATCGGCCGTGTCCCAATTGAACGATTACCAGGGCCAGCCGCTGCGTTCCGGCGAGGCGTGTTTCTGGAAGGTGCGCGTGCAGGACGAGCGCGGCCGGGTGTCGCCGTGGAGCGCGCCGGCAAGCTGGACCGTCGGCCCGCTCGCGCAAAGCGACTGGACCGGCCAATGGATCGGCACCGACCAGCAGTTCAAGGCGCCATCCGGCTCGCCGCCGGACAACACCATGCCCGACCCGTGGCTGCGGAAGACGTTCACGCTGCCGGCCGCGCCCCGACGGGCGTTGATTTACGTGGCGTCCGTCGGCTACCACGAGGTCTATGTGAACGGCCGGCGCGTGGGCGACGACGTGTTGATGCCCTGCGTCACGGACTTCACCAAGCGCGCCCGCTACGTCACCTACGACATCGCCCGCTATTTGCAGCCGGGCACCAACGCGATCGGCCTCTGGCTCGGCACCTCGTGGTCCATCTTCCCGCCGTTCCGCACCGCGGACAAGCCGGCCAGCCCGATCGTCATCGCGCAGGCGGATTTCGAGTTCGCGGACGGCACCACCGCGAGCGTCGTCACCGACGAAACCTGGCGCTGGCATCCCAGCCCGAACACCCTGCTCGGCGTCTGGAATTTCACGGACTTCGGTGGCGAGTTGTTTGACGCGAACAAGGACCAACCCGATTGGTGCGCGGCGACGTTCGACGATTCGGCGTGGAAGCCGGCTGCGGTGTTTCATCCCCGGCTGGTGCTCTCCGCGCAGAAGGTGGAGCCGAACCGGTTGGAGAACGAGATCAAGCCGGTGGCCATCGCCGAGCCGAAACCCGGCGTGTGGCGCGTGGACATGGGCGTGAATTTCGCCGGCTGGATCGAGGCGAAGGTCAGCGGCAATCCCGGCGATCGGATCGAATTCCAGTTCTCCGAGCGCGCCGAAGCGGCGATGACCCACCGGCTGCACAGCGTTTACATCATCGGCCCGGCGGGCAAGGGCACGTTCCGCAACCGGTTCAACTACGGCGTCGGCCGCTGGATTCAAATCGCGGGCCTGAGACAGAAGCCGCAGTTGAGCGACATCCGCGGCTGGCTGGTGCGGACCGATTACCAGCCCGCGACCGAGTTTGCCTGCTCCGATCCGCTGCTGAACCGGATTCACGACGCCACGGTCTGGACGTGGGAAAACTTGAGCCTCGGCGGCTACTCGGTGGACTGCCCGCAGCGCGAGCGGATGGGCTACGGCGGCGACGCCCACGCCACGACCGAGTCGGCGCTCGACCACTTCCACCTCGGCGCGTTCTACAGCAAGTGGAGCGAGGACTGGCGCGACGTGCAGGGCCGCGCGGCGTCATGGGGCGTGGACAAAAAACCCGGCGACGTCGGCTCCGGCTCGAAGCTGGAGGCGGGCAATCTGCCTTACACGGCGCCAACTTACTGGGGCGGCGGCGGACCCGGCTGGAGCGGTTACTGCGTCACGCTGCCGTGGGAAATCTACCGCCGCTACGGCGACCGCGGCATCCTCGTCGCGAACCTGCCGACCATCGAACACTGGCTGGCGTTTCTGGAAACCAAGTCGAAGGACAACCTGCTCGTGCGCTGGGGCGGCGAGTGGGATTTCCTCGGCGACTGGCTCTGGCCCGGCGCGCAAGGCGTGAACGGTGACACGCCCGAGACGCTGTTCTTCAACAATTGCTACTGGATTTACAATTTGCAGACCGCCGCGCGCATCGCCGACGTGATCGGCGAACCCGCCGAGGCCAAGGCCTGGCGCGCGCGCGCCGCCGCCGTCCGCACCGCCGTTCACCGGAAGTTCTACCATCCGGCCGACCACAGTTACGTCAACGGCTCGCAGGCGTATCTGGCCATCGCCCTGCTCGTCGGCGTGCCGCCGGTGGAGCTGCAGTCGGCGGTCGAACGGCGGTTGCAGGATGAAATCCTCGTGACGCACAAGGGCCACTTCTGGGCCGGCATCACCGGCGGTTCGTTCGTCGTCAAGGAACTCATCGCCGACGAGCGGCCGGACTTGATGTTCACGATGGCGGATCAGGAGGATTACCCGGGCTGGGGCTTCATGCTCAAAAACGGCGCCACGACGTTGTGGGAGGACTGGGAAGGCAAGCTCTCGCTCTGCCACAGTTCCTACCTGCATGTCGGCGCGTGGTTCATCGAAGGTCTCGCCGGCATCCGGCCTGGCGCCGACGGCCGGGGCTATCAGGATTTCCTGCTCAAGCCCGGCTACTGGCGCGGCTGCCCGCTGAACTGGGTGAAATGCCGCTTTGACTCGCCCTACGGCCCGATCGAGAGCAACTGGCGTCGTGAAGGCGGCAAACTGCGCTTCGAGTTCGTCGTCCCGCCGAACACGATGGCGACGGCCTTCGTGCCCACGGACGATTCCGCTGTCGTGCGCAAGGACGGACACGCGCTGGCGCCGGAGGAAATTGTCAGCCGCGTGCATGAAACGGATGTGTTGAAACTGGTGCTGCGGCTGGAGCCGGGCCGGCATGTGCTGGAGGTGCGCGTGCCGGACGACTGGCGGTAGCCGCCGGCTGGACGACGCTTGCGGCATCGGCGCGCACGCCGCTATCCTGCCCACGCATGGATATTCCATCCGAGGCTCGCATTTACGTGGCCGGCCATGGCGGCATGGTCGGCAGCGCGATCTGGCGCGAACTGACCCGGCAGGGATTCATGCGGCTGATCGGCTGCGCGCGGGCCGAACTGGACCTGTTGGACCAAGCCGCGGTGCGGCGGTTTTACGCGGCGGCGCGGCCGGAGTTCGTCGTCGTCGCCGCTGCGAAGGTGGGCGGCATCCAGGCAAACAACGAGCTGCCGGCGGAGTTTCTTTTCGAGAACCTGCAAATCGAGTGCAACCTGATTCACGAGGCGCACCGCGCCGGCGTGAAGAAGCTGCTGTTCCTCGGCAGTTCCTGCATTTACCCGAAGCTCGCCCCGCAGCCGCTGAAGGAGGAATACCTGCTGTCCGGGCCGCTGGAGCCGACAAACGAGTGGTATGCGCTGGCCAAAATCGCCGGCATCAAACTCTGCCAGGCCTACCGCCGGCAGCACGGCGCGGACTTCATCAGCGCGATGCCGACGAATCTCTACGGGCCGAACGACAACTACGATCCGCGGACGTCGCACGTCCTGCCCGCGCTGATCCAGCGCTTCCACGAGGCGAAGCTGCGCGGCGACCGCCGCGTGACCTGCTGGGGCACGGGCACGCCGCGTCGCGAGTTTCTGCACGCCGACGACCTGGCCCGCGCCTGCGTGTTCCTCCTGCGGCATTACAGCGAAGACGCGTTCGTCAACGTCGGGTCTGGCAGCGACCTGACGATCAGGGAACTGGCGGAAGTGGTGGCGTGCGCGGTCGGGTTCACCGGCGACATCCGCTGGGACGCCACCAAACCAGACGGCACGCCACGGAAGCTGCTGGACAGTTCCCGGCTGCGCGCGCTGGGCTGGAAACCGGAGATTGATCTGGAGGCCGGCATCCGCCGCGCATACGCGGATTTTCAGGAACGAGTCGCTGCCGTGACGGCGTAAACCGGCTCACGCCGCAAGCTGGCGGAGCGCGGCTTCCGTCATTTCGCGGATCATTTCCTCGAACGTGGTCGCCGGCTCCCAGCCGAGCTGGCGCCGGGCCTTGGCCGCGTTGCCAACCAGCCGCTGCGGCTCGGCCGGCCGGAAGAGACGCGGGTCCTGCCGGACATGTTCCCGCCAGTCGAGGCCGACGGTGGCAAAGGCGATTTCGATCACGTCCTGCACGCGATGCACCCGGCCGGTGGCGATCACGTAATCCTCCGGCCGCTCCTGCTGCAGCATGAGCCACATCGCGCGGACATAGTCGCGGGCATGGCCCCAGTCGCGTTCGGCGGCGGTGTTGCCCAGGCTGACCTCGCGCTCGCGGCCGAGCTTGATGGCGGCGGCGGCGCGGCAGATTTTCTGGGTGGCAAAATTCTCCCCGCGGCGCGGCGACTCGTGGTTGAACATGATGCCGTTGCTGGCAAAGAGGCCGAACGACGCGCGGTAAACCGAGACCATCTGCGTGGCGAAGGCTTTCGCGCACCCGTAGGGCGTGACCGGCGCCAGCGACGTCTGCTCATCCTGCGGCACCTGCGCCGGCTGGCCGAAGACTTCGCACGAAGAGGCGTGGAAAAACCGCGCCGGCGCCGGCAGGTCGCGCAACATTTCCAACAACCGCAGCGTGCCCATGGCGGTCAGTTCGCAGGTGGATTCGGGCAGGTCGAAGCTCAGTCCGACGTGGCTCTGGCCGGCGAGATGATACACCTCCTGCGGCGCCGCCTTGAACAAGGCGCGACGCAGCGTGGTGGGATCGTCCAGATCGGCGTAATGCAGGAACAGCCGGCGGCCGTAGATGGCCGGGTCGCGGTAGAGATGATCCAGGCGCGAGCGGGTCAGCGCGCTGGTGCGGCGAACGACGCCATGCAGTTCGTAACCTTTTTCGAGCAGCAGCTCGGCGAGGTAGGAACCGTCCTGGCCGGTGATGCCGGTGATGAAGGCGCGCGGCATGGGGTTCAAGTGGAGACCCGCACACGGCCTTCGCGGTAAGCCTTCAACAGGGCGATGTCCGCGTCCACCATCAGCCGCGCCAGTTCGGCGAACCGCGTCTTCGGCTCCCAGCCGAGCTGCCGCTTCGCCTTGCTTGCGTCGCCGAGCAGTTCGTCCACCTCGGCCGGCCGGTAGTAACGCGGGTCAATCTCGACGTGCCGCCGCCAGTCCAGACCGGCGTGGCCGAAGGCGGCGTCGAGGAATTCATGGATGGAATGCGTTTCGCCGGTGGCGATGACGTAATCATCCGGTTGTTCCTGCTGGAGCATGAGCCACATGGCCTCGACGTATTCCTTCGCGTAACCCCAGTCGCGTTTGGCGTCGAGGTTGCCGAGGAAAAGCTTGTCCTGCAGGCCGGCCTGGATGTGCGCGACGGCACGGGTGATTTTCCGCGTGACGAAGGTTTCGCCGCGGCGGGGTGACTCATGGTTGAACAGGATGCCGTTGCTGGCGTGCAGGCCGTAGGATTCGCGGTAGTTGACCGTGGCCCAGTAGGCGAACACCTTCGCGCAGGCGTAGGGGCTGCGCGGGTGAAAGGGCGTCGTCTCCCGCTGGGGCACCTCCCGCACCTGGCCGAACATTTCGCTCGACGAGGCCTGGTAAAAGCGCGGCTGGAGGCCGACCTGGCGGATCGCTTCGAGCAGGCGCACCGTGCCGGTGGCGACGATGTCCGTGGTGTATTCCGGCGTGTCGAAGCTGACGCGCACATGGCTTTGCGCGGCGAGGTTGTAAACCTCCTCGGGCTGAATTTGCGCCAGCAGCCGGGCCAGCGTGCTGGCGTCGGCCAGGTCGCCGTAGTGCAGGCGCAACCGCGCCTTGCTGTCGTGCGGATCGGTGTAGATGTCCTCCAGCCGGCCGGTGTTGAACGTGCTGGCGCGGCGGATGATCCCGTGGACCTCGTAGCCTTGGGCCAGCAGCAGTTCCGCCAGGTAGGAACCATCCTGGCCGGTGATGCCGGTGATGAGCGCCTTTTTCGCCATAGATTTCGCCGGCAGCTTCGGCAATGTCCGGCAGGCTGGCAAGCCCGGAAAGCCGGAGCCGAATAACCTCCAGGTTTTTTCCGCCGTCAACTTTTCACCTCTTACCATGCGTCACCCAGCCCAGTTAAAGTTGACGAACCGGGTTGCCGCCCATGCCTGAAGGGCGGCCAGCAGCACGACGTAATACCAAAACAACCAACGGCTCTGGGCCTTGCGCAGCAACAGCGCCGGCACCACGAACAGCGGGAACAAGACCATGAGGTAGCGCCGATACGACATGAACCAACTCGACAGGACCGGCACCAGCCCCGCTGGCAGGACGTAAAAGAACCAGGTCTTGTCCAGCCGGTAGATCGGCCACAATAGCGCCAGGAATAACACGAAGAAAACCCGGTCCAGCGCCGAATCCATCATTCCATCCAGTGAATGGATGTTCAGAAGCGCGTTGGTAAAACCGGTAACGTTGAACATGTTCGCAATGGAAGGGGAGTTGGGATAGTTTTTCTGCGCCTCGAACCCCTCGGGGGCGTTGCCTGTCCAGACATGCATCAGCCCAAAATACGCCGCGTAGCCGAGCAAGGGGCAGAGCGCCAGGAGCCCAGGTCCGAGACCCCTCCAGGCCAAGCCTGGCGGACGGTCTGTTGGCATTCCTGGTGCCGCGAGGGGTAACCTGTCCGTAGCCGGCGCGGTCGAAGAGAACCTTCGCTTCGTGCCTTTGGGCCAAATCCCGATCCGCCTCGCTAACCTCGCCACTGGCTGCTCCAGCCAAGCCGGCTTCCGCCGCTCATACAAATACCAAGCCAAGGGCAGGAGCACGAAAACACCCGTCGCTCTTGTCAGTGGCAGCAGGAATCCGCCACCGCCACCCACCGCCACCGCGCCAACTCCAAACCCCAGAAGAAGAGCATGACCAACACAAAGAAGAGCGATTCGCTGTAGGGGAAGGAGAAGAACAACGCCCCGGGAAACGCCAGCATCAGGATGAGCGCATCGCGGCTGATCTCCGCCCCGCAGTGCCGCGCCACCAGCCGGTAAAACATCCAGAAGCCCAGGAGTGAGCACGCGTTGCATAGCAGCATGGCCGCCAGGACCGGCCGGCCTCCGGTCAGCACCGTCCCCGCGCGGATGGCCGCCGGCCAAAGCGGATAAAACGCACACGAAGGGCTGTCGACCTGGTAGCCGGATTGGCTTAGACACAGGTAGTGCGCCACATCCCAGGTCGCAAAGCAACTCGAAAGCGTCGGCGTGCCGCCGGGAGGCCAATTGGCATAGGCATCACGAAGCTGGGCGGCATTGAATGTCCAAGGCATTGCAGTCAGAACAACGACGCCCAATAGGACTTTGCTCGCCAAGACCGTCACTCGCACTAAATTCCTCACTGTGCCTGCTTGGCATTCCAGACAATGCTGAATGCTTTGAAGTAATTACCATTCGTCACTCAGAACAGATTACGCGAAAGCAAGATGCCGGCTAAAGTTTGGCCTCGTATGCAGAAGGCACCCCTGGGTGCGGTGTCCGTCTGGAACAGACCGGCGCCTGCTCACACAGCGGAAAAAGCAGGCCTCTCATCTTGCCAACTCCGTCCTGCTTGGTTGTTTGATGATCGCGCTGCGCCATCCGCCTTGTTAACTATTGTATCCGACTTTTCGGATAGCCACTAGTCATCCCTTGCCGGCCATTTAGCGGCTGGTCATCAGAAAATGTTCGATCGAAACTTTTATCACATCCTTATCGGTCTAAACCCTAAGAGGGTGTTTGAAAACTCCAGAATCAAGAAATGGGACAACTCTCTTCCCCCTCCGATGGTGCAAATGTGAAATGTGAGGAAACCGTGAAGAATGGCCTTGACATCGTC
>JAJXZJ010000005.1 GCA_021780105.1 bacterium
CTGTTTGACATTATAAAACTCGTGTGTATCCATGTCTGGCCACACGATGACGGCTACGACTACCAAATAAAGACAGCCTGCTTTGAATAATAAAACATTCCATTTTAACTGTGAGCAAACAATTGTTCTCATTGCTGTCGCTGACAGTTGTATGGCTTGCCGTTTTATTCTTGCCAACATTGCTTTCCTTTGATGCGGCTATTCAATCGACACACATCTCCTACTAACTTCTCAGCCGAAGACTCTCTCCACACGTGGACCCATTCTTGTAAAGTTCACATATTCTCACCCCGCTACAAAATGCATTCACAACTAAAGTGCCAAGGCGGCACCTAAGCACCGCCTTGGTAATTGAATGTCGGCTAATAATGGGGTTCAATATGAACGCGCTAAGAGCGTGTACGAAAAGTCTTGCATTGGACCGCAGATGACCGAGGTGGCGGGTTGGAATGCTTGGTATGCGTACTACCAAGTATCCGTGCGACCTGAGCGATGCCGAATGGCAAATCTTGCGACCGTTTCTCCCGCCCCGCCCCCAACGCGGACGCCCGCCGGTGGACCGCCGGCGGATTATCAATGGCATCCGGCACCTGGTGCGATCGGGGTGCGCCTGGCGTTTGCTGCCCCATGAATATGGCCCCTGGAGCACCGTGTATGACCTTTACCGACGTTGGGTTAAGAGTGGTCTGTGGATACGAATCCATGATGCTTTGCGCAGTCGAGTACGCCAGACCTGTGGCCGCAAGGCCGCTCCCACGGCGGCGGTGATGGACAGTCAAACCGTGAAAATCGGCGATCAAGGTGGTCTGCGTGGCTACGACGCGGTGAAGAAAACGACCGGGCGCAAGCGCCACATCCTGGTGGACGTGATGGGCTTGCTCCTGGGAGCCTATGTGGGACCGGGCGATGAACAGGACCGGGATGGAGCCCAGACTCTCCTGCGCCGGTTCGTCTTTTGGTACGGTTGGATCGCCAAGATTTGGGCCGATGGCGGCTACGCCGGAGCCTTGGTGGGGTGGGTCAAGTCGCTGCGGTCGCGCCGGCCTATCGAACTGGAGATCGTGCGACGCAGCGATGACGTCCGCGGCTTCAAGGTCCGCCCACGACGATGGGTGGTGGAGCGAACCTTCGGCTGGTTCGTCAAACAGCGTCGGCTGGTGCGGGATTATGAGGTGAAAACGGAACATTCTGAAGCCATGTTATACCTTACCATGATCTCGCTGATGATCCGCCGTCTCGCCCGACAGACCGGAAAATGACTTTTCGTACACGCTCTAAGGGCTTCCCACCCCATTCAACAGCCCCTATGCATAAATGTATTTATACGAACCCTACTTGGTAGGCCAACAAGCAATGACGTTACAGTCGAAGCGGTTGTGAACACCTAAACACCCGGTGTATCGCACGTGCATCCCGAATAACTCACTGAATTTCGACATACGCAATTACCCCCATCACACGCAGCGCCTGCATTTTCGCAGTGCCCGTTGACGGCTGAACATGTGCCGTCGCTACATGCTGCCAAAACGACATTGTAGGTTGGCAATGCAATCAACGCACTAACAACTATCAGTAATACAACCTTTTTCATAACTGCCATTTCCTCCGCATTTTGTTTGCTTTGTTTACTGTTCTGAACCACAGAATAACTGCCGGTATAACGATCAATACCAGAAGAATTAATGCAGCCCATTTTTTGCCACGGTCGGCAAAATCGTTGTATTTTCGCCCATGCTGCAACCAGTCTTCCGCTTGGACCAACAGCTCTTGATCCTGACTAGACTTCCAAGGATCACCACGCTTTAGCATGTACTCCGCGTATTTGAAAATGCGTTCGGCATTGGACTTTTTATAACGGTAGTCCATTACTTGGGTTGACGCCTCAATTTGCGGAAATATATTTTTGCTTTCCTCGTGGATAATAATGCTAGTTGCTCTCACATTGAACATCCGAGAAGGTAATGGACCATTAGGAGGCGGCATGTATGACTTCAGTGTAGAGGCCATAGGAATCGTCATGCCATTTGTGTGGAGCCACTGTGAACACTCATATCGTGCTCCAACCCAACCAGACTGTATGGACTTTCTCTCTTGAAGGCGCAGTATGTACATGTTGTATGTCCCTAAGCTTTCGGGATAGTCCAATTCCCGACGGAACAACTCTTTTTGTTCGCTGCGGTCTAGCCGTTTGTCGCGTATAATTTGCACATCTTTAAAAAATCGTCCGTCATCAGATAGCTCAAAAATCCATTTATACCCCCAAGCTCCAGGATTCTCCTGACCGAGGGTCCACGGCACTGGCATTTCAACCGAACCAAACTGATTTGTCTTACAAAGATCCGGTCGGATTCCATAGGTAACACTCACTAGCCCCGCTCCCAACGGGTCGGCGTTCAATGGAATACAAACACCTGACGGAGAAATTGTAGCCACAAACCTGTCTGAACTTGGCAAATTTGTGGCTGACGTATTGAAATTTGAGCCCACGGGTTCCAAAACATAACTGTTCGTTCCATCGTAAAATCTGATTTCCCACCAGGTGTTAATTTCCAGATTGGTCACTGAAATTCGCCAAGTGTTGTCTGCAATGATTGCGGTAAATATTGAGTGCCATTGCCATTGGCTATAAGCGGAGCCTGTATCTGGATTGCACAACGATGAATCTACGTAACCATGGACTTCGATTGATGGATCAGCTAAAGCTGCATGTTGGAATTGTAGGAGCATAATAATCCCCACACAATAAATCAGGCGTGAGAGAATATTACATGCTCTTTGACAGAACCAAGGGATAGTCGTTAATACAAGGCAAATCAACGTAGCAATCGGGATGGCCTTTTCCTGTGTCTTTGTGACATGAAGCAATTTTCCGAGGAGACCTAAGCACCCACAGTAGTTACCACCCGTATAGTAAAATGCCCACCTATACCAAAGCATAACGGCGACAAAGGTCAGGATTACTGCATTTGTGATTCCGGTACCGCGCCATTTGAAGCATAATATGGCGGTTGCAATCTCCAAAAAGGCAGCACAAAGATATAAATGCCAATTCGTAAGAAATGGAAATACTGTGCTACGCAATTGGTGGTTACGGTCAGGAAGTGTTAGAAAACTTAAATGTGAGAGTGCATATAGCAGCAATATACTTCCTGCACAACTATGCAAAAATGAAGGGAGTACTCTCAGGAGTGACGTGTCTGACGTGGATGACCCATGTTCAGATGAACCATGTGTGTAATTGACCTGAGTCTTAGTATTCATGCGTACTAATGCTATGCTTCACGCGCAATTCCCTTTTCTTTGCTCATCATTCGTTAAACTCAATGTTGGTAAGGGTTGAATGTTTCAAAGTGTAGCGGAGTGGCTTGTTCGTTTATCACCCGTTTGCGTGACAAACTCTCTACGTGCCAGACGGCTGCCGCGCTCTGGTCGTGGACATTCAGCTCTTTGAAAAGTGGTTCAAGTGAGTCTTTATTGCTGTGCGCGACGCTCGTCTTTGTGGCGATTCCCTTGTCCAACTTGCATTGCGAAAGCAACTTAATTGCTCTTCGTCGCGGTCGTCGCGCGAACCACCAGTTTTGTGCCTGTTGTGTCTCTTTGTGGCCAAGCCTGGTTGCGCGAAGGAGACGAAGGAAGCGAAAGGCAACTAAGGCTTTTTTCTCCTTCACGGCCCTCGCGGTCGTCGCGCGAACCGCCGATCGTGTTCTCTTTGAGCTACTCGCACGCCAAGCGGTGCTTGGAGACAGGCGGGAGAACGGTTCGGCGCGCGGGGAAATGGTAGCCGAGACCGGCCGGAACTGGTTTCGGACATCCTTCGGGGATCGTTCGAGGATCCTTCGGGAACCGGTCGCGCGAGATTGCAGGTCATCGGCTGGGCCGGGAGCCGGTCCGGTCTTGATCCCCGCCGCCGTTGATTGGGCCTTTTCTCTGTCCACAAACATTCCTTGCTTCTGCGGACTGATCCATCTTTTAGCTGACGTTAAAAGGATTAACCCCCCCCCACGAAACCTGTCAACGATTTTTTGAAGAATTCTTGCCGATCTCAAAAATCATTATGGTTGAACGTAACTGGGCAGAACCGCAATTCAGTTAGTTCGAACTGAAAGCCGAACCTTCGTGAAGAATATATTCACCGAAAAAGTTCGATCCCAAGCGGGATCGTCATGGTCTGGGCGGAAAAAATTAAGGCAGCCCGTCAGGCGGCGGCGCGTGATCGCCGTAGAGCAGGTAAAGCCAGATCGAGCGAATCTGCCGCTCGGTGTCGCCGCCGAGGATGGTCTGCACGGTCGCCTTGCCGTCGAGCCAGAAACCCGGCATTCGCGTGCCCGGCCGCAGCGCGGTCGGGTCCAGCAGATACTGGCGAAACCATTCCGGCTTCAACTGCTTGGCCATTTGCGTCAAATCCATGACTGAGATGGTCAGCGATGGCCGGCCGCCGTAACGGTGACAGGTGATGCACGAGCACCCGTTCGTGCCGACCAGCCTTCGGCCCATTTCCGCGCTGCCGCGGACGACCGGCCCTGCCGGCAGCGGCGGCGCGTCCGCCGCGCCAAATTCCGCGACGAGCTGGACCACGTTCGATGCGCCAAACTGCGGCATCCGCGTGGCCGTGTAAGGACGCACGGCGCCCCGCTGGATCAGCACTTCACGCAGCCACTCGGAACGCAGCTTGTCGCCCACGCCGGTCAGGTGCGGCGGCAGCCGCCCCTCGTCGCCGAGATCGGCGTCGGTGAGCGTGGTGAAATAATCCGCCCGGCTCGGTGTGGGGCCGCCGTAGCCCGCGCGGGAATGACAGGCGAAGCAATCCAGCCGCACCATCGTGGTCGCCACCTGCTCCGCGGCTGTCAGCGGTTGGGCAAGACGCGCGCGACTGGCCAGCGTCACTCGCAGCGCCACGCGTTGAGCGTCGTTGAACTGATAGCGAGGTCGGCCGGCTGCGGGCGTGGCGGCCAGGCAGCCGTCCGGGGAATCGGCATTCAGGTCCGCGAGCGGTTTGGCGGCGAGCGTTGAAACGATTTTCGGCTGGCCGAAGCCCAGTTCATGGCACGCCGCGCAGCCCAATGAGGCGAACAAGTCGCGTCCGCGTTTAGCCTTGGCCGCGTCAACCACGAACGCCGCCGCACCGGCGATTGCCGTCGGCGGCGGATTGGTTTCCGGCCCGCTGAATTCCAGATACGTTGCGATTGTGTGAGCTTCGGCCTCCGTGAGATTCAGCGACGGCATCCGGCCGGCCGGGCGCGTGACCAGTGGATCGAGGAGAAACCGCGTCAGTTCGCCGGGCGCGTATGCGCGGCGCAAGTCGCCGAGTGGCACCGAGGTGTTGTTGAGTTGCTTCAGCACGAACCGCGCGGCGTCGGGATCGGTCGGCACGGCCGTTTTCGGGAATAACGC
The DNA here is from genome assembly GCA_021780105.1 of bacterium. Taxonomy (GTDB): domain Bacteria; phylum Verrucomicrobiota; class Verrucomicrobiia; order Limisphaerales; family J093; genus JAJXZJ01. Next base: position 5,392 of record JAJXZJ010000005.1, read on the forward strand.
GGCGGCCGGCTCGCGTGGCGCGTGACAGGCAACGCAGCCGACGCGGTGGAACAGCACGCGACCCTGCGCAAAGGCCGCGCGGTCGAGCGGCATGGCGGCGACTGGTTTCGGCGGAGCGAGGGATTCGAGGAACTGGACCAGCGATTCGTCGGTTTCATCGCGCTCCGCGTCGGTCATGTCGTGCAGCAGCGCCGGCATGGTGGTGCCGGGTTTGGTCGCCACCGGGTCGCGGATGAACGCGCGCAAATAATCGGCCCGCATTCGCGCGGCGGCAGTGCCCAGCAACGGCGCCGACGCCGGCGTCAGCCGCGCCGTGATCGCAGGGGCGGCGACGTGGCACGCGGTGCAGTTCAATTCCCCGAGCAGGATTTCGCCGGGATCCACGTCGGGTGCGCCGGCCTCCAAACCCCGGACCACCAACGCGCCGGGCTGCGCGAAGGCGTTTGCCAGCGTCAATGCACCGAGGAAAATTCCTGCGACGATCCGACCGCACAGGCGGCGCTGGCCCTCGGCGGAGCGCAAAACCATTTTTCCCGCTGGCGTGGCAACGAACATTTTGAGTCGTGACGGACCGGCCGCGCGGCCGGCTTCGTTGCGTTATTACAGCCGCTGCGGGCGGGCGGCGTCCAATGATTTTCCGCGCGACTTGACCCGGTTGGATTCCCGGTTTAAGACGGCAACCGCGAAACGTCATCACCGGATTTGATCATGAGCACCAAGAAAGTTGTCCGTCCCGCCGGCGCGCCTGCTCCGGTCGGTCCCTATAACCACGCGATCCGCGTCGGCGAGCTGCTGTTTTGTTCCGGGCAGATTCCGCTCGACCCGGCGACCGGCCAGCTCGCCGGCGCGGACATCCAGACGCAGACAGCACGCGTGCTGGAAAACATCCGTGTCGTGCTGGCGGCGGAGCAGCTTGATTTTGCGAGCGTTGTGAAGACGACGGTCTTTCTGACCGATCTGGGTGACTTCGCGGCGATGAACGAGGTTTACGGGCGCTATTTCACGATCGACCATCCCGCGCGTTCAACGGTGCAAGTCGCGGCGCTGCCGCGCGGCGCGCGGGTGGAGATTGAAGTCGTGGCGCACGCGTAAGGTGTGCGGAAACGAAGCCGCGCCCGTCGCCGGCAAGAACAGCCGAAGCGATGAGCGCGGTGCGGGTAACCCAAACGAGAAATCAGTTCGCGGCCGGCCGGCTCAGTAAATTGCGATCTTGGCCTGCTTGGCAAATTGTTCCTGAGTGAGTTTGCCGTCAGCGAAAGCCATCGCGTCGGCCTTCTTGATCCGGATGCTAAGCGTGCTGACGGGCTCCGCGTAGGTCGTGACGACGCCAATCGCGTTGACACTTACGCCGTTCGGAACGGTGTGTTGAATCTCCTCGTTGTTCACGGTGCGTGTCTCCTTCGCGACCGGACCACCGCGGACGACGACGATGACGGTATCCTCCGGCTTCAATCCATGGATGTTGCTGGCATTGGCCAGGGCTTTGAGCAGTTCCTGCTTGAGCGACTCGACTTGCGTGGCGTTGAATTCGACTGGTGGCGAGACCTGGTTAATCGCGATCCCGTAGCGCGTCATCATCCGGAGTTCCATCTTGCGCTGAACGTCAGTGGGTGTCTGCGGCTGGCCGTAGAGTTCGCGTTTGGTCCGCTCCCAGGTATTGTCCCTAGGCTTTGCTTCCGCCGCCTTTTCCGTCTTTTCCGCGGGGGGACCCAGGAGCGGGAACTTCACATCGAGGAAGAATACGGCGCCCAACCCGCTCAAGTAGAGGCTTTGAGGACCGGCTTTTTCGGCGGGATTGGACACGGCAATACCCATTGCCGTTGGTGGGCTGGGCGGGCTGGACACGTCGGTTGCCGCCTTGACCAGGATGCGGTGCATGATGGTCAGGTCCTCGGACAATGCCTGCCGGGCGCCCGCCTCTTTGATTTCGCCGAAGTCAACGATGAACGGCGCTGGCGGTTGATTGCCGCCCGGCAACGATTGAAACACATCAACAACGCGCAGCTTTTGTTCCAGCGCGCGCGCTTGTTCCGCGGCGCGCTGGGCTTGGACCATGGCGCGCTGGTACTGATCCGCTGCCTTGGCGGCCTGGGTCGCTTGATCGCCACGAAAAGCTTTTTCCGTCGGGTCCACGGCCGCAAACGGATCCGATGCCGGCGCCCCATTGACCGCGACGGCGGTGCCAACTGAGACGGACGGTGTTGGTGGCTCTGGCGGCTCTGGTCGTTCGGGCCTTTCGGGTTGCTCGGCCCGTTCAGGCTGCTCTCGTGCTGGCAGCGTGGTCGCTGGTTGCGGAGGTGCTGGCGGGGCGGTTGGCGTGGCCGGCGTTGACGTCTGGCCGAAAGCTGGACAGGCAATTGCGAATGCCGTCAGCGCCGCCAGAGCGGTGTGTTTTGTGTGCTTTGTTTTCATGCGGATCCCTTTCCTTGGTTTCTGAGTTTACCGATGAGAAGCTTTGCCGACGGGCGGCGCGACGGACGCCAGTTCGTCCAGCGCCTGCTCGGTCGTGTCCAGCCGCACTTCGGCGTGGATGGCGACGGTTTCCAAATCGCGCCGCAGCCGGGTGTAGTCGGCTTTGCGATCGGTGTCGGCGCGGTTGAAGAGTGACAGCGTGGTTTGCTGGTCCTCCTGGCGGGCCGCGCTCCAGGCCGTTGCGAATTCGTTGAACTGGCGCTGCGTCCGCGCGTCGGCCGCGGCGACCGCCGTCTGCAAATCCTTCTGAAATTCGTGCCGCAGTTCCTGTCGCAGCGCGGGCACGAGTTCGGCCCGGAGTTTTGCCGGGTCAATTTGTGGCGCGGTCAGGCGACCCGCCGCGACGCCGGCGAACAGCACCAGCGCCGCCGCCGCGGCCCATTTCAACGATGCCGCAAATTGCGGGCGTGACCGCCGGCCGCCAGGCAGTTCCCAGGCATCCAGCGCGGTCGTGGTTTGCCGCCAGCGCGCCAGCTCCGCTTCGCAGGCCGGGCAGGTCTCCAGGTGATCGGCCAGGCGACGCCGCTCGGCGGGCGGCAGTTCGTCGTAAAGGAAATCCAGCCACGTTTCACGGCTGGGATGGACGGCAGGATCGGGATTCATAAGACAAGACTTTCCTTGGGGCGGGCGCCGTGTTTGGGTGCCGGCGGCATTTCCAAGGTGCGGCGCAGCCGGCGGGCGAGTTCATTCAACGCCTCGGTCATGCGGGTTTTGACCGTGCCTTCGGGCAGATCAAGCACCTCGGCGATCTCGCGGAATTTCAGATTTTCGTAGTGGCGCAGGACGACGATGCCGCGCAGGTGCTCCGGCAATTCCATCAGCGCGCGGCGGACAGCGTCGGCGGTTTCCCGGTCGGCGAGCGTCTCGTCCGGCGCCGGCGCGCCGGCGGGGAAGTCGGCGGCGACGGGCGGTTCGCCATCACGGGCCGTTTCAAATGGAACCTCCAGGCGGTAGCGGGCGCGGCTGAGATCGCGGTAGCAGTGATTCAACGCGATGCGCCAAAGATAGGTGGAGAACTTGCGGTCCGGCTGGTAGGCTTTGCGGTGCGCAAACAACCGGGAAAACACCTCCTGCGTCAGGTCCTCGGCACGATGCGGATCGCCGGTCAGCCGCGCGCACAACCGCTGGATGGGTGCCTGCCAGCGGCCGACGAGACCGGCGAACGCCGCCGCGTCGTCATGCCGCTGGACCCGCCACATGAGCTGTTCGTCGGTGGGCGCGAACAGCGACTTGATGGCCTGGAAGGCGGCGGCGCTCATGCTGTTCGATCCGCCGGGGGCGGGGTTGGCGTGTGTTGGTGCATCGCTCTGCCGGGTGTTACCGGCCCGGCCGCCATCTGGTTTGAGTTTTTTGCAACTTTCGGCTTTTCCAGCGTGTTCTGCGAGTGAGAATGCACTCGAATTAGTCAGGGCAGCCAAATGAAACACCGGTCGAATGAACGACCCTCTCCAATTCGAGGTCTTTATGCGAAACTACCAGAACATGGTGTTTACGACCGCCTTCCGCCTGCTCGGCAGCGAAGCTGAGGCGGAGGACATCGCTCAGGAGGTGTTTTTGAAGGCGTTTGAACGGTTCGACGAATTGGGGCCCAGCCCCACGGCCGGCGGCTGGTTGAAAACCGTGGCGCGGAATCTTTCGTTGAACCACCTCAGCCGCTACCGCGCCCGCTGGCGGTTCTTCTCCGAGTTTGAAAAAGAAGGCGACGAAGGCCATGAGGATTTCGCCGCCAACCTGCCGGCGCCCGACACGCACGACCAGACGATGGAGACCGCCGACCAGCGCGAAATCCTGGAGGACGCGCTGCAAAAACTGCCGCCCGCCCAGCGCGTGCCGCTGGTGCTCTATCATTTCGAAAATCTGGGCTACGAGGAAATCGCCGCCAAATTGAAAGTCTCGCTCGGCAAGGTGAAGACCGACATCCACCGCGGCCGCGAGGCGCTGCGTCGCAAGCTCCAGTTCAACCCCGAAATTGCCGAAGCCTGATCCCATGAACCCGCATGATCGTCAACCGGACTCCGACTGGGAGAAACTCCTGGACCGCCAACTGCGCGCGCTGCCGGACCGGCGCGCTCCGGACACGCTGCTGCCGCGCGTCATGGCAGCCCTCCGCGTCCGGGCGCTGCCGTGGTATCAGCGCACCTGGTGGACCTGGCCGCGCCCGCTCCAGTGCCTCTCGCTGTTGCTGGTGTCGGTCGTTTTGGGCGTCATCACCTGGTTGGCGTTGCACGCCGGTGACGTGGCGTTGACCGGTCAGGTCGGCCGGCAGCTTGGCAACTGGTTCGCGCCGGTGGCGGCGCTGTGGACGGCGGTCGGCGTGCTCGTCAACGCCCTGGGAGCCGTGATTCGGTCGTTGGGCACGCTGAACCTGTGCCTCGCTGGGGCGGTGCTGCTGGCGATGTATCTCTCGTGCGTTGGTTTGGGAACGGTGTTTTACCGCGTGGCTTTTTACCGGAGGAACTCATGAAATTGACCCCCCCCTTCACCCGCTGGCTCGGCCTGGTTCTGGGCATCGCCCTGGTTGCCGGGATGCCGGCCAGCCTCAAGCTCGCCGCGGACGAGGCGTCCGCCGCCGCCCAGACCGATCAAGGCGGCGCGGACCGTCAGTCGGCGGCTTTTTCGACGACCAGCGACGACATTGTGCGGATCGGCAGCAACGCCGCGGTCAAGGCCGGTGAACGTGTCAACGGCGACTACGTGGTCGTCTTTGGCAACGCCACGCTCGATGGCGACGTGGACGGCGACATGGTGGTCATTTTTGGCCAGGCGATGGTCAACGGCAAGGTCGGCGGTGACTTTGTCAACGTGATGGGCTCGACCAAACTGGGGCCGGGGGCAGATCTGCGGGGCGATTGCGTGGTGGTGGGCGGCCGGCTGGATCGCGATCCCGCCGCAAGACTCGCCCGTCCGCCCACGGAAGTGAACTTCGGCGGGTTGACGACGCATTTTGACCAGCTCGGAAGCTGGTTCCAAAAAGGCTTTCTGCTCGGCCGGCCGCTGCCGCCAACCGTCGGCTGGGTTTGGGGCATCGTGCTGCTGCACTTCCTGGTGTATCTCATCATCCTGGTGCTGTTGCCCAAGCCGGTGGGCGCCTGCGTGAAGGTGCTGGACGACCGGCCGCTGACGGCATTTTTCGTTGGTCTGTTGGGTCTGATTCTGCTGGCCCCGGTCATGTTCATCCTGGTCGTGTCCGGCATCGGCCTCATCATCGTGCCGTTTGTGGTGCTGGCCTTGATGGCGGCCAAACTTGTGGGGCGCACGGCGTGCTTCCAATACATCGGCGCGCAACTCCTGCGGCGCGGAAACCCGGAGGCGGCGCCCTCGCCGTTGCTGGCGTTCGTGGTCGGTTCGATCCTGGTGACGCTGCTCTACATGGTGCCCATCCTCGGTTTCGTGGTGTTGGGAGTTTTGACGCCGTTCAGCCTGGGCGCGGCGCTGCTGGCGGCGGCCGGTGCCTTCCGCCGCGACAACAATGGCAAAATCACACCGCCGGTGCCGCCCGTGCCGTCCGCGCCGCTCCCCGTGCCATTTGCCACCACGCCGGTGGCGCCGGCGGCTCCCGTCATCCCGCCGGCGGCGGTGGTGGGCCTTGCGGCGCAGCCCATGCCGCCGCTGACCGCGTCCGCTTCCGCTCCGATGCCGGAGTCGGGTGCCGCACCATCCGCGGCCGCGCCGTTTGCCCCGCCACCCGGCGCGGTGCCGCCGCTCGTGCCGGGCGCCGCGGGGCTGGCGGCGGTGGATTTTGCCCGGCTGCCGCGCGCCGGCTTCTGGCTGCGGTTTGCGGCGGTGTTGCTCGATTTGATTCTGGTGACGATTGTCACCAACATCATCGTGCCGCACCTGCCGATTTTACGTTACCTCCACCGTGATCTCGGTGTCTCCGTTGACAACCCGGTGGGGCTGTTGATCTGGCTGGCATATCACGTCGGGATGTGGATGTGGCGCGGAACGACGATCGGCGGCATCATTTGCAGTCTCAAGGTCGTGAGGGTGGACGGCCGGCCGCTGGACTTCGGCGTGGCGCTGGTCCGCGCGCTGGGCAGCATCTTCTCGTTCGTCGCGCTGGGCATTGGCTTCTTCTGGGCGGGCTGGTCGAGCGAACGCCAGTCGTGGCACGACAAGATCGCCGGCACGACGATTGTGAAAGTGCCCAAGGGCGTGCCGCTGATTTGAGCGACTGAAGCTTGCGCGTCCGCAAGGCCGCTGGTTCGCCGGCGGCCTTTCCGTTTGCCCGTGTTTCGTCCGCCGCGGCAGGAAAGGATTGTTCGCGTTGGGCCAATCTGGTTTCCTCGCGGCGTGTCCCGACCATCGTCCATCGCGGTTGCTGGCGACGCAGCACCGATGCCAGTCCGGCGCGAGGTGACGCGGCTGGCCGATCTCTCACCGCAGCAATGGAAAACCGGCATCGCCGCGTGGCTGGGCTGGCTGTTCGACGGCCTGGACATGCATCTTTACACGCTGGTGGCGGCGCCGTTCGTGATGGAACTGCTCCATGCCGCCAGCCCGGCGGACGCCGACGTGAAGGCGCGCAGTTCCTGGATTCAGGCGGCGTTCCTCGTCGGCTGGGCGCTGGGGGGCGGGTTTTTCGGCCGGGTAGGGGATCTCTTGGGGCGCAGCCGCGCGTTGAGCCTGACGATTTTGACCTACGCGGCCTTTACCGGATTGTCCTTTCTGGCGCAAACGTGGTGGCAGTTGATGATCTTCCGTTTTCTCGCGGCGCTGGGCATCGGCGGCGAATGGGCCGTGGGTTCATCGTTGCTGGCGGAAACCTGGCCGGCGCGGTGGCGGCCGTGGATTGCCGCCGTGCTGCAAAGCGGCGTCAACCTGGGCATTTTGGGCGCGTGCCTGACGATTTATCTGCTGGCGACGGTTTGCGGCTGGCTGCACGTGGCCTACCAGCCGCGCTGGGTGTTTCTGGTGGGATTGCTGCCGGCGCTGCTGGTGTTCTGGATTCGCCGCCGGGTGCCCGAGCCGGAGGAGTGGCACGCGGCCCGGCTTCAAGCAACGCAGGCCGCGCCGGGCGTGCGGGATTTGTTTCGCGGCGAAACACTGGCGTTGACGGTGAGAACCATTCTGGTCTGCGCGTTTTCCCTGAGCGCGTGGTGGGCGTTCATTTTCTGGCACGCGCAACACCTGCGCAACCTGCCTGAGCTGGCGTCGTGGACGGTCGAGCGGCGTGAGCAACTGGTGAGCGCGACGTTCTTCGGCATCATCGGCGTGTCCATCGCCGGCAACTTTTTCGCCGGCTGGCTGGCGCGGCGGCTTGGCTACCGGCTGAGCCTGGTGCTGATGTTCCTTGCCGAATTCGCCGCCGAATCGGGCGCGTTCCTGCATCCGCGCGGCTGCGAATCGCTCGTCTGGTTCTGGTTTCCGGCGGTGGGATTTTTCTCCGGCGTGTTCGGCCTGTTCACCATGTATCTGCCGCCGCTGTTTCCCACGCTGCTGCGCACGACCGGCGCCGGGTTTTGCTACAACATCGGCCGCATTGGCGCCGCCGTCGGCACGGTTTTCTTCGGCCTGTTCTCGCAGGTTGGCGATTTCCGGCGGGCGCTGTTGCTGGGCAGTTTTCTGTTTCCCGCGGCGGCGGTGGCGGCGTGGTTCATGCCGGATCGCTCGGATGATCAGGATCCGGCGGCGTGAAACGGGCGGGCCGGCGCGTCAGGGGCCGTTCAGGTGAAGGACGCGGTAGAAGCGCTCCGGCGTGGCGTCCGGCGGCGCCTCGGTCGCGGGCGGGCCATTGTCCGTCCAGCTCAGGACCGCCGGCGCGTTCGAGCTGAGGAGAAAACCGGTGGGCGAGACGAACCAGACATCCAGGTCGGGCGAATACTCGACCTGGAACGTGGCGTTCGTGGGTGCATTCCACTGGAGCGTGACGGCCGGTGCGTTCGTGAGCTGGACGGCGGGACTGGCGAAACTCAGCGGCTGAAACCCGGCGCGCTGGAGGCCGCGCTGGAGAATCGGGCTTTTCATCATGGTCCGCCAGACGCGCTGGGTGCGGTAGTTTTCCACCATGAGGAGGATTGGCCCCTGGTCAAGGCCCAGCACGTCGGGGTCCCACCAGTTCCACGTCAGGTTGAAGGCATCGCGGAAGCCGTAACTGGTCCACGCGTTGGTTCGATAGTTGTCGTAAAGCTGCCGGAGCATCGCGATCGAGATGTCCGGCGTGAACGGCATCGAGCCGCCGGCCGCGGTGGGGGCGAGCGTGCCGTCGTCATGCTGCGGCGGGGGCGCTCCGCGGGCCGCATAGCCGCCGTTGAAGGACGGCCCGTCGCAGGCGGTGAGGCCCCAGACGTTGGTGCCGTAGCCGCGCCGGTGGCCGGGGTTGGCGATGCAATACGCCTGCTGGGCAAGCGTCGCGCGCCGGGAGTTCTCGAAATACGTGATGCCCCTGGCGTGGAGGTAGCTGTCGGTGACATAGCGAAAATCCACCCAGCAATGCGAGTATTGATGCCCGAACAGTGGCGGGAACTGGATGTAGCTGTAGCCGTAATTCGTCCGCCACTGGTAGCCGGCCGTCCAGGCCGTCCACGCGGTGGCCGGCGGCGGGTTGTTGGTGGCACCGAGCGCCAGCAGGTAAAGGATCATGCCCTCGTTGTAGCCAATCCACCGGCTGGAAAGGAATTTGCTCTCCGGCGTCCAGCCCATGGAGAAGGTCGCGCCGCCGTTCATCATCCACTGCCAGTCCACGCGGTTGAAAATGTTGTCCGCCAGATCGCGGATCGTCTGTTCGTCCGCGTCCGGGCCGTCAAAATATCCGCGGGCGTAAAGCACGCCGGCCAGCAGCAGCGCCGTGTCAATCGAGGAAAGCTCGACCGTGCCATAGCGCGTGGCGCGGTTCAGGTCGAGGAAGTGATAAAACCAGCCGTGGCTGCCGATCGTGCCGGAGTTGCCGTCGCCTTGGGGCCTTTGCCAGAAGGTTTGCAGCGTGGCCAGCGTGCGGGCGCGGCCGGCTTCCCGCGTGATCCAGCCGTGGTCAATGGCGGTGCCGATGCCCGTCAGCCCGAAACCGACCGCGGCGATGCTGCAAAACGAATTCGTCGTGCTCCGGTCCTTCACCAGACCGTTGGTGGGATTGGCCTCGTGCCAGAAATAATCGAAGGCCGTGGCTTCCAGCAGGTCGAGGAAATCCGCGTCGCTGGCAAAGGGTTTGGGCGTGGCGGCGACGGTTTCCGAAGGCGCGCCTTCGCCGGCGGCGCCCACGGCGGTCACGTGGTAAAGCCAGGGAATGCCGTTGGTGGCGTTGACGTCCGCGAAGCCAGTCAGGAGGACCGGGGCGGCCGGCGGGTTCACCGGCGTGAATGGCGCGTTGGTGCCCGCCGCCCGGTAAACCTGATACCCCCGCGCCGTGGCGTCGGCAGGCGGGAACCAGTGCAACGCCACGCTGTTGTCGCCGGCACGCGCGACCAGATTCACCGGCGGCCCCGGCGGACCGCCGGCAAGGCAGGGAACCGTCCCACGCGCCACGGCGACGAGCAGTGCGAGGCCGGCCAACCACCACCGGACGATCCGCAAACCGCGGCGGCCACGCTCCGGCATTGGCGGCGAGAACGCGGTGTGGTTCATGGCCTGCAATGTGTCATGTTTTTTCGATTGCCAACAAGTTGATTTTAACCCTTGCTTGCACCGTATTGTTCCCCCGTCCGGGTGAAGGCGGCCTCCGGGCCGCGCCGGGCGGGAGCGAAGGGCGGGGCGACGTCGGCCGGAAATGGTGATTTTGCATGAAGGGCAGATCAACGGACACAGGGCTGGGCAGGGTGCTGGCGAGGCTGTTCACGGCCGTCTCCGTGCTTTGCGCGCCGCATGTAAACCTCCTTGCGGCCGTGTTGCATCCGGATCGCGTCGCCTGGCCGCCGGCCGGAAGCGTGCAACTTCAAAGCACGCGGCCCGCGCCGTCACCGGTGCCGGTGCGCTTGCTTTCGGGGCAATTCATCGGCCGCGGCGAGCCGGCGGCGAACCTTGCCCAGGCCCGGTCGGCCCAGCCCGTTGCCGGCCGGATTCACGTCATTCTTCAATTCGACCAGATACCCGGCGGGTCCCAGCGGAGCGCGCTGGCGGCGGCGGGCGTGACCCTGCTCGACTACCTGCCCGACCGGGCGTTTTTTGCCTCGGTACCGGCCGGGTTGGGGCAGGCGGATTGCCAGGCGGCGGGCGTGCGCTGGCTGGGGGCGGTTTACACGGAGGACAAACTGGCGCCGCGGCTGAACGCTGGTGACGTCGGTCCCTGGGCGCTGCACCCCGATGGCACGGCGGATTTGCGCGTGAAGCTGTTTGCCGATGCCGCGCCGGCGGCGGCGCGCGCGGCGTTGGAGTCGGTCGGCGCAACCGTCCAGGATCAGTCGGCGTCGGGCTGGTTCACCATCAGTCTTCCCACGACACGCATCCGGGACGTGGCCCGACTGGACGGCGTCCGGTGGATCGAAGAAGTGCCGCCGCCGGCCTGCGCGCTGGTGGACAACGTCCGCACGAACACGCAGGCCGAGCTGGCGCAGGAGCCGCCCTACGGGCTGAGCGGCGCAGGCGTGTCGGTCGGCGTCTGGGACATCGGGCTGGTGGACAAGTCGCACGCGGATTTCGCGGGGCGGATTCTCATCATGGACACCAACAGCGCGCAGGGCGTGCAACCCCACGCCACCCACGTGGCGGGCATCGTGGGCGGCAGTGGCAGCCTCAGCGCCAGCCTGGGCGGCTACCCTTTTCAATGGCGCGGGCTGGCGCCCGGCGCCCGGCTCATTTCCTGGGACAACGTGAACGAGATTGCGGAATGCAACGCCGCCATTAATTCCCTCGGTGTCACGGTTTCGCAAAATTCCTGGGGCGTTTCGATCAACGGTTTTTACGGCAACTGCTCGGTATTCGGCGACTACAGCTATGATGCGCCGTCCTACGATGCCGTGATCAACGGCTCGCTTTACGGCGGCCGGATGAACGTGGTTTTCGCCGCGGGCAATGCCCGCAATCCGACGCAACTGGGGAATCCAGGTTACGGGTGCAACCTCGGCCCTTACGGCACCGTCGGCCCGCCCGCCACGGCGAAGGACGCCATCGCCGTCGGCGCCATCAATTCGAACGACAATTCGATGACCTATTTCAGCAGTTGGGGGCCGGTGGACGACGGCCGGCTCAAGCCTGACCTCGTCGCGCCCGGCGCGCGAATCGGCGGCGAAAATGGCGTCACCTCGACGCTCCCCGGCAATACCTACGGCGTGCTCTCCGGCACCTCGATGGCCGCGCCGGCGGTTTCCGGCGCCATTGCGCTGCTGACGGAGGATTATCACCGGCTGTTCAATGGTCAGAACCCGCTGCCGGCCTTGATGAAGGCGCTGTTGCTGCACACCGCCCTGGATTTGAATGACGGTTCCGCCACGCTGACTCCCGGGCCGGATTTCGCCTCCGGCTACGGCCGGCTGCAAGTCAAGACTGCGGTGGACCAGTTGGACGCGGGTGGCCAGCTCGTCGGCCAGGTAGGCAACGACAAAACCAATTTCTACCGCCTGCCGGTGCCGCCGGGCGCCACGCAGGTGAAGATCACGCTGGCGTGGGACGACGCGGCGGGCGCGGAGAACGCTGCCGTGGCGCTGGTCAATGACCTGGACCTCGTCGTCGTGGACCCGGCTGGTGTGCGTCATTACCCGTGGACCCTTGATCCGGCGAATCCGCAAAATGCCGCGACCCGCAACCGCGAAGACCATGTGAACGTGGTCGAACAAGTGCAGGTGGACACCAACGACGCTGTCGCCGGCGACTGGACGGTGGCGGTGGTGGGACATCAGGTGCCAGCCGGGCCGCAACAGTCCTATGCGCTGGTCTTCACGCCCGCCACGATGGCTGTGCCGCCGGGCCTGCAACTGGATCACGCCACCTTTGACGACACTCAGGCCGGCAACGGGAACGGCGCCATTGATCCGGGCGAAACGATTTCCGAGTCGGTGGTGCTGGCCAACCAGGATGGGCCGGCGGCCACCGGTGTGCAGGCAACGCTTTCCGCGCTTACGCCCGACGTGGTCGTTTTGCAGGCGGTTTCGACCTATCCGGACATTCCGTCCGGCGTCGCGGCGACCAACGCCACCGCCTTTGTGTATCGCGTGCCGAAGACGATTTCTTGCGGGTCGGCCGTGATGTTGCAGCAGATCGTGACCACCGCCAACGGTTTCACGTTCACCAATTACATCAGCCACCCGGTCGGGTCGTATGGCGTCACCAACCTGGCCACGAATGTCTTCGACAACCTCAACGGTCCGCAAGGCATCCCGGACGGCGGGTCGTTGACCTCGTCGTTGCCCGTGGCCGTTTTCGGCCAGGTGCGGCATGTGACAGCCTCGGTGAGAATTAACCATACGGCCGACGAGGACTTGTTGATCAGCCTGGTCAGCCCCGATGGGACGCAGGTTCCGCTGGTAGGGACGAACTCGTATTCTCAGCCCATTTTTGGCGTGAACATGGGCACCGGGACATGCGACGACACGGGACAGCCAACAATTTTCGATGACGCGGCGGCCACTGGCATCCGTGCCGGCGTGGCGCCTTACGCCGGCATCTATCGCCCGGACGGCGCGTTGAGCAACCTCGTGGGCCATGAGCTGGTCGGCAACTGGCAGCTCGTCGTGTCCGATGTCGCCATCGGAGACACCGGCTCCTTGATCTGCTGGGGGATCGAAGTGACCTATGCGCAGTCGGGCTATACCTGCCAATTGTTCAACCGCCCGCCCACGGCGCAGCCGCAGAATGTGGAGGTCATCCACGATTTCCCGGCCAACGTGCGCCTGACCGGAAACGATCCGGACGACGATCCGCTGACCTTTGCCATCGTGAATCTGCCGCAGCACGGCGCCGTCGTGGCGTTCGACGCCGCCACCGGCGAAGCCACCTACCAGCCGACACCGGGCTACACCGGACCGGACAGCTTCACGTTCAGCGTCAACGACGGATTGGCCGACAGCCCGCCAGCGGTGGTGAACCTGGAAGTCGCCCCGCCGCAGGCGGAGCTGACGTTGCTGGCCGCGGCGCCGGCGCGCGTCGTGCTCGGCAGCAACGTGGTGGTTTCGCTGACCGTGACCAACGCCGGGCCCAATCCCGCCACCGGCGTGATCCTGACCGATATGCCGCCTGCCGGGGCGGACATCGTCAGCGTCCAGTTCAGTCAGGGGCGATACACCAACGGTAACGCGGGCCTGGTGTTTGCGTTTGGCGATCTGCCGGCCGGTTCCTCGGCGTCGGCGCAAATCGTCGTCGTGCCGGCGACGATTGGCGCGGTAACGAACCAGGCTTCGGTGGTCGCAACGGAGTCAGACCCGAACTTCACGAACAACTCGGCCACTACGATATCGCTCGTCAACCGCGTGGCTGACTTGGCGCTGATGAGCGTGGCGTCGCCGGCGAAGGCGTTGCTCTCAGACACCTTCACCGTGCAACTCACGCTGACCAACCATGGACCCAGCGCCGCTTCCGGCATACGGATCGTGGACTTCCTGCCCGCCGACGTGCAGTTGGTCAGCGTGGTGCCCAGCCAGGGCGCCGCCATCCCCACCAACCAGTCCGTGATCTGCGACCTCGGCTCGATGGACGTGGGTGGCCGCGCGGTGGTTGCGCTGACGCTCCGGCCGTCCGCGTTGGGGACGTTGACCAATGTGGCCGTGGCGACCGCGAATGAATTCAATTTTGCGCCGGATGCCGCCGCCGCCACCAGCGTGGTTCAGGTGTTGCCGGCGGCGAATCTGGCGGTGCAGGCCTCGGCGTCGCGTTCGCCGGCGGCGTTGGGTTATCCGCTGGCCTATACGATCAGCGTGACCAACCAGGGGCCGAATCCGGCCACGGGCATCGTGCTGACCAACGAATTGCCGCCGAACGCAACGTTGCTTTCCGTTTCGCCGGCGCTGACCAATTGGGTCGCGACGAACGGTGTCCTCACGATGCTGCTGGGCGATCTTCCCGTCGGTACCAATGTCGTCGTGGAGGTGCAGGTCCAGCCTGCGAGCCTCGATCCGCTGACGAACGTGGTCAGCGCGGGAGCCGCCGAGGCCGATCCCGACCTGTCCGACAACACCGTGGTGCTGGTCACGCCCGTGCTGCCGGTGGCGAACCTCGCCGTGACGTCCCCGTCGCCGCTGGCCTCGGTGGCGTTCGGAGTGCCGCTGACGCTGACGTTTGACATCACCAACCGCGGGCCGTCAGACGCCTCCGCGGTCGTGCTGTCGGATCCGTTGCCGACCAACCTCACGTTGGTTTCCGCCACCGCCAGCCGCGGCACGAACACGGTGCAAGACGGCGTCTTCGTGGCCAATCTCGGCGCGCTGCCGGTCGGCACCAACGCCACCGTGACGCTCACGGTGACGCCGACGGCGCTGGCGACCATCACGAACGCTGCCACCGTGCAGGCGACGGAACTGAATCTCGCCCCGGACGGCGCCAGCGTGACAAATGTCATCGAGGTTGGCGCCGCCGCCAATCTGGCCCTGTCGGTCGGCGTTTCACCGGCGCCGGTCGTCCTGAACGGTCCGATGACATATCAGATTGTCGTGACCAACCAGGGGCCGGACACGGCAACCACGGTCGTGGTGCAGGACCAGTTGCCGCCCGGATTTGCCGTGACTTCGATCACGACCAGCCAGGGCACCAACCAAGTTGACGGCGGAACGTTGCTGCTCCAGTTCGGCGACGTGCCCGCCGGAGGCGTCGCCACCGCGTTGATCGCGGGTATGGCAAACGCTGCCGTCACGCTGGAAAACATCGCCACTGCCAGCGCGGATCAGGTGGATGTGAACCTGGCGGACAATCGTGTCACCACCAGCACGCGGGTGTTACCGGGGGCCGAGCTGACGTTGCTGCCGGCACCGCTCGAAACCGCCGTCCATTTCGGCGATTCGGTGACGGTGGGGCTGATGGTCACCAACGCGGGGCCGGACACCGCCAGCAGCGTGGCCGTGGCCGATGCGCTGCCGGCCGGTTTCGAACTGGTTTCCGCCAGCGCGAGCCAGGGCAGTTACACGGTGACGAACGGCGCGGTCCTGTTCGACCTCGGCGCGTTGTCCAACCAGACCAGCGCCGTCGTGACGCTGGTGGTCCGGCCACTGCAGCTTGGCAGCTTCACGAATCTCGTCTCGGTGTCGGCGCCGGAAGTGGATTTGCATCCCGACGACAACGTCGTCGCGCAAGTTTTGGACGTTTCGCCGCAGGCCGACCTCGCGCTGGCCGCGGACGTAGACCTGCCGGCGGTGGCGGTGGGCGCGAATTTCACCGCCATGTTTACCGTGACCAACGCCGGCCCGAACGCCGCAAGCGCGGTGACGCTGACCGGTTCATTGCCTGATGGCCTGGCCTTGGTTTCCATCAGCACCAATGCCGGACCGGTAAGCTTCACGAAGGGTGAGTTTATCGTTGACGTGGGCACGTTGAACGCTGGAGCTGCCGCGGCCGTCCAGTTGGTGGCCAACTATCCAGCCTCCGCCACACTCCTATTGACCGGGATGGTACAGGCCGCTGCATTCGACGGCAATTTGACCAACAACTTGGCGGTGACCAACGTTCGTGTGTTGTCGCAGGCGGACCTTGGCATCACCAAGACACTCGTCAGCAGCGTGCCTGCCGCAGGCATCCCGCTTGGCCAGCCAGTGACCTACTTGCTGACAGTGACCAATGGTGGCCCGGCCAGTGCGTCGAATGTCCGCATCACCGACCCGCTACCCGGCGGGCTGCAGTTTATCAATGGACACGCAAGCCAGGGCTCGCTGACGAATAACCAAGGGACTGTTTATTTTGACCTGGGTGACCTTGCGGCTGGCGGCAGTGCCACGGCGTTCCTGGTAGCAGCACCGCAGATTGATGGAACGGTGACGAACACAGCGTTCGTAACGGGCGATGTCCTGGATCCGCTGCCCGACAATGATCTGGCTGCGGCGGTTTTGAGTGTCCGATCGTCTGCCAATCTGGCGGTGACTCAGATTATTACTCCGAATCCGGCTGCTGAAGGTGGACCGATGACTATTCAGCTCCTCGTAACGAACGCCGGTCCGTCCGCCGCCACCGGCGTGCAGCTTTCTGACACGCTGACTGGCACGCTGTCGTTGCTGGGTGCCACGAATAGTCAGGGCAACCTGACGGTGACCAACAACATGGTGAACTGCATGCTTGGTGACCTGGCTAAGGGCGGCACCGCCAGTGTAACCCTCCATTCGCAGCCTGATGCTGTGGGCTACATTTACAGTGTCGCGAGCGTTGCGGCCAACGAAAGTGACCCCGACCTCAGCGACAATTTGTCGGGGACCAATATTGCGGTCATGGTGGAGGCGGACCTTGCTGTCGGCGTGGGAGTAAATCCTTCCGTTGTCGGCCTTGGCAACGTGTTTACCTATTCCGTAATCGTCACCAATCTTGGCCCGAATTCAGCCGATAACGTCATTTTGACGAATGTTTTGCCCTCCACGTTGACATTGATTTCCAGCCATAGCAGCCAAGGTGCCATCGAGTTCAGCAATGGCATCGCAGTCGCACGGCTCGGCCTGCTCAATACCGGGGCGGTGGCCACGCTGGAGTTTCTTGTTGTCAGTGACAATCTCGGATCGGTCACGGATTCCGTTAATGTTGGCGCCGATGTTGTTGATCTTAGTTTGAGCAACAACACGGCGAGTGCGACAGCAGACGTGCGCTACGACGCGGAATTGACGCTGACTGCCACCAACTCGCCGACGGAAGCGCTTGTGGGCGATTCAATCACTTGGAGTTTGACGGTGTCTAACGCCGGTCCACATGACGCCTCAGCAGTGACAATTTCCACAACTTTGCCTGCCGGCGTTCAACTAGCTGAGGCTGGTCCGGATGCGACCATCACGACCAATGATAACGGCGCACTGCTAATGGGTCTTGGTTCATTGCCTGCTGGAGCCAATATCACGGTAACGTTTAGCGGACTGACAACTCTGTCGGGCGTCATGACAAACACCTTCACCGTGTCGTCAGATGAATTGGATTCGGCCCCCGAGGATAACACAGCGAGCACGATCACCCAGGTTCGTTTGGCCGCCGATCTCGCGGTGTCCGCCCAATGGCCGGACGCCCCCATCGTCATCGGTCATGCGTTCACCCTGAACCTGCTGGTGACCAACTTGGGGCCCAGCGCGGCGAGCGACGTGATCATAACCAACGTGCTGCCGGCGACGTTGACGCTGGTCAGCGCCCAGCCGTCGCAGGGAACCAACTGGTTGCAGGACGGCGTGTTGATTTGCGATTTGGGGCCGCTGGCCGCCAGCAACGCCGCCACGGTGATGCTGGCGCTGATGCCCGTTCAAGTCGGGCCTTTCACCAATACCGCGATCGTCACGGCGTCCGAAGCCGACCCGGATGTCACGAACAACCTGGCGGTTCTCACGGCCACCGTGCTCGACGAGGCCAACCTGGGGCTGGCTCTGCGGGCGCCGACCGCGGCCCAACCGTTGGGCGGTCAGTTCACCTACACGCTCACGTTGACCAATCAAGGCCCCGGCACGGCCACGCTCATTGGTGTGACTAACACGCTGCCGCCCGGCGTCGCATTTGTCTCCGCAGCCCCCACGGCGGGCACTGCGCAATTCACCGATGGCACTGTGCTCTGGCAGCTTGATTCGCTCGCCGCGCAAACCAACGCGATGTTGACGATCACGGTGTCGGCACAGGCTGTTGGATGGTTGACCAACACCGCTGTCGTCGGGGCTGCCGAGTCCGACCTGTCCACCAATGACAACACCGCTGCCGTCGGGGTGCTTGTGCAGCCGCAGGCCAACCTGACGCTGTTGGCTGACGCGCCCGGCCTCACGTACCTTGGCGCCCAGATCGCTTGTTACTTCCAGGTGACGAACGAAGGTCCTGACGACGCGCTGAACGTTGTCCTTACCAATCTGCTTCCGCCCGGCCTGACCAACATCGTCGCCGAGCCGAGCCAGGGGACCAACATGACCAGGCCGGACATGTTGGTGTGGACGGTGGGCACGCTGCCGGTCGGCGGCGCTGCCTTCCTGGCCGTCACCGCCAATACCACGGCGCTTGGCCTGCTCACCAACGCCGCGGCGGTGACCGCGGAGGTCGTGGACACGAACCTGGAAGATAACACGGCGTCCGCCGTTGTTGATGTCCTCCCGCAGGCCAAATTGATGCTTCAGCAGACCGCCAGCACCAACGCCGTGCTGCTGAACGGACAGGTGAACTACACGATCCAATTGACTAATGACAGCACCGTTACGGCCCCGAAGGTTCAGCTTCTGGCCGCGTTTACCTTCAACGCTGACATCCTCAGCGCGAGCAGCACCGTGGGCCGGGCCGAGGTGCAACCGCCCGGCGTCATTTGCGCTTTGGGCGATCTCGCGCCCGGGGCGGGCGCCCGGATTGCGATCGTGGTTCAGACGCTCTCGGTCGGCGAAATCGTTTGCCAAACCACAGCGTATTCCCCCGCCACCGATCCCTCCGACCCGGACCTCAGCGGCCGGCTGGTGACCGAGGTGGTCGCTTCACCGCAACTCTGGGTAAACCAAACGAGCAATCGCCTGGTCTTCAGTTGGCCGGTGACGGGCACCAATTTTGTGCTTGAGTCCGCGACGACCTTGACCAACCCGAAGTGGACACCGGTAAACTACCCGCCGGTGATCGCCGGTGATCAGATCACGGTGACTCTCAAACCAACTGGCGCCCAGAGCTATTTCCGTCTCCATCAACCGTGATTTCCAGGCCGCAGACGGAGTCGTGCGAACTTTTGAAAACGCTCGAAAAGGTCTTGCGTCTCACAAGCCCGTGAGCATACTTCACGCCCTGCCGGTTCGCGGGGTGGAGCAGCCCGGTAGCTCGTCAGGCTCATAACCTGAAGGTCGCTGGTTCAAATCCAGCCCCCGCAACCAATTTACGGCCCTAAAATCCCAATTTAGGGCCGTTTTTGTTGGGTTTTTTACGCTTTTCTCCCTTTGGATACTCCGCCTGTGACGTTCGGCAACAACATCCTGCGATTTCGTGAACGAAGACCAACAAAGGGATCAACGGGAACGGTGAGTATCGACCGAACAACCTGCAATTCCTATCGAACTTCCGGTCTTCACGGCGTGGCTGGTCTTTCATGGGGCCGCTTCTTTAACCCGGAAACCTGAGCTGGAAAGAGGTCGTTTTGTTCTTGGGGACTGAGGCAGAATGGATTTGATTCAAGAACCGCTGCGCACAGGAAAGAACAGAACGATGGGCACGATCATAGCCCCTCATTTCGGGAAAGCCAAAGTCAAACTTACCGAGACGTGACAACGACCGGGGAGCACGATGTCCCCGGTCGTTCTCAAACGAAACCAATTTCCCGCTTGCGCGGCCGGCGGTGGCTTCTTATATTCTGCGCTCTTTTTGAAGAACAGAGAGATATTTTATGCGACGTCCGAAAGGTGTTAAGACCAAGAAATCGGTGGCCAAGCGTTTCAAAATCACTGCCACCGGCAAGGTGCTCCGGCCGCACTCGGGCCGCCGTCACTTGCTGGCCAGCAAGAATGCCAAACGTCGGCGTCACCTGCGCAAGGCGGCGGTGGTTGATCCCACGGACGCCTATCGCGTCACGCAGAGCCTGCCCTTCAGCCACTGACCTGTAGCATTGATTACCATTCCAACGTAAATTCCCATGCGTGTCACCAACGCTCCCGCTTCCCGCAAACGTCGCAAACGGATGATCCGAGCCGCCAAAGGCTTCCGGATGCGCCGGTCCAAACTGTATCGCTATGCCTCGGATGCCGTGGACCACGGCCTCCAATATGCCTATCGCGATCGCAAGACCAAGAAGCGCAATTACCGCGCCTTGTGGCAGATTCGCATCAACGCCGCCGCCCGCGCCGCCGGCATCACCTACAGCCGGCTCATGGAGGGTTTGAAGGCAGCCAAGGTGGCGTTGGACCGGAAAATCATTTCCGACCTTGCGGCCACCGATGCGGCGGCGTTCACGGAGTTGGTGAACGTCGCGCAGACCGCGCTCCAGACCAAGACAGCCAAGGCCTGAGTGGCCCCGGCATTTTTTCTTGAACTGGCGGCCGGTCACGGTCGCCGGTTCTGTTTTTTGGGGCACACGCGTTGCATCGCGGGGCACGGCTGCGTCAGGTCAATCGCACGCCGTCGCGTTTTGCCTCGGTTGCCGGCGTTTTTTTTCTTCCAAGGCAGGACGCAAACTCAGGCGGCCCGGAGTGACGCCGCTGGGTTCGATGCTTCTCTTCGCTGTGCCGCCAAGATCGTTTGCCGGGGCTGCGGACTGGGCATGCTTCAACCAGCCTGAACTTGCCGATTGGCCGGGATGAGGTGTGCGGCGGAACCCGCATGCACCTGGTGGTTTCCCGCGTGTCCGGTTCACGGTTTTGACTCAACGAAGCGAGACGTGACGCCGTATGAAACGAACCCATTTCTTCCTTTGGCAATTTGCCCTGACAACCGCTCTCTGGCTTTCCGCCGGGGGTGTCCGTAATCGGCAGGCACGCTGAGCCAACGGGGCGTGCTTTCCGGCCGCCGGTGGCGCGGGTGGCCGGGTTGAATCGGCCGGCGCCCGATTCAATCCGGCCACAAGCATTCGCAAGCCGCCCGGCTCCTGCGCCGCACCGGACCCGCGCAGTCTGGTCCCCCCTTCCACGATACCGAGTGGTCGCCGGACTGACGCGCGGAGCGTCAAGTTGACAAGCAGAATCTCTTGTGGAACCTATAAGCAAACTTTGATATGTGACCTGAGAACCCAGCGCCATGCCCGACATGTGCCGACCCCAGGCTGACCTATGCCCACGCCTCCTCAAAAGACCCGCCACGACCCGCAGCCCGCCGCCTGTGAACCGGATGGACCGGCCTGTCGCGTTCACGGAACGGTGACGGGCCTGAACGGCAAGGAACTCTGCGGCGCGACCGTGATGGTCTGGTGGCAGCGCATCCGCGAACCGCTGCTGCTCGCCGATGGGCGGACTTCGGAAGAGGGGCAATACGACCTTCGCTACCGGGTGCCCGATGACGCGCCGGCGCGGGTGCTGATTGTCGTCGAAGCCCGCGCGGAGCAGCTTGATGCGCCGCTGACTTCGCCCGTGACCCAGGCACAGCCGGAGCTGCAGATTGATCTCCACGCGCAGCCGCGTGACCAGTCCGAATGGGCGACGTTGCTCCGGGCCATTGAGCCGTTGTTGGACCATTTGCCGCTGCAGGAGGTGGTTGAAAGCGCCCAGCACCGGGACATTACGTTTCTGGCGCAGGAACTGAATCAGAGTCCGGAGCAGATCATGCGTGTGGTGGTTGCGTCCCGGCTGGGAGCGGCCTACAACGTGCCCGCCGCCGCGTTTTATGCCTTCCTCCGCCAACGGGTGCCGTCCACGCTGCCCAACCCGCTGCTCGATGCCAGCCAGGATTTCACCTTGATTGACGCCTTGGTGGGCCGTGTGGCGTCGCTGATTTTTGGTCTGGTTGCGGATGCGCAAACGCGGGCGCTCACCTCGGCCGTTGACCGGAAGCTCATTGGCAGCCAATTTCAAGCGCTGATTCCGAAACTGGTGGAGCAGTTGCAGACACACCGCACGACGGACCTGCTCAACCAGCCGTATCTGGTTGGCAAGGCCACCTTGGGACAACTCCTCGGCGTCGCCCAAATTCCGGCGGCCCGGCAGCCGGAATTTGCGCAAGCACTCGCGCAAAACACGCTTTCCATGCGCAATTTCTGGCGCACGTTGGGCGATGGCCAGCACGGGTTCACCGCGGCGGAGGCTTCGGCCATCGAGCGCACGCTGTCGGTTGGTGCGTTCGTTAAAAATCACGTGCCACTCGTCCAGACGCTGTTGCAGGGCTTTGCCGGCGGCACGTATCAGTCGTTGTCCGACCTCGCGCGTCTCGGCGTGGCGGATTGGATCCGGCTGGTCAACCAGGTCGGCCCGCCGCCCAGCATTGACGCGGCGGGCACCGCCAGCCCCGCCGAGGTGTTCGCGCGCGTGGTTTACGCCCGGGTGACGCGGGCATTCCCGACGACTGCGCTCGCCAGTCGCGTCGTCGGCAGCAAAATCGTCGCGCCAGGCGAGCAGGCGCCGCTGGACCACTTTTTCCGGAACAACACCGGCCTCGATCTGGTCCGGCACAATCTGGCGGTTTACCTGGATCAGCAGGGCGACACGGCGTTTGCCGGCATCGCCGCCAAGGACCGGCCGCAGGTGGTCACCAACGCCCGGCGCATGCAGCGGGCGCTCTTCGTGGCGCCGGAGGTTGACGCCGCGGAAACGCTCCTTGGCCTTGGCCTTCACTCGGCGACGCAGATTACCATGATGGGGCGGCAGCGGTTCTTTCTTGCGGCCACGGGCGCCGGACTCTCCAAACCGGAGGCCAACCGGGTTTACGAGACCGCCGCGCAGCGCTACGCCGGCTTGGTGTCGCTCTATACCCAGTTCAACCGCGACGCCGTCGGCCTCTGGCCCAAGGCGGTCGGCAACATCGGCGACCTCGACCAGCCCATCGCCGCCGCCATCCAGCGTGACCAGTCGCTCGCCACGTTGTTCGGCTCGCAGGATTACTGCGCCACCGATTCCTGCACTTCGATCCTCAGCCCGGCGGCCTATTTGTGCGATTTGCTCCACTGGCTTTCGCAGCGGATGACCGGGGCGCGCTCGGCGCTCGACGTCCTCACCGATCATCGTCCCGACCTCGGCAACCTGAAGCTGAACTGCCCGAACAGCGAGACGGCAATGCCATACATTGACCTCGTCAACGAAATCCTCGCCGATGCGATCAGCCCGCCGGCGGACCCGAACTCGACGATCAACCCGCCGTGGAAGCAGACCTCGGAAAACAAGACGGCGGCGGATCTGCGTGCCGCGCCCGAGTATTTCAATCAGGATGCCTACGTCGCCCTCTTCGGCGCGGACTATCCGCACACGTTGCCTTACAGCGAGGGACTGGACGAACTGCGCGCCTGCCTCCAGCAATCCGGCATCGGCTTGTGGCAACTTCGTCAAGCTCTGCTCGCGTTGCATAATCCGGCGCCCGCTCAACAGGCGTCCGTGGCCGCCGAGCGCTTCCAGATCGCTCCGCACGACCAGGACCTCATCACGCACGCCGACTTCATCCCGAAAGAAACGGCCTGGCACATGCTGAATCCAACGGTGGACCTCGCGCCCGTCCCGCCTTTTCTCCAGGCGGCCGTGATCACCTACGATCAACTCCTGGAGCTGCTCCAGGCCGGTTGGGTGCAGGGTGATCTCGACATCATCATCGCCGGCGTCAACGACCTTTGCGACACCAGCCAGGAGGCGCTGGTGCCCGGCACCACGCTGGCCGCGGACATCACGGCCGTGCAGACCGCGATCACGGTCGCCAGCGCCGACGGATTTCCGGCGCCGAACTTCTACATCGCCATCGGCTCGGAGACGCTGCTGGTGACCGCGGTAGGCGGGCTGAACAACACGACCTGGACGGTCCAGCGTGGCCAGCTCGGCACGACGGCGGGGGCGGCTTCGAAAGACGCGCTGGTTGCGGCGATTCCGCCGGCGCCGCTCGATGTCGGTTTTCTGGACCGCGCGCACCGCTTCTTGAGACTCTGGCGTCGCACCGGTTACAAGATGTGGGAGTTGGACCTTCTGCTCCGTTCGGCGGCGGTGGCCAACGGCACGCTGGACGCGAACGGGCTGATCGCGCTGTTCACCTTCCGCCAGCTTCAGGACGCGACCCGGCTCGCCGTGGATCAGCAGCTTGCGTTCTTCCAGAATCTGGACACTGTGAGCCATCGGGATCCGGATGGCACCGTCACCACGTCGCTATACGCGCGAGTTTTCCTGAACCCGGCCGTGACGTCGCAGCACCCCGATGCTGACCTTGCGGCCGTGCCCACGGGTGGCGCGATCAGCGACACGACGTTGAGCGATCACCTCGATGCCATCCAGGCTGGACTTGGCATTTCCGCCAGTGACGGCACCACATTGTCCAATCTGTTTAGCCTGACAGTCCCCAACACGCTGACGCTGGACAACCTGTCGCTCCTTTACCGGGTCACGCAGCTTGCCACCGCCGCCAGGTTGTCGCTCGCCGATCTCTTGAGTCTGGCGCCGCTGATCAATCCCGCGTCGGCGAATGTCACCCAAGCCGTCGCCGCCATCAAGGCTCTCCTCGCCTCGCCGCCGGTGGCGCCCAACCCGGCCGACCTCGTTGAGGCGGTCAAGGCGGTGAAATCCCTGCTGGCGTCGCCGGCCGCGACGCTGGCCTTCCTTCAACAGACCAAGGCGGTTCAGCAATCGGGCTTCACCCTGGACGCGCTGAGTTATCTCCTTACCCCGCCACCTTGGGACACCACTTCAGGCATCACGGATACCGGCATCGCGACCGTGTTAACAGCCGTTCGCCAGGCGATTCTCAGTCCCAGCGGCGGCGACGTGAACGGCAGCGTGATCGCGGCGGTGGCGTCCCAGCTTGGTCTGGCCAACGACGTGACCGCCTTCCTCGCGCAGCAATTCGACGTGCCGAACACGGTCCAGACATTGCTGACGGCGCTGACCGACACTTCGCTTACCAGCCCGGCTGGCGGTCCTTATCCGGCGGTCAACCGGACGAACTATCCGAACCAGTTCCTCGCCGTCCAGGTTCTCGACAAGGCCGGCGTCGTGATCAACCGGTTGCATCTCGTCCTCACGGATCTCTCCTGGCTGGCCACCAATACCGCCGTTTACGGGGGGCTAGACTTTGCCAAACTTCCGGTGGCCGGCAATCAATCCGCGCTCGCACTCGGCCCGCTGCTCAACACCGTTCTCCTGGTCAAGCTCGCCCGCCTGTTCACGGCCGCGCCGCCGCCGGCCACGGTGCAGTCGCTTTACGATCTCATCGGTGGCATCCACGGCGGCGTCATCACCAGCGAACCGCTGGCCCAGGCAGCGTTGGCGACCATTACCGGCTGGCCGCTCGCCGACATCACCGCGCTGACGCCGGCGCTCGGCGTGTCGTTTGCCGGCGGCGATTACACCCAGCCGGCCACTTATGAGGCGTTGCGCACGCTCGAAGCCATGATCGCGGCAATGGCCGGCAAGGCCAGCGGCGCCCAGCTCGTCAGTTGGGGCGCGGTGCCGCCGGATGAGCCGGCCGCGCAGAACGTGGCCGCCTCCGCGCTCAACGTGCTCAAGGCGCGCTACACCAACGCCGACTGGTTGACGGTCGCGCCGCCGATCATGGACCCGATCCGCGAACACCGTTCGGCCGCCCTGCAGGATTACCTGATCGGCAACGGCGACCACGCCGGTCACACGTTTGGCGATGTCAACGGCCTGTTCGACTGGTTCCTCATTGATACGCAGATGACTTCCTGCGAAGTGACGACCCGCGTGGTGCAGGCGTATATCGCCGTCCAGATATTCGTCGAGCGGTGTCGCATGAACCTGCTGGCTCCCGATGTGGTCATTGATTCCAGCGACGACGCCTGGGGCTGGTGGAGCTGGATGAAACGCTACCGGGTATGGGAGGCCGCGCGCGAAGTGTTCCTGTATCCCGAGAACTGGCTGGTCGAGTCCCAGCGGTTGAACCGCACCGAGATCTTCCAAAAACTCGAACAGGAGGTGCGTCAAAACGATCAAACGGCCGATGCCTTGGAGGTGGTGGCGCTCAACTACCTGGACCGGCTGGACGACATCGCCCATTTGGTGATCAGCGGCACCTGCCAGGATCCCAGCACGCAGGCCATCCACGTCGTCGCCGCCACGACGGCCGACCCGCCGCGGTTCTATCACCGGACGCTGGCGGATGGCGCCTGGAGCGGCTGGGTGCAGATTCCACTCGACATCAAATCGCACCAGGTGGTCCCGGCGGTTTACCGCGGGCGTTTGTGCCTGTTCTGGCCCGAAATCAAGGTGTCCACCGAACCGCACCAAGACCTGCCGGCGGCGCAACCGTCGTCCGATCCGCCGAGCCAGGAAGTGGCGAAATACGTGGCGATCAGCCTGCACTTCTCCATTTTCCGCAACGGCTCGTGGGCGCCGGCCCAGGCCACCCGTGGCAAACTCTTTGACAAACCGGTGCTGACCTCGCAGATGGTGAGCAACGCCAAAGCGGTGGAGGCGCTCTACACCGTCAAGGTGCAGACGCCGCCGCCGGCGCCCGGACTGGGGGCCTCGTTGTTCGTGGATGTGTTCCGACTTGGGGCGCTGCAAACCCACGAGATCTTTGGCGTCATCGTGGTGGATGGGGTGGATTCCACGACGGCCGTTCATCTTGGCCGCGCCGTGTTCGACGGACGTTTCAGCGACCTTGAACTGCGCAACCTGCCGGTGCAGGACGCGTTCCTCGACTTCTTCGGCGCGCAGATACCGCTCGCCGATCCGTTGTTGACCCATGCGCAAGCCACCTACGGCCACGACGCGCAGCCGTTGCTGCCGCTGAACGCCCCCGATCCCGATCTGGGCGCGGACCAGGGCCTCGTCACCCTGGCCGGCGCGCTTGCCACACAACCGGCGGATCCCAACCTGGGTCCCGACCAGACGTTGCCCCTCCGCTTCACGCCGCCGCCACTGGACGTCACGCCGCCGACGCTGCTGAACACCGCGCCGCTTCCCTACCGCGTGGTCGGGCCGGACAGCAACCTGGGCTTCGATCCGGGCGTTTACTTCTTTTATCAGGACAACCGCCGCAGTTATTACGTCGAAACCCAAAAATATTATTTGACCGGCAGCACCTGGGCGCCCACCGTGCCGTCGGATCCGGGCAGCGCGCCATTCGAGGCGCGGTATTTCTTCCACCGGTTCTACCAGCCGTTCACCCGGCTGTTCTGGCACCAGCTGGCCAGCGGCGGTTTCCCCTCGCTCTACGACCAGAACCTCCAGCTCAAGACCGACCAGGTTGATCCCAGCGGGGCCGATGCCTACAACTTCCAGACCACTTATCAGCCGGCGACCTCGCTGATCCGGTGGGACCGGGAAACGTGGCCGGACGCCACCACGCACGACGAGTTTCTGGATTTCAGCGCCAACGCTCCCGCCGCGGTTTACAATTGGGAGTTGTTCTTTCACGCGCCGTTTTATCTGGCGCAGCTTCTCAGCCAGAACCAGCAGTTCGAGGACGCCCAGGCCTGGTTCCATTACATTTTTGACCCGACGCGCCAGAGTGCCGATCCGGCGCCGAAGCGCTTCTGGATTCCCAAGCCGCTCTACAACCTCACCAGCGCCGAGATTCAGAGCGAGCGCATCAACAACCTGCTTCAATTGGTCAACCTGGGGAATCCCGACGCCTTGAACCAGGTGGCCCGCTGGCGCCAGGACCCGTTCAATCCCTTCCTGCTCGCCGACCTGCGCCCCGTGGCCTACATGAAGGCCGTGGTCATGGCCTATCTCGACAACCTGATTGCCTGGGCCGACAACCTGTTTGCCACCGACTCGCGCGAGGCGTTGAGCGAGGCCACGTTGCTCTACGTCATCGCCGCCGAAATCCTCGGTCCGCAGCCGGTGGCGATCACGCCGCCGGAACACACCGACGATTCCTACAACGAACTGGCGCCCAAGCTCGACGCGTTTTCCAACGCGCTGGTGGACATCGAGAACGTCATGGGGCCGGGCGGCGGCGGCGGGCCGGTCGGCAACGGCGGCGCCATCCCGGCGGCGCAGACGTTCTATTTCAAAATCCCGCCGAACGACAAGCTGCTGGGATACTGGAAGACCGTGGCCGACCGGCTGTTCAAGCTGCGCCATTGCCAGAACATCCAGGGCGTGGAGCGCCAGCTCGCGCTGTTCGACGCCCCCATTGACCCGGGCCTGCTCATCAAGGCGCGGGCGGCCGGCGTGGACCTTGGCTCGGTGCTCACGGACTTGACGGTTTCGCTGCCGAACTATCGTTTCACCGCCTTGTACCCGCAGGCGCTGGATTTCGTCAACGCGGTCCGGGCCTATGGCGCGCTCCTGCTGGCCGCCCTCGAAAAGCGTGACGCGGATCATCTGGCCGTTATGCTCGCCACCAACCAGCAACAACTGCTGAGCGACGCCGACCAAATCTTCGAATGGCAGGTCGAGCAGGCGGAGAACGTGATCACGGCCCTGCAGAAGAGCCGGGATCTCGCTGATGCGAAATACAATTACTACAACGGCCTGACCAAGCCGGAGAATTTCGCGAACCCGGCCGAGTGGACCAGCGTTACCCTGCAAACCACGGGCGCGGTGCTCAACGCGATCGTGACCGCCACCCACAGCGCCGCCGCCGTGGCGCACGCGTTTCCGGACGTCACCGTGGGCGTGCAAGGGTTTGGCGGGACCGCCGTCGCGATCGTCAAGGAAGGCGGGAGCAACGCCGGCAACGCCGCCCACTCCGGCGGCAACGCGCTCGCCACGCTGGCGGGCATTGCGGACAAGGGCGGACAGATCGCGAAAACGATCGGCGATTGGATACACCGTCTCCAGGACAACCAGGAAAAGGCGACCGAGGCCCAGCTCGATCGTGACCACACGGACATTCAGATCGCCGGCGCGCAGCTCGCCTTGTGGGTTGCGCAGCAAAACCAGACGAACCACCAGACGCAGGAGGATCAACTCCAACAGCAGATTGATTTTCTGACGGACAAATTCACCAACGAGGAGCTTTATGACTGGATGGTCGGCCAGCTTTCGGACACCTACTTCCAGAGCTACAAGCTGGCCTACCGCCTGTGCAAGCAGGTGGAGGCGTGCTACCGGTTCGAGCTGGGCGTTCCGGACAGCGACTTCATCCAGTTCGGCTATTGGGACAGCCTGCACAAGGGGTTGCTGGCCGGCGAATCGTTGAACCACGATCTGCGCCGGATGCAGGCCGCCTATCTCGAAAACAACGTGCGGCGGTTCGAGATTTCCCGCTACGTCTCGCTGGCCGCGCTGGATGCCGGCGCGCTCCAGCAACTCCTGCAGACCGGGGCGTGCGACTTTGACCTCCCCGAATCTCTGTTCGACCACGATTATCCCGGCCATTATAACCGGCATTTGGTGCGGATGAGCATCACGGTCGCCTATCCCAGCCCCGGCAAGTTCGACAACGTGAAGGCCACCCTCAAGCTGGCCAAGAACCAGGTGCGGACCTCCACCGACCTGACCGGCGGCTACGCGGAGAATCCGCCGGGCGGCGACAGTCGCTTCATTTACAACTATGCGCTTGTGCCGCAGCAAATCGTGCTGGGCAACGGCCAGGACGATCCCGGCCTTTTTCTCACGGCCATCAGCAACAACCTGAGCGATCAGCGCTACCTCCCGTTCGAGGGGGCTGGCGCCATCAGTTCCTGGCACTTTGAAATGCCCGCCGCGAACAACGAGATCGCCCTCAACCAGGTCACCGACGTGATCTTCCACCTCTACTACACGGCCTTGGATGGCGGCGACACGCTCAAGCAACAGGCGGCGAACAATGGCTGAACCGGATTCGATCGCCGGGCCGGAAGTCAGGCCTGCGCCAACCCCGTTCTTGCGGCGCGTGGTGGAACGCTACGTCCGCGCTTTCGCGCCCGAATACATCGTACTCTTCGGTTCCTACGCCAAGGGAACCCACCACCCGGGAAGCGACATTGACCTGCTTGTGGTTGCCAACGTGGAGGGCGGGGAGGCGCTTCACCGGCGTCGCGCCCGCCAGCTTGCCGCCGACTGTTTCCCGCCGGTGGATACGGTGTTATGCACGCCGCAGGATATGGCCGACGCGGCCACGGCCAAGTCTCCGTTCCTCCGTTCGGTGCTGGAAACCGGAATCACGATCTATCGCCGCCGCGACTCGCGCGTTGCGCCAGGATGGTGCGTGCGCCCCGAATCGAGTGACGCGGGCGGCCCAACCGCGGCCTGACCGTTGGCGCGGGCGAAGAAGCATTGGCGTTAAGTCTGTAAACGCACGACCGCGACAGCGGAGAGTTCATCGCGGCGATGACTTCCCCCCGCTTTTCTGCCCGGCCATTCTTCGGCGCCCAACGCCGTCATGCCGGATTTGCAGTTGACCGGCTGCTAATGCGGCTTTTAACTTTCGGCCATGAACCTCGCATGGCGTCGCAGGCGGTTTCTTTCCGCAACGGGTATGGTTGGTCTGTTTTGCTGGTCGGGAGCGCGCGGCGTTTCAGCCGCGGCGGACGACGGTGTCAAGATCGTGGACCAAGACGGCAAGCTGCGCGTTGACGTCGGCGGCGAGCTGTTCACCGAATACCATTATCAAGGTGCGTCGCGGCCGTTTTTGTATCCCGTCCTCGGCCCCGGCGGCGTGCCGCTGACGCGCAACTGGCCGATGCAGACGACGCCTGGCGAACAGCACGACCACCCGCACCAGAAGTCGCTTTGGTGGGAGCACGGCGACATCAACGGCCACGATTTTTGGAGCGAGGAACCCCGCGCCGGCAAGACGCTGCACGAGAAGTTCATCGAGGTGAAGTCCGGCGCCGATGCGGGCGTGATCCGCGCGACGAACCAATACGTCGCCAGCGATGGTTCCCTGGTGGCGCGCGACGAGCGGACGCTGCATTTTTACCGCCGCACCGACGGTCGGATGCTTGATTTTGAAATCACCATCCGTGGCGCCGGGG
Source organism: bacterium (assembly GCA_021780105.1). GTDB lineage: Bacteria > Verrucomicrobiota > Verrucomicrobiia > Limisphaerales > J093 > JAJXZJ01. The sequence continues at coordinate 36,320 of JAJXZJ010000005.1, forward strand.
GGCCGCTGGTGTTCGGCGATTCCAAGGAAGGCACGATGGGCATGCGGATCAACGAGGCGATGCGCCTCACCAGGCCCAACAACCAGCCCGGCGTCGGCCACATCGTCAACAGCGAAGGCGTGCGCGATGGCGAGACGTGGGGCAAGCGCGCCGAATGGGTGGACTATTACGCGCCGCTGAACGGGCAGGTCGTCGGCATTGCGATCTTTGACCATCCGCTGAACCCGCGGCATCCGACGTGGTGGCACGTGCGCGACTACGGCCTGTTCGCGGCCAATCCCTTCGGCCTGCACGAGTTCGAGAAAAAGCCTCCGGGCGCCGGCAAGCTCACGGTGCCGGCCGGCGAAAGCATCACCTTCCGCTACCGCTTTTTCTTCCACCGCGGCGACGAGCGCGCCGGGCAGGTTGCGGAGCATTACCGGGAATACGCCGGTGGAACCAAGGCGTGATGAATTTGCCAGCGCGGAAAAAGTCCAATGCTCTCAAGAACATGAACGCATTCACACGTCGAACATTCCTGACCCGTTCCCTCCTCACCGTCGCGTCGGCCAGCCTGGCGCCGGTGTTCACGAGTTGTGCCACCCGCGCCGCCGGCCGGACGGTGCGCGCGAACGAGGAGATCGGGGTTGCCGTCGTCGGTTTCCACGGCCGTGGCATGGACCACATCAAATCGCTGCTCGATCTGCGCGCAAAAGGCGAGAAGGTTCGCCTCGTGGCCCTGTGCGAGGTGGACTCCAAGGTCATGGATAGCGCGACCAAGATGCTCGCCGGCAAGGGCGTGACCGTGAAGGGTTACACCGACATCCGCCGGTTGCTGGAGAATTCCGAGGTGGACGCGTTGTCCATCGCCACGCCGAATCACTGGCACGCGCTGGGCACCATCTGGGCGGTCCAGTCCGGGCGCGATGTTTACGTCGAGAAGCCGGTTTCCCACAACGTTTCCGAAGGCCGGCGGTCGGTCGAGGCCGCGCGCAAATACCGTCGCATTGTGCAGGCGGGCACCCAGAGCCGCTCCAGCTACGGCATTCGCGAAGCCGTGGCGTGGATTCAGGCCGGCAACCTCGGCAAGATCGTCCTCGCCCGCGGCCTGTGCTATAAGCGCCGGCCGAGCATCGGCAAGGTGGACGGCCCGCAGCCGATTCCGCCGGGAATTGACTACGATCTGTGGTGCGGGCCGGCGCCGAAGGGGCCGCTCATGCGGAAGAATCTCCATTACGACTGGCATTGGGTCTGGCCGACGGGTTGCGGCGACGTGGGCAACCAGGGTATTCATCAGATGGACATCGCCCGCTGGTTCCTGGGCGAGCAGGAGCTTTCCCCGCGCATCATGAGCGTCGGCGGCCGGCTCGGCTACGTGGACGATGGCGAGACGCCGAACACGCAGGTTATTTTCCACGACTACCCGAAGGCGCCGCTGCTCTTCGAAGTCCGCGGCCTGCCGGAGCGGACGGGTTCCAACAAGATGGACAAGTTCATGGGCGGCAGCATCTGCGCCATCGTCCATTGCGAAGGCGGCCACGTGCTGGTGCCGGATTACCACAGTGCCATCGTGTTCGACCGCGAGGGCAAGGAAATCCGCCGGTTCCAGGGCGCAGACGACCACCACGCCAACTTCCTGAAGGCGGTCCGCAGCCGGAAGGTCAGCGACCTGAACGCGGACATCCTCCAGGGCCACATCTCCAGCGCGCTGTGCCACACGGGCAACATCTCGCACCGGCTTGGCGCCATGAAGTCGCCCGGCGAAATCCGCGAGGCCATCCGCGGCGAGCCGGATGCCGAGAACTCATTTCAGCGGATGCTCGACCATCTTCAGGCCAACGACGTGGACGTGAACACCACGCCGCTGACGCTCGGTGTGCCGTTGAAAATGGAGTCCCGGCGCGAGGTGTTTCTGGGCAACCCGCAGGCGAACCAGATGCTCACCCGCAACTACCGCGCGCCGTTTGTAGTGCCGGCCAAGGTGTGACCGGCGGCATTGCCTTTTGGGCCGGATCGGCTAGCTTGGCGCCATGCAATCGCTGAAGGGGTTGATCGGGGGACTGGGCCTGGCGCTGATGGTCGCGGTGGGGAGTGCGCTGGCCGGCACCGCGCCGGCAGCCGGAGCGGGCACGTTGGAGTGGCGTTCCAAGGAGAACACGGTCAACGCCGATTTCGAGAACTGGCGGTTGCGCCGGCTGCTGGAAATCATTTCTGCCAGGACGCGCTGGCAGGTCTATGTCGAACCCGGCGTGGACCGCACCATCTCGGCGCGGTTCCACGGGCTGACAACCAACGAGGCGCTCACCCGCCTGCTGGGCAGCCTGAACTTCGCGCTCGTGTCGGACAAGGGCCAGACGGCGCGGCTCTACATCTTTCAAACCACGAGACAGACGGCGACGGATTTGATCGCCGCACCGCCCGAAACCGCCAGCCGCGGCAAGGCCATTCCGAACGAGTTGATTGTCAAACTCAAGCCGGGCGCGAAGGAGTCGGCCGACGAACTCGCCAAGCGCCTGGGGGCGAAAATTACCGGCCGCCTGGACGGCCTGCACGCGTATCGCCTCCAGTTCGATGACGCCGCCGCGGCCCAGGCGGCGCAGAATGCGCTGGCGGGTGATGCCGGCGTGGGCAGCGTGGAGCCGAATTACAGCGTCAGCCCGCCGGTGCAGCCGGAGCAATTGTCCGGCGCCGGCATGCCCGCGTTCAACCTGAAACCAAGCACGGACGGGAGCCAGATCGTGGTTGGTCTCGTGGACACGGCGGTGCAAACCCAGGGCACGCCGCTCAAGGATTTCCTGCTGCCGTCGCTATCCGTGGTCAGCGACGCCGCGGCGCCGCCGGCGGACCAGTTGACCCACGGTACCAGCATGGCGGAGACGATGCTCAACGCGTTGTCGCAAGCCTCCACCACTGCCGGCAGCACGCCGGTGCGCATTTTGCCGGTGGATGTCTATGGCGGCGCGGACACCACCACGACCTTCCAGATTGCGCAGGGCATCCAGGCCGCGGTCAACGGCGGCGCCACCATCGTCAACCTGAGCCTCGGCGGCAGCGGGGACAGCCCGCTGTTGCACGATCTCATCACCACCGCGTCCAATCAGGGCATCGTGTTCCTGGCGGCGGCGGGCAACCAGCCGGTGACCACGCCAACCTATCCCGCCGCCTATCCGGAGGTGATTCCGGTCACGGCCACGCTGCCCGACGGCAGCATCGCGTCCTACGCCAACCGCGGGTCGTTCGTCACCGACGGCGCGCCGGGCACGAGCATTGTGCCGTTCAACGGACAGGCGTATCTGGTCGTCGGCACCTCGGTGTCCACCGCCAACGGATCCGCGTTGACCGCCTACCTGGCGGCAACCGGCGGCAAGAGCGGGTCGGCCCTCGATGCGCAGGCGCGTCAATTGCTTGCGCTGAAGCCGGGCGCCACTGCGCCGTGATCGGGTCACGACAGGGGGTGACGGATTTGCCGCGGGCATTTCCGTTTAGCGCTTGCATCGGTGCCGGCGGCGATTAAACCAAGCGCGTTGCTATGGTCGAATATCACGAACTCCTCCGCCTCGTGCTGGAGCAAGGCAAATTCAAATCTGACCGCACCGGCACCGGCACCTTGGCGGTGTTCGGCGCACAGGCCCGTTTTGATTTGCGGCAGGGTTTTCCGCTCGTCACCACCAAGAAAGTTCACCTCAAATCCATCATCCACGAATTACTCTGGTTCCTGCGTGGCGACACGAATGTCCGCTGGCTTCAGGAACATGGCGTGACGATCTGGGACGAGTGGGCGGACGCGGACGGCAATCTCGGCCGTGTTTATGGCGCGCAATGGTGCGACTGGCTCACGGCCGACGGCCGCTCGATCCATCAGATTGACCAGGTGATCGCGCAAATCCGGCGCCAGCCCGACAGCCGCCGGCACATCGTCACGGCGTGGAATCCGGGCGAAGTCGAGCGCATGGCGCTGCCGCCGTGCCATGTGCTGTTCCAGTTCTTCGTGCTCGACGGCGAGTTGTCCTGCCAGCTTTACCAGCGCAGCGCGGACCTGTTCCTCGGCGTGCCGTTCAACATCGCCAGTTACGCCCTGTTGACGTTGATGGTTGCGCAAGTCACCGGCCTGAAACCTGGCGCGTTCGTTCACACCTTCGGCGACCTGCACCTCTACTCCAACCACCTGGAACAGGCGAAGCTCCAGCTCGCGCGCGAACCGCGTCCGCTGCCGACCATGAAAGTCAACCCGGCGGTGAGGGACATCCACACCTTTCGTTTCGAGGACTTCACGCTGGAGAACTACGATCCCTGGCCGGCGATCAAGGCGCCGATTGCCGTGTGAATCCGCCGGCCGACACCTCCGCCGCGCGGCGTGTTCCGGAACTCGATGGGCTTCGGGGGGTGGCGATTTTGCTGGTCGTTTTCTACCATTGCGTGTTCGGAGCGGTGACTCCGGCATGGGGACGCGCGGGAAAGATCATGCTGGCGGCCGGCCCGTTGTCCTGGTCGGGGGTGGACCTCTTCTTCGTGCTGTCAGGCTATCTGCTCGGGGGAATTTTGCTGGACCAGCGTGGCTCGGCAAACTACTTCCGGGTTTTCTATGTCCGCCGCATCTGCCGCATCTTTCCGCTGTATTTCCTGTGGCTGGGTTTGTTCGTGGTCGTGTGGTGGTCGCTGTCGGCGGACGCGCGTGCGGGTTGGTTCAACACGGTCTTCGGCCAGGACCTGTCCGCGCTGCACTACGGAAGCTATTTCGTCTTCCTGCAAAACGTTTGGATGGCCCAGCGAAGCGCCTTTGGCTCGGCCTGGTTCGCCGCCACCTGGTCCCTGGCGGTGGAGGAGCAGTTCTATCTGGTGCTGCCGTTGCTGATCTGGCTGGTGCCTCCGCGCAAGCTGCCCGGCGTCCTCCTGTTGCTGGTTGCGTTTGCGCCCGTGTTCCGCCTCTACCTTTACCTCCAGCATCCGTCCGTGTTCGCCTACGTGTTGCTGCCGTGCCGCGCCGATGCGTTGTTGCTGGGCGTCCTGGGCGCCTATCTGGTCAGGCAGGAACGTTGGCGGCGATGTTGGGAGGAGCATGCTGACTGGCGGGGACTGGGGTTGATCCTCCTGTTGGCCGGTGTTGGCTACCTCGCGTACTTCGCGAGCGGGCAGGACGACTACGCGCTGGTGACCTCATTCGAGATGGTCTCCTACGGTTATACGGTGCTGGCGGTTTTCTACCTGTTTCTCCTGCTGGTCGTGGTGACCCGGCCGGCGGGCTTCCTGGCGCGCGTGATGCGGTGGTCCTGGCTTCGTTTCTGCGGCACCGTTGCCTACGGGGTTTTCCTGATGCACATGGCGATCAACGGCCTGGCGCATGGCTTGCTTTGTGGCAGCCGGCAGCCGTTGATCCGGCGACCGGTGGAGGCGCTCGTCACCTTGGGTGCCATCGCGCTCACCTTCGTGGTCGCCAGCATCTCCTGGCGCCGTTGGGAGAAGCCAATCGTCGCCTGGGGACATTCCTTTGTTTACACGAAGTGAGCGCGCCACCGCATTCCTTTCAAGCCATCGCGGCGATGTCGCTGAACCGCGTGATCGGCCGCGGTGGCCAGATTCCATGGCACCTGCCGGAGGATTTCAAGTGGTTCAAGCAGGTGACGCTGGGGCATGTGCTGGTGATGGGCCGGAAAACGTTTGAGTCCATCGGCCGGCCGCTGCCGGGCCGCGAAACCATCGTCTTGAGCCGGGCCGGCTTTGTCCGTCCAGGCCTGCGCACGGCGGCCAGTCTGGAAGCCCTGCCGTCGGCGGCCGCGGATTCGCGGACGATGTTCATTTGCGGCGGCGCGGAGATTTACCGGCAGGCGCTCCCGCGTTGCTCCGACCTGTATCTGACGCTCGTGAAGCGCGAAATCCCGGACGGCGACGCGTTCTTCCCGCCCTTCGAGGCCCAGTTCGGGCTGGTGGAGGAAATCCGCGACACGCCGGAATTCAAGATTCTTCATTACCGCAATCGAACGCTGTTGCCGTGAGCAAATCCTTGCCAACGCCGATGCCTGAGGAGGCGCCACTCGCCTGGGTCACCGGCGCCGGCGGCTTGATCGGGAATCACCTGGTGCAACTCGCACCGCAGTGCGCTCCGGAATGGCGGGTCCGCGGTCTCACGCGCGAGCAGCTTGACCTGACCGATTTTCCCGCCGTGCGGACCGCCTTCCTCCGGCACCGCCCGCGCTTGGTCATCCATTGCGCCGCGCTGTCGCGCAGTCCGGCGTGCGATGCCGATCCGGCGCTGGCCCGGCGGCTGAACGTCGAAGTCACCCGGCGGCTGGCCGAACTTTGCGCCGCCGTGCCGCTGGTTTTCTTTTCGACGGATTTGGTGTTCGACGGCCGGCAGGGGAACTACGACGAGTCGGCGGCGCCGAACCCGCTCAGCGTTTACGCCGAGACAAAAGCCGAAGCCGAGCGAGTTGTCCTTGGCAATCCGCGGCACTGGGTGTTGCGCACGTCGTTGAATGGCGGCATCTCACCGAGCGGCGACCGCGGTTTCAACGAACAATTGCGCCTCGCCTGGCAGGCGGGCCGGCCGGTCACGTTGTTCGCCGACGAATTCCGCTCGCCGATCCACGCCGCGCTGACGGCGCGGGCGGTTTGGGAGCTGGTGCGGCAGGGCGCGACCGGCATCTGGCATGTGGCCGGCGCGGAGCGGTTGTCGCGGTTCGCCATCGGCCAGCTCGTCGCGGCGCGCTGGCCGCATCTCCAGCCGCAGCTTCGGGCCGGCTCGTTGCGCGAGTATGCCGGCCCGCCGCGGCCGCCGGACACGTCGTTGAACTGTGCCCAGGCCCAGGCCCGGCTTTCCTTCAAGCTGGCCGGGCTGGGCGAGTGGCTGCGGGCGAATCTGGCGGAGTTGTTTTGAACCGTGATTGCGTGAACATGTTTATACCAAAACATTATGATCCCATTTAAAACGATGTTCTTTAGGAGAATTTCTTTTACAACGTGATCTGCTTTCAGTCCGACCCGCTCGAAATGCGCCGTGTCAGGTTGCGCATCAATCATAACGATTTTGGGGTCGGCGAAATTTATTTAAAAAAATCATTGACAGGTTTCGTGGGGGGGGTAATCCGGTTGACGTCAGCTCAAAGATGGATCAGTCCGCAGAAGCAAGGAATGTTTGTGGACAGAGAAAAGACCCAATCAACGGCGGCGGGGATCAAGACCGGACCGGCTCCCGGCCCAGCCGATGACCTGCAATCTCGCGCGACCGGTTCCCGAAGGATCCTCGAACGATCCCCGAAGGATGTCCGAAACCAGTGCCTGCCATTGCCGGCTCCGATGTCCCCACGTGCCGAACCGGCTTTCCATCGGCCGCCCAAGCGGCGATCAGCCGCCACCAAGAGGCACCACAAGCACAAAACCGGTGGTTCGCGCGACGGCGGCGAACCTCCGCCATGTCCAAGTCTTTTTTGCATTCTTCGTTCCCTTCGCGCGCCCCAGCATTCCCCCAAAGCCCGGCAGGTAAAGGGGTTTCGTGCGGCGACCGCGAAACCTGGGCGGCCATCTTCCATCCTCGATCTTCCGTCTTCTTTGCTGCGTCCTTGCCTCCTTCGCGCGACCGATTGTGGCGATTCCCACCCTGCGTACCTGGCGTGAAATCCTTTCGGTCAAATCCAACTCAAACCAAAGGGAAACAAATCGTCATGGCGAAAGTCAAACTCAGTTCCGCGCTTACCAAGGCGAGCGGCAAGATGGGCAACGTGGTCTTCCGCCGCTATCATGATGAAGTGGTCATGTCCCCGCGGCCCGACTTTTCCGGCCACACGCCGACGCCGGGCCAGGCCGCGCAGCGGCAGCGCTTCAAGCTGGCCGCCCTCTACGGCAAGGCGGTGCTGGCCGATCCGGAAAAGAAGGCCCTCTACGAGGCCAGGGCCAAGGCCGGGGGCATCCCGGTGTTTGCCCTCAGCATTGCAGATTTCCTGCACGCGCCGGCGGTGGAGGAAATGGAGGCGATTGACCTCTCCGGCTACACGGGCAAGGCGGGGGAAACGATCCGGATCACGGCCAACGATGATTTTGAGGTGGCCGGGGTGGCGGTGGGCATTACGGCCGCGGACGGCCAGCAGGTGACGATCGAAGTGACAGCCACCGACCGGCCGGGGCATAAGACCACCAAAGCCCAAACCACGGGATGAACGGAGGTGGAAGCTGGTTGATGGCTAATGGCCAACAATTGATAAGCAATAGTTAAAAGCCAATCGCGAAACTGCCATAAGCCATCGTCCAACCTGCCGCAAAAGGATCAAAACCAGGTCGATGAATCTAAATATGACTAGACACATCTTCATACTAACCACCACGGCTATTCTCGTAGTTACGGGATTATTAAAGCTATTGTCGTTCACTTCGCACAGCGTACTTCTTGAACTATCTGATCCCGTTTTTGATCCATTGCGGGTAAAATATGTACTTATACTAGCTGGATCAATCGAAATCATACTTGCAGTCATAATTTGGCATTTTCGACGGAATCCCATCTCCATCGTCGTTTTGTCTACTCTTGTCCTTTGCTTTATATTCTACCGAGCCGGGCTTCTCTTACTAGGCAGTACAAGTCCATGCAACTGTTTGGGAGCTCCTGCCCGTTGGCAAATTGCAGATCCTATAACGCGAAACCGCGCGGCAGACATTATCTTAGCATATTGGATTGTAGGAATTGTCATAGTTATTTATAAATCCCTAACGAGACCTAAGTGTCTTCTCACGGCAATCTTATTCACCATAGTGGTCCTGCCACATTCTGTCATGGCGTCTGAGAATACGATTCAAATAACTGGCCAGATAGAGTACACACAATACGATGAAAAAGGTCACACCGTTACGAATCGCCTTCGGCATAGTTCCCATTATATTGTTTTGTTGTCCCTCGATACACCTGCATGGAAAATCACAGCTCTCTACGGAACAAATTGGTCACGCGGTGATTGGCGATCAGATGTGTTCGGCTATGGATCCAATGTTTATGATGTCCTTTATGACCCTTCAGTGCCACCCCAAACGCCACTTCCAGGGTTCATCACACGCGGATATTATCCCTCAAAAGAAACGTTTCGCATCACTATACCTTGGCTCACATATTGCTCTGGACGACACGCAGGATTAAATATTCCATTACCATGGAAGGACGATTTCACGGATCCTGTAGCCAGTATCGCAGATTCCAAGATTACTCTTGCCGCAGGTTCGCTCGCCTTCCCCGAAGCGATAAGCTGGATTATAAATAGTAAAAAGCTGCGATCGTGTAGCAATCAGGAAACATTAAAGCACGAAGGCCTGCCTCAAAGAGACCGCATTGCTCGACTAATCGATTATTCAACAATATATCGCGATGGCATTGTAATTGGGGAGTACCGAGTAACCGATTGGACTAAGGCGCGGGGTATCACGATTCCCTTACATTTTATGCTCACTGCGTATGCGCCCTATGAGAATGTAGCATCAACTCAGCTCAGCAACAATATTGTGAATATATCATATGCTCCAACGGAAACAATGTACCGCTCTTTGCTATTTGAAGGCAGCACAACACAAATCTTCTTTACGAACACAACTGTGCAGCCGCTTTCGGTTCCTGGTATTCTTTCGGTCGGAGACTATCGCCTGTTTAATCGGAAGCTTAACATTGATTATGTTCAGTACGCATGTACTGATGGAAAGTGGAAGACGAACATTGATCCTCAACTACTTGCGCTCTTAGACATAAGGATCGATGTCGCTAAGAACAAGATACGAAGGCGCCACGCAAGACAATACATAATATGGCTTTGTATGGCCCTAAGTTGTGTCATCCCATACGTGGGCTACAGGATGACTAAGCGGTTACGCACACAAAAACAACAACAATCGAGTCGGAATAATGTATTATGAATAGTTCAAATAAAATAATTAGGTACGTAATGACACTGGCGGCGGCAACCTGCCTTTTGCTTGTACATCCCGCTACAAAGGTAGGTTATTTATGCAAAGACGCTCCTGCTGAAGACGCGACATGCAGTGGCTCGGCAGCTTGTGACCACAGTATTGGATGTTATACTTACACGTATACTCCGTTATGCCGGAGTTGCCAGCAAAAGGCAGGTTTTAACTGCTCATCAAATCCATACACGTCTCAACGAGCACAAACACTCGGATACTGCAAACTGGGACACCCTTATGGGGCGCAATGTTATTGCTACAGTAAGGACAATCAGCCGGATGAGCCAAAGACGGCAGTGAACTGTGATTGCTAGTACTTTGGCAAACGCCGTCAACGGAATCGTGGTCCCAGAAGGCAAAGCGCAGTGATTGTACTGCGCGACTGAAGCAGTCAGTCTTACTGTTACGTTGGGTGCGTGAGGCGCTATTTCAATTCAGAATATGGCGCGGCACTGCTGTCCGGGTGCAAACAGCAGTGATCGCATTTCATGGTGCCGCGCTCGGCGTTTTTGCGGCAATGTCTGTTTTTAACCGTATCAGAGACCGCGTGGTTTGGTTGGTGCGTCAGAAGCATCTAGCTAACATGCTGGGGCTAAAGGTGCCCTACTTGATAGTGATACTTGTCTGTTCATGGCATTGGGGCGACCTAGATAGCGAAAAGTTTTATGCCGTCAATGCC
>JAJXZJ010000008.1 GCA_021780105.1 bacterium
ACCGGGTGCGGTTCCACAGCGCCCTCGGCTACCAATCTCCTGTGGACTTTGAAACCCATCTGAACTAAAACTAAACCCATGCCTCATGTGTCACCCCAACACTGTCCACCAAATCGAGGCAAGGCCATTGTCCTCGAAGAGGAGGTTCTTGGCGATCTCGCCGTTGTTCGTGAACGTCTGCAAGCAGTCCATGTGCGCTGTCTTGATCTCGGACCGGGTGCTGCCGTGAAAATAGTTGCGGCGCTCCACGCAACCCTGGCCGAAAAAACGCGAGTAATCGCAATCGTCAAACCGGTTGCCCGGCCCATACATGAACAGGCGGTTGACTTCGTTGTCGTCCACGAGCCAGTCGTTTCCGCCCAGGATGAAACCAAATTCGCCATGATAGACTTTGTTATAGGCGATGCGGTTGTGCGCCACCGCCGAGTAGTCGCGGGTATTGCCGTCGGCGCTCGGTTGGCCGACCGTCCCGTTGACCGCCACCATCATGTCCTGGATGTAGTTGTCCAGGATTTCGCAATGGCTGGCGTGCAGTTGAACGGCGGTGGCTGGCTTGTCCGCGGTAATCTCAAATCCTTCCACGCGGATGTAACTTCCGTCGAGATCGAAGCCGCTCACGGTCGCCGAGCGGCGCGGCCGCGCGGCGAAGACAACTGGTTTGCCCGCCGTGCCGCTGCTTCTCACGCTCACCCTTTCGTCATACCTGCCCGCCATGACGAAAACAGTGTCTCCCGCTCCGGCCACATCGGCAGCGCGCTGCACGGTCTTGAAGGGCCTCTCTTCAGTTCCAGGATTCGTGTCGGCCGCGCCCGGTGCCGCCGGGTCAACCACGAATGTGACCGCCCGCGTCGGCCCGGCGAGCGCAGCCCACACCGCGACGAACAGCAACGCACCGCGGGCGACTCGGACAATGTGTTTCCGCGTCACCACGCTCGTTTCCAAACAGGGTTGCGTCATTGCCAACCTCGACCCCGTCCTGCACGGATTCTCGCCGTTGGGAGAACAACGCTGCGTGCCTCGTCCGCGCCAATCGCGTGAGCGGCCGCCGGCATCGCGCGCCGGCGCCACTACTGGCTGTCCTTCACCTCCACCAGCCAGACATTGCGGTAGCGGACCCGGTTGCCGTGATCCTGAAGCTGCAGCGGCCCGGTGGCGGCGTTCGGCGGCGGCTTGCCGGGTTCGTGGCCAGCGGTTCCCCCGTTGATCGCGGTGTTGTCCTGCACCTTGATGCCATTGAGTTCCACCGTGACGCGGGCCTTTTCCTTCACCGTGCCGTCGGGATTCATCTGCGGGGCGCGGAAGGTGATGTCGTAGGTCTGCCAGTGTTCGGGCGGCAGGTTGGCATTCACGATCGGCCGCGCCTGGCTGTAGATGGCCCCGCAATCGCCCATGGACGGCACCAGGCCGAAGGAATCGAGCACCTGGACTTCATAGAGGTTGTTGAGAAACACCCCGCTGTTGGACCGTTCCTGACCGAAACGGTCCTCCATCAGCGGCAGCCAGAATTCCACGTGCAGTTTCATGTCGCCAAAACTCTGCTTCGTCGTGATCGAGCCCTTGCTGGGATTGCATTGCAGGCTGCCATCCTCCAGCGGCTTCCACGGGCCGCCATTCCACGCCGAGGTGTCCGGCGCCTGGCCCGGGGTGAACGGCAGCAGCACCACGGCTCCGGCCGGCGGCGGCGCGCCTTCGGTCGGCGACTTGCGCGTTGTTTTGTTCAACTCCAGCCCCATGCCGTAGTAACCAGGGTCGGCCACCAGGCGGTCGCCGGCGATTGTGCCATGCCACATTTGGGCGTTGGCCCGGCCGAACAGGTTCACCCTCGTCCCCTGCCGGACGCCGTAAATCTCGAACTGCGCGGTCGGTTCGCCGGCCTTGAGCGGCTGGGCCTGCACCACCACACGGTAGTAGCCCGGACCCTCCGCGATCACCCTGGCGGTGGCCTTTGTGGTCTGCGATTCGTCGGCACGGTAAGTGCCCTCATACTCGCCCATGAACGGCTCCTGAGTCCGGCCGTAGCCGGCCAGAACTGTCAAACCGATGGCCAGGAAGGCCCATTGTAGCGTGCGTTGTGTCTTCATACAGCGTTTCTCTCCTTTTGGCGTTGCTGCTCCTCGAGGGAGCGCCTTCTGCCCCTGTCGGGGTGGCGATCGTCCGTGCCGGCAACGTGTTCACACGCGCGACGCTACGGCCCCGCCGTGGTGCGTCAAGGCATTTCGCGAAGGCTCGAATTGACGCAAAACAAATGACACCGAAGCGGGAAGGGGACCGGAGGGAGGATGCCGGGTCGCCACTCCACGCCCTTTGGGAGTGACGAAGGCCAGAATCATTCTGGCAAGCTGAACACTCGACTCGCAAAGAAGTCAAACGTGGATCCAGCAGCGAAAGCCGGGCCAACACACGAATTGACGTGAGTCGCATATACCGCTTCCGCCCCTGTCCACCCTATCGGAAGAAGATCACATACGCCTGCAGTCCGTTGAGGAAGAACACCTCAAAGCACAGGGCGGAAACCCGCATCTTCGTCATTTGCTTGGGCCTTCACCCTAATCTCCGCCATTGGAGCCGTGGTCAAACGTGATATAAGTCAATCGAATCAAGGGTCATGAGCACATTGGCATCGCTGGTTTCGGTTCACCTGGCGGGTGAAGGGAAGGACGAGATTTGCCTGGACACGCTGCCGGGCAAATTTACGATCACGCGCACGGACGAAGCGCTGACACCTTACGGTGGACTGGCCGCGTGGAGCGGCTTTCTTAAACACTTGGGCATTATCGAACGCCTGGCCGACCAGTGCCCGGTCGTGCGCACCAGTCCCAACGCCGCGCCGGTGCGCGAGGTGTGGCACAGTTTTCTGTTTGGGGGCGCTGGTGGAAGGCAAACGCTTCTGCCATGTGCGCTGGGTGATGGACGATCCGGCCGTGGCCACGCTGATGGGCCTGGAGCGGGTGCGCGGCGAAGATGCCTTGCCCCGCTTGGGCAAGGA
>JAJXZJ010000076.1 GCA_021780105.1 bacterium
GGCATCATGCTTGGCCGCATGGCCGTCGTGCAGCCGTGGGTCTTCGGCGCCTGGGATCATCCGGCCGGCGTGGACCGCACCGCCGTCTGGAACCGGATGATCGATTGTCCTTGACCCAGATGACTGCTTCTATGACACGACCGTGAACGGCGGCACCTACGGCTTCGGCACAGTCTTTCGTCCTGCCTTATTCCCGCAGGTTGAGGCCGCGCCTTCCGCCACCGGCAGCCAGGTGACGCTTTCCCGGCCGGTCTGGGTCAGCAACTCTTCCTCCAGCAAATCACGGCCTGGCCTCAATCAACTGGGTGGACCGGGGCCGAAGTCCAGACCCTCAATGCCTCCGCGCAGCGTCTGGAATTGACCTTGTCCACACCCGCCGGCGGCACCTTCTACCGGCTGAAGCAAAGCATCCCGCAGTAAACCACACACCTGTGCGTTGATCGTTCGCTCGCATCCCACGCGATTCGGCAACCGCCGGCCGCGCTGGAACAACCCAGCAGTTGGCCTGGCCTCGATTAGTAAAAGACCGCTGTTCCATTTGCGTTCGCAACCGGTGGTGGTAATTTATTTGAATGCCTGTAAGCCCGAAAACAAATAGCATTCCAATGTTATGCGCAAATATCTAAACATCAAAAATGTAGTGGGTTTCTTAATGATCACCGGCGCGACGCAAGCCGCGGTCATCACCGTCAACACCACCGACAACGTCAATCCTGGCGCGGGCAAAACCTCCATGTTGATGGCGTTGCAGAGCCTGCACGACGGGGATCAAATCCAGTTCAATATTCCTGGGACCGGCCCCTTCTTCATCATGACGCCGGTGAACGGATACCCGGTGATTACGAACAACAACGTCACGATAGACGGCTACTCTCAACCCGGTGCCCAACCGAACACCAACAACATCCTGGCGGCGAACAGCGCCAAACTGATGATCGTGCTCGATTCGCGGAACAGCAACTTCACGTCCATGAATCTGTGGCCGGACGACGGCAACGCCGGCTACGGCAGCAGTGAATACGCGATCCTCGGCGTCGTGCGCGCCACCAACGTCACGATCCAGGGCCTGAGCCTGCTGGGTGTGCCACCGAGCTTCGACAATAACAACGCTTTTGGCAACAACGACTACGGTATTGCGTTCGGCTGCGACGACCAAGGCACGCCCGCCGGCGGACACGTGAGCGGTTGCTGGATTGGCGTCGCTCCAGACGGCAAGACGCTTTCGGGCACTACTTACGCCATCACCGGGTTCCGCTGGCGTGACCCCAGCGGAAACAACCCCGTCCTGACGGATGATTTGACCATCGGCGTGGCCCAAAATTCCACCAATGCGCCGGCTGAGTTCAACGTGATCGTCCAGACCGCCATCCCGATTATCATCGAGGGTAACAACACGCGCATCGCTGGCAACTTCCTCGGCGTGATGCCGGACGGTGTCACGGAATACAACGTGGCTTTGGTACAGGACAGTGGCGGAAACTACGTGTGGACCGGCGACTTCCAATACGAAGGCGCCATTGAGATCGGCCGCGGCGGCAACAACACCGTCATCGGCACCGATGGCGATGGTGTGAACGACGCCAATGAGCGGAACGTGATCGTGGGCACCATGCCCTCGTCCATGAACGGCTACGACCACACCATCGAGTTCTACGGGAACAACCCCGGCACCAACATCGTCATCGCCGGCAACTACATCGGTGTGGGCGTCAATGGCAGCACCTATTTCACCAATGGCGTGCCGGCCATCAACGCCTCCGGCGGCACCTCGCAGTATCAGATCGGTTCCAACGAAGATGGCACCAGCGACGACGTCGAGGGCAACGTCATTGTCAACAACTGGCCGCCCGATGTCTTCCCTTCCTACCAGTTCCCCGATGAAACCGCCGTCAACTTCTTTGATGAGATCAGCGTGGGCGGAACCATTTCATTGCGGGGCAACCAACTGATTGACAACTTTTGCTACCCGGTCAGTCCGGCCAAGCAAAACGGAGCCGACAACTTTTTGACGGACTTTTACGCGAGCGTGCTTGTGGACTCGACGCAAGGGGTCACACCGGTCCTGGACACGAACAGCACCACGATCACCCGCCTGGTGGGGACGGTCCCGTTGGCCGACACGAACAACTGGCCGACCACGATCATAGACCTTTATGCCGCGGATAACGTCGGCATCACCAACGGTCAGGCGGCGATGTTTCCGGATCTGCCTTACGGCTTCGTGCAGGGCGCCAAATACGCCGCCTCGTTCGTGGACAACGGACCAAAGGACCGCGACAACCGGCTGGGGCACTTTGACTTCGACCTCACCGGCATTGACACCAAGGGCGGCCTGATCACCGTGACGGCAAACTACGTGAACACCAACGCGGCCATTGTCATGACCAGCCCGTTCGCCGACCCCGCACCCGTCACCTTCGTTCCCGGCAGTCTGGAATCCGTGGGCCTCACGCGCATCGTGCCGGACACGGTGGTCACGAATCCCGTGATGGACTCGCTCGGCAACTGGGAACCTTACGCCAGCGTGGTCGGGAACAGCACGTTCCTCATCAGTTGCGGCGGCTACGCGCCTGATCAGAATCCGCCCAACCCCACCGCCGCGGGCTACCTCAGCTCCAGCGCGCCGTTCCAAAACTATTTGCTCTACCTTCAACCGGCGACCGGCGGCACCGGCAAGTCCACGGTGGAATTCTACACCGACGCGGGCGCTGCCTTTGGCGCTCCCATCAATTTTTCGCGCCAGAACGGGAATCCGCCGCGCGTCGCTGGCGATCAGCGCCCCGGCGCCGTCAATTATCTCACGGCCGCCGAAACCTCGGCCGGGCAGATCCAATTGTTCAACAATGACACCCGCTGGAGCAGCAATCTGATTTACCAGGCAGACAACCGCTACGTGACCGTGCAACCGTTTTCGCTGAACACGTCCACCTTGGTTGCCACGCCGCTGCACAGCGCCTTTGACGCTGTGTATGGTGACTTGGCGGATCAAGCCAACGCACCTGGCGGCGGGAACCAGGTTTCCCGCACCGGCGGGACTGCCGTCGGCCTCGACAACGGGAACTTCGCGGTGGTCATCGACGACAAGACCGGCTTCCAAAACGCCGGCGGTGAGGTCACGACCGCGTCCATCATCAGCCCGACTGGAGCCATTGTGAAAGACCGCTGGCTCGTGGACCCGCATGACATTTGGGACAACGTGGCGGCGTATCAAGGCGGCTTCTGCGTCCGCGTTCACAACCTGCTCTATTTCTACGACGACGCCGGCACTCTCAAAGGCAGCGTGGATCAGGCCACTTCCGGCGAAAGTTACGACACCGGCCGCGGCGACGGCACCCGCATTGGCGGGCACATCAACAGTCCCTACGTGTATCTGATCGGCAAGGTCACCACCGACAATGTCGTGCGGGTGGCCGTGTTTGATTCCCGGAACCAGACCTTCGTCGCCAAAGCCGACGTGAGCGAGGGCGCGTTCACCGGCGGATTCGACCGGGCCAGCATCGCCGTGGACGCGCTGAACCGGTTTGCGGCCACGTGGGTTTCGCAGCCGGCCGGCTACACCCAACAACAGGTGGCGGCGCGGTTGATGGCCTTCGATCCGGCCGCCAAAACCATCTCGGCGCTCACGCCGAGTTTCTTCCCGTTCGTGAACTTCGCCACGAACAACATTCGCACGGTGGCCATGACCGTGGCGATGACTACGAAACAGGTGATGGTGGCCGCCAAGGGCGAGATCAACCTGGAGAATAATCCCTCCGCCGGACCGGATTCGCCGCACGAGATCAACTTCCTCACCGTGTTTTCGCACCCGAATCCGCAGGATGATCCGACGCCGCCGGTGGGCGGCGGCAACATCCAGTTCGGGCTGCCGACTGTCAGCGGCAACAACCTCGTCCTGACCTGGACCGGCGGCAGCGGACCCTACACGGTGCAGATGAAGACCGCGTTGGGCGACTCGACCTGGCAGACGGTGACGACCACGTCCAACCAGACAGCCACCGTTCCGCTGAGTGGCGCGTCCGGCTTCTTCCGCATTCAGCAGTAATTGGCGCCGACACCGCGAAGCGATCTAACACAACGGGCCTTGGCTGACTGGCCAAGGCCCGTTTCGTTTTCGTGATTTCCAGCGATTCGCGCGCCGCGCGCCGCCGTTTTCGCAGCTCAGGCCGCTTCCTTGGCCTCCCTGGCCTTCTTGCTTTCGGCGATGACCTTTTGTTCAAGCTCCTTCGGCATTTCCTCGTAGTGATCGAATTCCTCGGTGTGCGCGGCGCGGCCGCCGGTCAGCGACCGCAACACCGTGGAATACTGGTAAAGCTCCGCCGCGGGCACTTGGGCCTTGATCACCTGCAGGCCGTCGTTGGTGTCCATGCCCAAAATCTTGCCGCGGCGGCTGGAGAGATCGCCGATGACCGCACCCATGCCGTCGTCCGGCACCCGGATTTCAACCAGGTGGATCGGCTCCAGCAGGCACGGCCGCGCATTCAGGAACGCCTCGCGAAAAGCCTCCTTGCCGGCGATCTGGAAGGCGATGTCTTTCGAGTCCACCGGGTGCATCTTGCCATCGTAGAAATCAATCTTCAGGTCCACGACCCGGTAGCCCGCCAGGATGCCCTCATTGCAGGCGGAGTTGACGCCCTTCTCCACGGAGGGCACGAAGACTCGGTCCACGTTCTGACCGACGAGGCTTTGGGTGAAATCGACGCCGGTGCCGCGCGACTTGGGTTCGATGCGCATCCAGACTTCGGCAAACTGGCCGGCACCGCCGGTCTGCTTTTTGTGGCGATATTTGGAATCCGCCTTGGCCTTGATCGTTTCGCGGAAGCGGATCTTCGGGGCGATCAAGTCGAAATCCACCTTGTAGCGGTTGCGCAGGCGCTCGGAAATGACCTGCAGGTGCAGTTCGCCCTGGCCGGACATGACCGTCTGGTGCAGTTCGGAATCCACCTGATAAACGAAGGTCGGATCTTCCTCGTGCAGCGCGGCCAGACCTTGGGCCACCTTGTCTTCCTCGCCCTTGGCCTTGAGCTTGAGGGCGGCGTGAATGTTGGGCTTGGGGAATTGAACCTTGGGCAGCTTCACGTTGAAACCGGGGGTGCAGAGCGTGTTGCCGGTGTGGGTGTCGCGGAGCTTGACCACCGCGCCGAGGTCGCCGGCGATCAGCGAGTTCACATTCTGACGCGTCTTGCCGTTGAGCGTGAAAATCTGGCCGATGCGCTCGGACATGTTGCGGTCGGAGTTGAACAACTCGCTGCCGACCCGCGCGCTGCCGGAATAGACGCGAAAGAACGACACCTCGCCCAGATGCTCCTCATTCAGCGTCTTGAATACATACAGGACGGTGTGCGGCGAGGTCATCGGCACGTCCACCGGACTGCCGTTGCCGTCCAGCGCACCCACCTTGGCGCGGTCCACCGGCGAGGAGCCGTGCCGGGCAATGAAGTCCATCAGCCGCGCCACGCCAACGTTGGTTTCCGCCGCGGTGCAGAACACCGGAATGATCTCCTGTTTCTGCACGGCGGTGTGAACGCCGGCCCGCCATTCGTCGTCCGACAGGCCGCCTTGCGCGAAGAATTTTTCCAGCAGCGCGTCGTCCGACTCGGCGATGTGTTCCACCAGCTCCTGGTGCAGGGCCTTGACCTTTTCCGCCCATTCGCCGGTCACCGGTTCTTCAACGTATTTGCCGCTGCCGTCGGTCTGGTAGGTGAGCACGTCGCTGCGCACGACGTCGAGCACGCGGTTGAAGCCCGGCCCCGGATTGAGCGGCAGGGTGATCGGAAACACCTTCGGCCCGAAACGCTCCCGGAGCTGCTCCAGCACCGTGTCAAAATTGGCGTGCTCCTTGTCGAGCATGTTCACGACAATCATCTTCGGCAGGTCAAAGCCGGTCGCGTATTTCCAGACCTGGTTGGTGCCGAGGCTGACGCCGTCCACGGGATGCACGACCACGAGCGCGAAATCGCACACCCGCAGTGCGCCGAGCGCCTCGCTGATGAAGTCGAGGTAGCCGGGCGTGTCAATGAGGTTGAACTTTTTGCCGAGCCATTCGGTGTGCAACAAGGAGGCGTGGATGGAAGTCTTTCTCCGCTGCTCGGCTTCGTGATAGTCGGAAACCGTGGTGCCGTTGGCGATGCTGCCCAGCCGCCCGATGGCGCCGCTGCAGGCCAGCATGGCCTCGCTGAGCATGGTCTTGCCGCAGGTGGCGTGACCGACAATGGCGAAGTTACGTATATCTGCCGAAGTGTACTCTTTCATATCAAATTCGCGTTCCGGCTACGGTTCGTGCCATGTGAACGGGCGTTTGTAAGGCAAATCCACGTTTCCGCCAACAAAACTTCGCAAAAAGTTAACCGCGCCGCGCGGCCCCTCGCCGGTCAATTCTCCCGCAACGCCGCCGCCACCGGCAACCGCGCCGCCCGGATGGCCGGGAACAGACCGCCGACCAAGCCGATCAGCAGCGCGTAGGCCAGCCCCATGCCCAGCAACCGCGGCGTCACGGCAAACGCGAAGGCCACCTGGCTGAAGCTCTGGAAGTTCATCGTTGCCGCGCGGAAGCCGTCGAAGGCAAAATACGCGCCCGCCGCGCCCACCGCCCCGCCCGCCAGCGCCAGCAGCAGCGACTCGAACAACACCGACATCACCACCGGCCCGCTGCCAAAACCCAGCGCCCGCAGCGTGGCGATCTCCCGCGTCCGCGCTGACACCGCCGAATACATTGTGTTCAGCGCGCCAAACACCGCACCCAACCCCATCAGACCGGCGATGATTGAGCCGAGACCGGTGATCAGGTTGACCATCGTCCGCGACTGCTGCGCGTAATACTCGGCCTGCCGCACGACCTTCACGTTGAGCCGCGGATCCCGCAGCAGTGCGTCGCGGAACTCGTCAAACGCATCCGGCGACGCCAGCCGGACAAAGACCGATTGATAGGAGGTGCCGCGCTGATACGCCGTCTGCAAACCCGGCGAATCCGTCCAGATTTCCGACTCCGCGAGGCCGCCCTTCGCCGTGAACAGGCCGACGACGCGCCACTCGTTCCGACCCACGCGCAGCCGCGAACCCACGTCCAAACCGACAAATTCCTGCGCCGCGCCGCGCCCCACGATCACCTCATTGCGACCCGGCACGAACCGCCGGCCGGCGATGAGGCGGACATCGTCGCGCACTTGAAACGCCATCCGCGACACGCCGCGAATCGGCACGTTGGCGTCGGTGCCGGTGTCGCGTTTCGGCAGGTTGATGATCACAAAAAGTTCCGACGACGCCAGCGGTCCCGCGGCGGTGCGCGCCACGCCGGGCGCGTCGGCGACGATGCGCACCGATTCCGGACCGAGGAAGCTCACCATTTCCGTGTCCGAACCGCTGCGCATCACGATCGCTGCGTCCGGCGAACCGGAGGCCATCATGGCCTGCCGGAATCCCTGCGCGATGGACAACGTGCCGACGAGCACCGCCACGACGCCGCCGATGCCGAACGCCGCCGCCGCGCAGGCGCCCTTGCGCTCCGGAATGGTCAGCAGGCTGAACCGCGTGATCGAGGCCAGTTGCGCCAGCCAGTTGAAAGCGCCGGGCATGTCAGCCTTTCCGCAGCGCGTCGGCGATGCGCAGCCGCCCGGCCTGCCACGCCGGGATCAAACCCGTCACCAGCCCGAGCGCCAGCGCGAGGACCACGCCGGCGGCGAGATCCTTGACGGGAAAATAAAACACGTTCAACGCGCCGTGCGTCGGATCGCCGCGGGCGATCAGAAACCACGCCAGCGCCAGTCCCAGGCCGCCGCCCAGGCACGCAAGCAGGCACGACTCGGCGAGCACCAGCGCCAGCACCAGCGCGTTGGTGAACCCCATCGCCTTGAGCACGCCGAGTTCCTCGGTGCGCTCGCGGACGGACTGGGCCACGGTGTTGCCCGCGACCAGCAGGATCGTGAAAAATACGGCGCTGAGGATTGCTTTGATGATGGTGCCGATGTCGGCGATCTGCCGGGCCCAGCCGCCAACGAACGCCTTTTCCGTTTCCGCCTTGGTCTCCGCGGAGGAGTTGGCGAACTCCGCGTCAATCGCCGCCGCGACTTCCGCGGCGTGGTCCGGGTCTTTCACGCGCACAATGAACCAGCCCACGTTGCCCGTGCCGAACAGCCGCGTCTCGTCGAAGTAGTCGTAACGCAGAAACATGATCGTCGTGTCCGTCGCCTTCTGCGCACCGTCGTAAATCCCGACAATGTCGAAGTCCCACACCCGGCCGCCGTCCTTCTTGGTCCAGATGGTGGCCTGGATCGGGATGCGGTCGCCGACCTTCCACCCGAACCGTTTGGCCGTGGCGCGGCCGACGATGACGCCGGTGCGGGTCCGAAACCACGCCTGTTTCTGGTCCTCTGGCAGCAGGTATTCAGGATACATGCGCAGAAACGATTCCGGCTCGACCGGGAACTGCGAGAAAAAGTTCTTCGGGTCCTGGTAAATGCCGCCGAACCAGCTTTGATGAATGACGGCGGCCACGCCCGGAATGCGCGCAATGCGGGCCTGGTAAGTTTGCGGCAGCGGCTGCGCGATCGAAACGCGATGCCGCACGATCAGCCGGTCGGCGCCCGCCACGTCCACACCAGCGCTCAAGCCGACACGGATCGCCGCCAGGTAACCGTAAAGCACAAACGCCACCGTGATCGAAAGCAGCGTCAACAGTGTCCGCAGTTTTTTGCGCCGCAGATTGCTCCAGGTGAGGTGGAGATACTTCATTTCGGCATCTCCGTGACGATCTGCCCCTTGTAAAGGAACACCGTGCGGGTGGCGCGGGCCGAGGCGTGCGGATCGTGCGTCACCATGATCACGGTTTTGCCATGGTCGCGGCTCAGCGCCTGGAGGAGGTTCAATACTTCGTCGCCGGCTTTGCGATCCAGATCGCCGGTCGGCTCGTCGCACAACAGCAGCGTCGGATCGGTGACAATTGCCCGTGCGATGCCGGCGCGCTGCTGCTCGCCGCCGGAGAGCTGCCGGGGAAAATGTTTGGCGCGGTGCGCCAGCCCCACAATGGCCAGCGCGATGGCGACACGGCGCTTGCGTTCGGCGCGTGACAACGGCGTGAGCAGCAGTGGCAGCTCGACGTTGCGCTCGGCCGTAAGCACCGGCAGCAGGTTGTAGAATTGAAACACAAAGCCGATGTGCCGCGCGCGCCACGCGGCCAGCGGCCGGTCGGGCAGATGGTCCATCCGCTCGCCACCGATCTCGATGGTGCCTTTCGTGGGGCGGTCCAGCCCGCCAAGCAGGTTCAGCAACGTGCTCTTGCCGGAGCCGGACGGCCCCATGAGCGCCAGGAACTCACCGGCGCGGACGCCCAGGTCAATGCCTTCCAGCACATGGACGGTTTCGGAGCCGCGGCGGTAGAATTTTTCCACCGCCTGCACCTGCACCAGCGTTGATTCGGCCACGCTCATGTTGCCTCAGCGCGGCAGCTCGCGCACACGGGCGCCGTCGCGCAAATTCCGCGGCCCTTCGGTCACGACCCGTTCGCCGGCACTCAGCCCGGAGTGAATGGCCACTTCGCCGTCCTGCGTCGTGCCGGGGCTGACCATGCGTCGTTTCACGCGACCATCGCGAACCACGAACACGACGTCGCGGCTGTCCTCCTTGGCGAGCGCGGACTTGGGCACCAGCACGTCGCCCGGCCGGCTCTGGTCCTTGCCGGTGTCGCGGAAGGCCACCTTCACCGCCATCTCCGGCAGGATGCGCGGGTCCGTCTGGTCAAAGCCCACGCGCACCTTGACGGTCGCCTTCTGGCGGTCGGCGGTCGGGATGATCGCGATGACGTGGGCGGGAATCTTCCAGTCCGGATAAGCGTCCAGCACGGCCTCCACCGGTTGCGCGGTGGAAACGCGGTTGATGTAGCTCTCGTTCACGTCCACCTCGATCTCCAGCGATGTCATGTCCACGATCGTGCAAATGCCGGTGCGCGTGTAACCGCCGCCGGCGGAAATCGGCGAAATCATCTCGCCCGGCTGCGCGTTTTTCATCGTCACCATGCCGGCGAACGGCGCGCGGATCACGGTGTCGTCGAGCTGCTGCCGGCAGACGGCCACCTGCTTCGCCGCCACGTCCACGTCGGCCTGCTGCTTTTCGATCTGGGCTTTGCGGGCGTTCACGTCGGCCGCGGCGTGGTCGAGGTCGGCCTGCGTGGCAATGCGGTTTTGTTGCAGGTCGGTGACGCGGCGGAGTTCCTTTTCCGCTTCGTCGAGCCGGACCCGCGTTTCCTCCAGCGCGGCCTTGCCGGAGGCCAGTTGCGCCTCAGCCAGGTGCAGATCGGCGCGCACGTTCGTGTCGTCCAGCCGCGCGAGCACCTCGTTCTCTTTGACCTCCTTGCCTTCCTCGATGGTCACCTCGACCACTTTGCCGGTGACCTTGGAGGAAACCGTGGCCTCGCGACGCGCCGTGACGTAACCGGAGGCGTTCAACGCCACGCGCGGTCCGCCGGCCGCGGCACGCGCGGTGTCGGTGCGAACCTCCACGCTGCGGCCAAGGAAAAACCACCAGCCCGCCGCGCCCACCGCCGCCATCGCCACCAGCCAGGGCCAGATCCGACGGCGGCCGGCGGCCGGCTGGTCGCCGCCACGGTCAATTCGGAGTTCGTTCAGCGAAGCGTGGTCCAGGCTCATCGGCGCCCATTGACCGCCGCCGGCCGGCGTGCGTCAAGGCTGGACGCAGCCCTGGCCGTCCGGCGGTTCGTTGAAACAATTTCCCGCCCCGGCGTGTCTGTATTTCTGAACGGAGTCAGTCAACCCAGGCCGCGGGAACGGTGGAGGTCCGCCCGGTTCCCCGGCGAAATGAAAAGACGAGTTATGCCGGTGCTTTCAAGGTTTTGCGGAATTGTGGTGCGGATGCTCTTCGCCCCGGTGCTCGGCGCTCATTTCCACGCGATTTGCGGCGACCGCGAACTCATGGTCGCCATCGAACCGCTGACCATCATCCAAGGCGACGCCTCGGAGGACGTGCAACGGCTGGTGCTGGGCTGGGCGCGTGACCACCAACGGGAACTCCTCACCGCGTGGCGCCGCTGTGGCGCCGGCCTCCGCCCCCAAACCATTGCGCCGCTCACGACGGCCTTCTGACCATGACCACGCTGCTTGTCCTGCTCGCCTGGTGCCTGCTGCTGGTGACCTGCTGGCCGCTGGCCCTCTTGCTGCTGGTGCTCCTGCCCTTCATCTGGTTGCTGTTGCTGCCCTTCCGGCTGGCGCTTTGCGTGGTGGAAGGGCTGCTTGCGTTCGTCAAAGCGTTGTTTCTCCTGCCCGCGCGGCTGCTGGGCCGGCGCAGTTAAGCCGCCGGCCGCGGATCTTCCGCTTCGCCGGGCGCACTGGCCTGCCCCGATTTCCCGCCGTCGGGCGGTGACATCGGACGCAATAGTATTTGACACCCTCCACCACCAAATCTAGGTTCGCCCGCAGGAAAGAATATGGCCGAAAACATTCCCAATTTACCGACCGGCGCGGTGCCGCCGAAACCCGCGGAGCCCGCGAAGGTTCAACCCAAGAAGGAAACTGTTCGCATCAGTCTGCCGCCCAAGCCAACCGCCGCGCCGACCGTGAGAATCCCGGTGCCCGCCGCACCCTCGGCGAATGTCGCCGCGGCCGCCGCCCCGGCGGCACAGGCGCCCGC
>JAJXZJ010000051.1 GCA_021780105.1 bacterium
GAACGGCGTCACGCGGTCCGGCAGCAGTGACGCGCCGACCACGCGCACCGTTTACCTGCTGGTGAAGGAGGACGTCGGCGGCAAAACCGAGTCGCGGCTGAAACCGGTTTCCATCAAGACGGGCATCAACGACGGCGCCTACACCGAGGTGGTGGGCGGCTTGAACGAGAGCGACGAGATTGTCACCGGTCTGAACACGCCCCTGCCGGCCGGCGAGCAGGGGCCGTCGCCCAGTCCGTTTGGCGGGCCGATGTTCCGGCGGCGGTAGTCGCGCAAGCCATGGACACGCAACCCGTCATCAAACTGGAGAACTTCTCCAAAACCTACGTCACCGGCGAGGTGGAGGTGCATGCCGTCCGAGGCGTGTCGCTCGCGATCATGCCGGGCGAATTCGTGGCGATCATGGGGGCCAGCGGCTCCGGCAAATCCACGATGATGAACACCATCGGCTGCCTGGACCGGCCCACCTCCGGCCGTTATTTGCTCGACGGCGTGGACGTGGGCGAGTTGGACCGCGATGAACTGGCCGAGCTGCGCAACCACAAAATCGGCTTCGTGTTTCAGGGGTTCAACCTGCTCTCGCGCACGTCGGCGCTGGAGAATGTCGAATTGCCGCTGCTTTACTCGCGCAACCGGGTCGGCAGCCGCCATCAGCGCGAACGCGCCTTGAAGTCATTGGAACTCGTCGGCCTGGGCACGCGCGCCGAGCACCACCCCAACCAGCTCTCCGGCGGCCAGCAACAGCGCGTGGCCATCGCCCGCGCCCTGGTCAACGGGCCGAAAGTGCTGGTCGCCGACGAGCCCACCGGCAACCTCGACAGCCTCACCAGTGTCGAGATCATGGGTATTTTCCAGGAACTCAACCGCCAGGGCATGACCGTCGTGATGGTCACGCACGAGCTGGACATCGCCCGTTACACGCAGCGCAACGTGGTGATGCGCGACGGCCGGATCGTGAGCGACCAGCGGGTGCCCAACCGGCTGGAGGCGGCCGCCGAACTGGAAAAAATCAAACGCGAGCAGCAGGCCGTGCAACTGGCTCCCTAACCGTCCGAACCCATGATTCTCCTTGCCACGCTACGCATCGCCGGCCGCGCCCTCCGCCGGAACAAACTGCGGACGCTGCTCACCATGCTGGGCATCATCATCGGCGTCGGCGCGGTGATTGCGATGGTCAGCATCGGCAACGGTGCCAAGGCCCAGGTCGAGGCCCAGATCGCGCAACTGGGACAGAACGTCATCCTCATCCTTTCCGGCAACGTCTCCCGCGGCGGCTTCCATATGGGTTTTGGCAATGCGGGCACGCTTACGCATGAGGATTACGAAGCCATCCGCCGCGAAGTCTCCGGCCTCACGGGCATCAGCCCGGAGGTGCGCACCATGGCGCAGGTGGCCGCCGGCAACGAGAACAACAACACCCAGATCATGGGCGTCGGCACCGACTACATCAACATCCGCTCCTGGCCCCTGGCGGACGGCGTCAATTTCTCCGAACAGGACGTGCGCACGGCCAACAAGGTGGCGATTTTGGGAAAGACCACGGCCACCACGCTCTTTGGCGAGGACGACCCGGTGGGCAAGGTCGTCCGGATCAAGAGCGCGCCGTTCATCGTCGTCGGCCTGTTGGCGTCCAAGGGCATGTCCATGATGGGCATGGACCAGGACGATGTGGTTTTTGTGCCCTATACCAGCGCCATGAAACGGCTGACCGGCGGCACGGTCTTCCGTTCGTTCAACGCCCAGGCCGCCAGCCCCGAATTGGTTCCCGACGTGCAAAACCAGATCACCGAACTGCTCCGCCAGCGTCATCGCATTGGCGAGGGCAAGGACGACGACTTCCTCGTCCGCACCCAGCAGGAAATCTCCGAAATGGCCACGTCCACCTCGCGGGTGATGACCGTGCTGCTCGGTTCGGTGGCGGGCGTCTCACTGATCGTGGGTGGCATTGGCATCATGAACATCATGCTCGTCAGCGTCACCGAGCGGACCCGCGAGATCGGCGTCCGCCTCGCCGTCGGCGCCCGCAGCCGCGACATCCTCCTGCAATTCCTGATCGAGGCCGTCACGCTCAGCCTGGCCGGCGGCATCATCGGCATCGGTTTGGGGATCCTCAGTTCGCGTCTGCTGTCCATCCAGATGGGCTGGAAAACCCTGGTTTCCGTGGAATCCATTGTCATTGCCTTTGCCTTCAGCGCCGCCATCGGCGTTTTCTTCGGCTTTTATCCCGCCCGCAAGGCGGCGCTGCTCGATCCGATTGACGCGCTGCGTTACGAATAAACACGCCGCGTTCGCGTGTTGCTCACCGGCTGTTCCGTCTTTATTCTCGGCGTGCCGTCGTCGAATGACGGTGTTCCGATGAACACGGTTGTCATGACCCGCTGGGTTCGTTTTGCTCCCGCCGCGCTGGGGCTGGCGGCGCTGGTGGCGCTGGCGTTGTGGCTGGGCCGCGGGCCTGACCGCACGCTTGTGCTGCGGGTGCCCGGCACGGACACTCCGCCCGGCGTTGACACCTCCGCCAGGACCAACGCTGTCCTTGTCGGCAAACTCATTCCCGGCAACGGCCAGCCCGCAACCAATCTGCCCGGCGCCTGGCCCGGCTTTCGCGGTCCCAAGGGTGACGGTTTGCTCGCCGACCCGAAACCGCTGGCACGAGCCTGGGACGCCGCCGGCCCGCGCGAGTTGTGGTCGGTGGATCTGGGCGAAGGCTACGCCGGCCCGGCGGTGATGAACGGCCGCGTTTACCTGATGGATTACGACCGCGAGAAAAAGCAGGACGCCCTGCGCTGTCTTTCGCTGGCCGACGGCAAGGAAATCTGGCGCTTCGCGTATCCGGTTTCCGTGAAACGCAACCACGGCATGTCCCGCACCGTGCCCGCCGTCACGGACAAATTCGTCGTCGCCATGGGACCAAAGTGCAATGTCGCCTGCCTCGACGCCGTGACCGGCCAGCTCAAATGGGGCATGGACCTGGTGCGGCAGTTCGGCACCACCGTCCCACCGTGGTATGCCGGCCAGTGCCCGCTGATTGACGGCGACCGCGTCATCCTCGCGCCCGGCGGCACCGACGTGCTGATGATGGCCGTCGAGCTGGCCACCGGCAAAATCCTCTGGCAGACGCCCAATACCAACGCGTGGAAGATGACGCACTCGTCCATCGCCGCGATGGACTTCGGCGGCCAGCGGGAATTCGTCTATTGTGCCAACCACGGCGTTGTCGGCGTGTCCGCGGCCGACGGCGCGTTGCTCTGGCAGACCACGGATTGGAAAATCAGCATTGCCACCGTGCCCTCGCCGGTGATTCTCGACGGCGGCCGGATTTTCCTCTCCGGCGGCTACGACGCCGGCGCGCTCATGCTCCAGCTCAAGGAGGGCGGCAAAATCGTCCCGCAAACGCTCTATCGGCTCAACGCCGACACCTTCGGCGCCACGCAGCAAACGCCGGTGCTCGTCGGCGGTTATCTATACGGCGTGCGACCGGACGGCCGGTTTGTCTGCCTCGATCCCGCGGGCAAAATCGTCTGGGTGAGCGATCCGGGCACGAACTTCGGCCTCGGCCCATTCCTTGTCGCCGGCGACCTGATTTACGCGATGAACGACTCCGGCAAACTGACGTTGCTGGAAGCCTCGCCGACGAAATACACGCCGCTGGCCAGCGCCCAGGTCTTGAAGGGCCGCGAGTCGTGGGCGCCGATGGCGCTGGTCGGTGGCCGGCTGCTCGCCCGCGACATCACCCGCATGGTCTGCCTGGATGTGGGCGCGCGTTGACCGCCCGTTCACAACCCGTCCTGCGGCCGCAACCGCCAGACGCCACACACGTCGCGCCAGATGGTCGGCAGGAGCTGGACCATGCTGCCCGGATCATCCGCCGTCATGACCTTCGACAAGGTGGACTACGACATCAGCGTGGCTCTGTTTGACGCGGCGGGCGAGTTGCATGGCGTCGCCCGCGCCCCATGCCCGGTCCGGCGCTTTGGCCGGGCAAGGTGTTGAACACCACGCAGACCATATGCCTGGACTTTGGCACGTCGCCCGACTTCGCGCAGGCGACCAGCTTCATCGTGGGTATGAGCCGGCCGCGGATCTTGACTCCGGATTCGTGGCAGAAATAAGAACCTGCGTTTTCGAACCCGGCAAGCCTGCCGCAAGCGTGGGCGTGTCCGCCGTATGTGACCGGTTCGCCGTGGCGCCGCCACGGGTCTGGCGCGAGCGATTCCGCGCTTGCGCCGCGCGGCCGGCAACGGCTAACTCCCCGCGTGCAAATGCCGCAATTTGGCGCGGAACATCTTGGTCTGCCGGCCAGCGATCCAGCGGGGCTGAGGGACTGGTATGTCCGCGTCCTGGGGGCAAACGTCGTGTTCGCGAACGAGCCGGCCAAGGCATTCTTTGTGGCGCTACCCGGCGGTTTGCTGCTGGAAATTTACGAGGCCGATTCAGTCCGGTCGGAAACCGCGGACAACAACCTCGCCGGCTGGCGGCATCTTGCCCTGCGCGTGGACTCGATCGAAGCGGCCCAGGCCGCGCTGGCGGCGCGCGGGGTCGCGTTCGCCGGTCCGGTCAAGCCGGCCGGGGGCGGCGGGCGCGTGGTTTTTTTTGCCGACGCCGAGGGCAACCTGCTGCATCTGGTCGAGCGACCGCCGGGAACCGTTTTCGATCGGTGAAGCCGCGGCAACGGCGGGCGCGGCGTGCCGCCGGTGCGGCGGTGTTGATTTCGCCACGTTGATCCAAATCATCATGCAATCATTCGAGGCCATCATTTTCGACATGGACGGTGTGATCGTGGACAGCGAGCCGCTCCACGAGCGCGCCTTTCTCGACGTCTTCGCCGAGATGGGTTACGCCGCCAACCACGGGATGGATTTCCCGACCTACTACGGCCGCTCGGACCGCGCGCTGTGGGAGGATTTTATCGCCAAGCATCATCCACCGCAGCCGCTCGACGAGTTAATCGCCCGCAAGCAGGCGCGCCTGATGGAAATTCTACGGCGCGAGGGACCGATTTTTCCCGACGTGGTGCCGCTGATCGCGAAACTGGCGGCGCGTTACCGGCTGGCGCTGGCGTCCGGTTCACCGCACCCGGTGATTGAGGTCGTGCTGGCCATGGAGGGCTTGCGCCGGTTTTTTCCCGTCGCGGTCAGCGTGACTGACGTGGGTCGCAGCAAGCCGGCGCCGGACGTGTTTCTCCGCGCGGCGGAGTTGCTGGGCGTGGCGGCGGCGCGCTGTTGCGTGATCGAAGACTCGGCGGTGGGGGTGGAATCCGCGCGCAGCGCTGGCATGGCGGTGATTGCCATCACCAACTCGCTGCCGGGGGAGAAGCTGGCCCGTGCAACGCACGTCGTGCGCCGATACGCGGAAATCGAGTCGTTCCTGGGGGTCGCGTGATCCGGCTGGTCCGCGCGGTGCCGGCACCGGCGGGCGGCATCACGGTTTTGGTTTGGGTGTCACGGTCAGCCAGAACTGGTCAATCGTGTTCAACAGCAGGCCGCCTGCCGGCGCGTAGCGTCCCTGCACCGGCGCCTTCGCCACGACGGATTGCGGCGATGTCGGGTCAAGGGTGAACGCCACCACGCGGAACGCGGCGCCCCCGGGTGTTGCGTCCGGGGCGGCGTTCAGTGTCAGCACGGCGTCCTTGACTTCGGCCGTGCTGTGGGCGGGCGCGGCCGTCACGCCGTCCCGCAGACCGGCCACCACGATGTTCAACAAGCCCTCGTAGTCTGCCGGGCGGGTCACCTGCACGGGCACGACCGCGCCGCCGCCGGGCACGACCGTGAAGGTGAACGCAGGCACTGACACATTGAAGGCCAGTTCCGGCGGCTGGAAATTGATGACGTAGGCGTAGTCCATGCCGCCGTTGCGTTGCGCGTCGGTGACGATGACCGCGTAACGGCCGTCCTGCGGGGCCGTCCAGTTCAGCACCGGGTCGCCCGCCGGGACCGAACGCCCCACCTCGCGATGGTCGTTGTCCCACACCAGGATCACCGCCGCCAGCGGCGATCCGAGGCTCGCCGCGTCAACGCTGAACGTGTAGCGCTCGCCGGCCCGCGCGTCGAACGGGTAAATGTCCTCGTTGCCGGGCGGATTCAAAATGCCGTGGACGGTGCAGGGAAACGTCAGCCAGGGTTCGCTCAAGGCGGGCCAGATGATGTTCGGATCCATCACGTTCTCATTGGTGGGACCGGTCAATGGCGCCGGCGGTTCCGCGGTCAGGGTCAGCCGGTAAACCGCCCCGATGACGGCGTTGGTTTTGGAGTCGTCCGCCGGAGAGCGGGCAGCCACCCGCAACCGGTAGATGCCGTCCTGTTCCACCGGGCAGGACAGCACGGGGTCGCTGTTGGTGGCGCGCGCGGTGCCGGACAGTCGCCTCCCGGCGGCATCCAACAGTGTCAGCGTTGCCTTGACCGGCGAATCGAGACCGAGCGCAACCAGCCGCGCCTGCAACACCGGCTGGCCGCTGAGGCGGAGGGTGAAGAGGTTCGTTTCCACCGGCCGGCGCAGGCGGATGTTGATCGTCAGCGGAAACTGGTCCAGCACATTGGTGTCAGCGTCAGCGGGCGGTTCGAAGTAGGTCAGCTCCGGCACCTCCCCGACGACGAACAGCCGGGGCGCGGAGACGCCCTGCGCGTTGAACGCGCGGACCCAGTGTGGCCCCACCGTGACGTTCGTGCCGATGGCCACCTGAAATTCCCCATTCGTGCCCGCGGGCCTGAAAACGAGGTTGGTGTCGTCGGTCCAGACGTGGAAGGTGTTGGTGCCTAAGGTGTCCGCGGCGAACAGACTGATGCTGGCGCCGAGCGGGCCGCCGGCCGGGAAAAGGCCGTCCAGCGTCGGCGCCCCGGCCCGCGCGGACGCTCCCGTCAACAGCAGAACGAGGCCGGCGCCGGCAAACCATTTCATGCCGACAGGATAACCGGTGCAGCCGGACGGCGCGACTTCATTTGCTGCCTCAGCCACGTTGCGCAGGTGTGACGCGCGGACCGCCCGGGGTTCTGGCGCCCCGGCCGGGGTGTGGTCGAAACGCGGCTTCAATGGTGTTTGTTAATGGTATTCATCGTCGCGCCTGATACCTGTGCGCGCCGGGTTGCGCCCGCGAATGACGCGTGCTTGATTGGGCGCCACAATTGCGGGGCCCGGAAGGGGCCGGCGAAGACGAAAACGACGACCCGCCGCGTGGGCGAGGTTGGCAAGACGGACCGATCGCCACCGTCGCGACGCAAATGACATGAACATGTTTCCCGCTCCGGATCCGATTCCGCTGCCAGCGCCGGTTTGGCTATTCAAGATCCTGCACATCCTCACTCTTTCCCTGCATTTCGTCGCCGTGGAAATGCTGCTCGGCGGGCTGTTGCTGGCGGTCGTGCTAAGTCTCCTCGGCCGTCGCGCCGGCGGAGGCGAGACGGCCCGCTGCCGGCGCAACGCGGCCGCCGCGCTGGGTCGCCGGCTGCCGGTGGTGATGACGTTCGTCATCAACCTCGGCGTGCCGCCGTTGTTGTTTGCACAGGTGTTGTATGGGCGGGCGCTTTACACCAGCAGCGTGTTGATCGGCCTGTATTGGATTTCCGTCGTCTTCCTGCTGATGGCCTGCTACTGGCTGCTCTACCGGTTTACGGCGCGGATGGACGCGGAGAAACCGGCCTGGTGGGTGGGACTGGCCGCGTGGCTGCTGGCGGGCAGCGTGGCCAAGATTCTTTCGACGAACATGACGTTGATGCTCCGGCCGGAGGTCTGGCAGGCGATGTATGCGCAGTCGGCCGCAGGCTTCCATTTGCCGCCGCACGATCCCACGCTGATGCCGCGGTGGCTGTTCATGATTTGCGGGGGGCTGGTGATTGGCGGCCTGTGGCTGGTGTGGATATCCGGTCGCAAGTCGCTGGACGCGGCGGTGCGCCGTTACCTGTGCGGGCTGGGCGGTCGCGTCGCGCTGGTGATGTCGGTGGCGCAAATCAGCGTGGCATGGTGGGTGTTCACCGCCCAGCCGGAGGGCGTCCGCGCGGGGCTGGCCGCGAATCCGTTGTATCATCTCGCGGGCTTTGCCTGGCTGGCGGTGGCGGCGTTGCTGGCGCTGATCGGCGGCTGGGCGGGCTTCGCCAGGCCCGCCTCGCGCACAGCAGGCTGGGTGGCGGCGCTGGGCGCGTTTCTCTCGCTGGCGACAATGACCCTTTACCGGGACGGCATCCGCGATGTGACGCTTGCCGGCAAGGGTTTTGACGTGTGGCGGCAACCGGTGGAGGCGAACTGGTCGGTGCTCATCCTGTTTCTGGCGTTGTTCGTGGCTGGATTGGGGGCGTTGGGCTGGTTGATTTCAGTGATGGCGCGGGCGAAGCCCGTTTCGGAAAGGGTGGCTTGATGAGCAAGACAGTTTCGCAATCGCCGGGCCAGGAATCGCCGCCTGACACGGACGTGGCGACGCGCCGGGCCTTTGTCTGGGCGGCGCTGGGCGCGGCCGGGGTGTGCTACGCCGGCGCCATCGGCTATCCGGTGTATCGCTACCTCGCGTCGCCGGTGGAGCGGGCTGAAGCGGAATCGGCGGTCACCGAGGTGACGCTCAAGGACGCCCAGAAACTCCCGCTGGGCAGCGTGTTGATGTTCAAGTTCGGCCCGCGGCCGAGCATGTTGATCCATCATCAGGACGGCTCGTGGGTGGCGCTTTCCGCGGTCTGCACGCATCTGGGTTGCACGGTGCAATATCAGCCGGCGCGCAACGTCATCCACTGCGCCTGTCACGGCGGCGAATACGATCCGGTGACGGGCAAGAACATCTCCGGACCGCCGCCGCGGCCACTCACCCGCTACGTGGCGAAAGTCACCGACACCGGCGTGGTGGTTTCGCGAACCTGACAACGCATGAAGGCGCTGAGTTCCATTTACACGTGGGCTGACGAACGGCTGGGGTTGGACGATCTGCTGCACTTTGCGCAGAAAAAGAGAGTGCCGGAACACGCGCATTCGGCATGGTATTACTGGGGCGGCATTTCGCTGTTTTTCTTCCTGGTGCAGGCGATCACCGGTGTGCTGCTGCTGATCTATTACCGGCCCGGGCCGGACGCGTTTGAGTCCACGCGGCAGATCACCTACGAGATTCATTTTGGCTGGCTGATCCGCTCCGCGCACTCGTGGGCGGCAAACCTGATGATCGCGGCGATCTTCGTCCACATGTTCTCGGTGTTCTTCATGAAAGCCTACCGGAAGCCGCGCGAATTCGGCTGGTGGAGCGGCATGGTGCTCTTGCTGGTGACGATGGTGTTCGGCTTCAGCGGGTATTTGCTGCCGATGAACGAGCTGGCGTTCTTCGCCACCAAGGTGGGACTGGACATTCCGAACTCGCTGCCGGTGATCGGCCACAAGATCGCCACCCTGGTCCGCGGCGGCCCGGAGGTGAATGAATTCACGGTGCAACGGTTCTTCGCGCTGCACGTCGTGGTGCTGCCGGCGCTCTTCATTCCGCTGCTGGGATTCCACCTGTGGCTGGTGCAGAAACACGGCAACGCGGTGCCGCCGGCGGAGGAGGCCAAACCGCCGGCGCAGCGCAAGAGCATTCCCTTCTTCCCGAACTTCATGATGAAGGACCTCGCGATGTGGCTGATCGCGCTGAACGTGCTGGCGCTGCTGGCCTCGATGTTCCCGTGGGACCTGGGCGCGCCGGCGGACTCGCTCAAGCCGGCGCCGACGGGCATTCATCCCGAGTGGTATTTCATGAGTTCGTTCCAGGTGTTGAAACTTTTTGGCCAGTGGTTCCCGGGTGCGGCGGGCGAGGCGCTGGGCATGATCCTCTTCACGCTGGGGTTGGTGATGTGGTTCCTGATTCCGCTTTACGACCCGTCCGGCAAATCCGGCCAGCGGGCGCGCTGGGCGACGTATTTCGGTCTGTTTGCCCTGAGCATCCTGCTGGTGACCACCATCTGGGCCTACGCGGCGCTGAACTGACGAGCCTCTTCTTGCAGACTGTATGAATTATCCGTTCTGGAACGTCCCTCACATCGGCAGCGGCTGGGTGATTGGCCTGATCGCAATCTTCCACGTGATGATCTCGCACTTCGCCGTGGGTGGCGGGCTTTACCTGCCGCTGGCGGAACGCAAGGCGTTGCGCGAAGGCCGGCAGGAATGGCTGGACATCATCCGCGGGCATTCCAAGTTTTTCCTCGTCCTCACCGGCGTGTTCGGGGCCGTGTCCGGCGTGGGCATCTGGTTCGCCATCGGGCTGACGAATCCGGAGGCCACCAGCACGCTGATCCACAACTTCGTCTTCGGCTGGGCCATCGAGTGGGTGTTCTTCATGGTCGAGCTCAGCACGGCGGCGGTCTATTACTACACGTGGAATCGCGTTTCGGCTGAATTGCACCTGAAGATCGGCTGGCTCTACGCGGTCGCGTCGCTGTTCACGCTGGTCATCATCAACGGCATTTTGACGTTCATGCTGACGCCGGGCGACGCGTGGCTGGCGGTGGCGGGCACAGGCCATGAAGCCAGCCGGTTCTGGCAGGCGTTCTTCAATCCCACCTACTGGCCCAGCCTGTTCCTGCGCATGGCGGTCTGCACTTCCCTCGCGGGCATCTGGGCGCTGGTCACGTGCAGCCGGATTGACGGCACGCAGAAGCCGAAGCTCAAGACCGGGCTGGTGCGCTGGAGCGCGAAATGGCTGGTGCCGTCGTTTGTGGCCATGCCGTTGCTGCTTGGCTGGTATTTGTGGCAGGTGCCTGAATCACAGCGCGCGCTGCTGTCCTTTGGCATGACGACCATCGGCACCGGCGCCTTCACCCAGGTCACGCGGACGGTGCTGATCATCGTGATGACCTCCGCCACCATCGTGGGCGTGGTGTATTTCTTCGCGTGGCGGTCGCCAACCGAATTCAGTTTCTCGCATGCGTTGGCGGTCCTGTTGCTGGGGTTGGTGGCGACCGCTTCGGGGGAATACAGCCGCGAAATGCTGCGCAAGCCGTTCGTCATCGGCCGGCACATGTTTTCCAACGGCGTGCGCGAGCGTGACATGGCCCGGTTCAACGCCGAGGGCTACCTCACCCATTCGCCGTGGATCACCACGAACGCGCCGGCGCTGGCCCGCGGCGAGATCATGTTCCGCGGCGAGTGCATGGCGTGCCACACCACCGACGGCTACCGCCCGATGAAGCGGTTGCTTGCCGGCCGCGATCGCGAAGCCATTGGCAACCTGTTGGGCATGTTGCACGACTACAAGCCCGATTCGCCGTATCACGCGTTCATGCCGCCGCTGGTTGGGACCAAGGAAGAGATCGCCGCGCTGGGTGACTATCTCGCGACGCTGTCGCAACCGGCGGTCGCGCCCGACACCGCGCCGGCCAAACCGGCCCTCGCCCGCCGCTGACCTGGGGCGGTGGCTCACGCCCGGCTTGACACCGGCGCCGGGAAGCCGCAATTCAGACGCGTCGGTTGACGCTCATGGAATCTTCTCGGCCACGCGGGAAATGGCTGCGCCCCTGTCAATGCTGGGTGCCGACTTGGCGTGCCTGGTTGCTGCTCGGTTTCATCGTTGCCGCACTGGCCATGACCTTGTTGTTTGGCGCGTATCCCTTTCTGGCCGTCAACACGCGGGTGTCCGGTGGCCTGCTGGTGGTGGAAGGTTGGGTGCCGGATTACGCGCTGGCGTTCGCGGCGCGGGAGCTTCGCGAACAGCACTACGGCAAACTCTACGTCACTGGTGGGCCGCTGGAACGCGGTTCGCCGCTCTCCGCCTACAAAACCTATGCGCAACTCGGCGCCGCCACCCTCGTCGGGTTTGGCCTCAAACCGGACGAAATCGAGACCGTGCCCAGTCCGTCAGTGCGCCAGGACCGCACCTTTGTCTCGGCGGTGGCGCTGAAGCACTGGCTCGCGGACCACGGTGCCGTGGCAAAGGAGTTCCAGGTCATCTCGCTGGGACCGCACGCCCGGCGCACGCGTCTGCTGTTCGAGGACGCGCTGGGACCGAAGGCGCGCGTCGGGGTCACGGCAGTGCGGGATCAGAATTACGATCCGCATCGCTGGTGGCGGACCAGCGAGGGCTTTCGCATCGTCACCGGCGAACTCATCGCCTACGGCTACGCGCGGTTTCTGTTTCGTCCGCCGAAGGAAGAATAAACGGCGGGTGCAAGGACAGAGACCAGCGGGGCCAAGGCCGCGCCGATCTACGTTTCCTGCACCGGAATCGCGCAAGAAACCCACGTTCTTGGAAACAAAGCGGCCCTCCGTCGCGGAGGCAACGGAGGACCGGAAACGCGTCAGGGTAATCGGAGCTACAGATCGCTCTGGTTGTTGGAGCCAACCACCTCGAAGAACTGCCACGGCGCGCCAATGCTGTAGGTCAAGGTCAGCGTTGTCCCGGCGCCACGCATGATTCCGCCCAGGTTGACCCAGTCAGAGGCATGCCCCGTCAGATTGGTGGCCGTATGCACCCGATAGTAATTGCCGTTGTCCGTGGCGAACGACAGTTTGACGTAGTTGGTGCCGCTCAGCTTGAGTGTCACGTTGATCGGGCTGACGGTCGGGTTGACCACCAGTTGGAAAGCGTTCGTCGCGCTCATCGGCGGCTGGCCATCATCGGTCGCGACGACCGTGACGATGTTGGTGCCGAGACTCGTGGGCGTGCCGCTGAAGGTGCTGGTTGCGGGATTGAAGGCAAGGCCTGGTGGCAGCGGCGACGCGGCCAGGGTGAGGGTCTGGCCGGCATTAGGGTCGGAAAACGTACCGGACGGCACGACGAACGTGAATGGCACGTTGAGCCGGGCGATTTGGGTGGGAATCGGGGTGGCAACCGTCGGCGGCTGGTTGGCCGGAGCCACCACCAGGAAGAATGTGTTGGTAACGGAAAAATTGGGGTAACCATTGTCGGTGGCGACCACGGCGATTTTGGCGGTTCCCGCGGCGGTCGGCGTGCCGCTGAAGCTGCCGGTCGTGGAATCAAAGGTGATTCCTGACGGCAGCGACGATGCGGTCAGGGTGAGCGTCTGGCCGGCATCGGGGTCCGAGAACGTGTCGGCCGGCACGGTGTAGGCCCACAAAGCGCCCACCGTGGCCTGCAGGTTGGGAATGGGATTGGCCACCACCGGCGGCTGGTTGGGCGCCCAAACCACGAGGTTAAATATGTTGGTCGCGCTCATTGGCGGGTGGCCGTTGTCGGTGACGATGACCATGATTGCGTTGGTGCCAATCGTTGCCGGCGTGCCGCTGAAAGTGCGGCTGGCGGAATCGAAACCGAGGCCAACCGGCAGCGGTCCGGTGGTGTAGGTCAGCGTCTGGCCCACATCGGTGTCAGCAAACGTATTAGCCGGCACGGTGTAGGTCCAAGGCGTATTCCAGGTGGCGGCCTGGTCGGAAATTGGATGCAACACCGTGGGCGCGTGATTCGGCTGCAAATACGCCTTGAACACGCCGCTGCTCCCGTCGGTGAAGTTCACCGTCAACACGAGCTGGTCATTGTCCCCCAAGGCAATGGGATAGCCATCCTGGCCACCGGTGGCGATGAAGTTCTGGTTGAAAAAGGAGAACCCCGCCACCGTGCGCAGGTCGCCGCCGGTCGCCGGATCGGCGGAGAACAAGTCGCCCTTGCGGACGACAAGCTGCAACTGGCTGTTGTAGGAGGCCCAGATGCCCATGTCGTTGTTGGTGGTCACATTCGGGCCGACGAGATAGGACGCGAAGACGAGATGGTCCTTCACGTTGAACGCGAACGGCAGCAACCGGCCGAAGGTGGAGCCATCGGTCGTGCCCGTCGCCGGCGCACCTTCCCGCACGATCATGCGACGGCCGGCGTAGGATTTGAGCCAGATGCCGAGATTGTTGTTCGTTGTGACACCGTTGCCGGACAGGTAGGCAAAAAACGCCATGTCACCGGTCCCGTTCAAGGTGGCTTGATCGAGCAGCGAGAAAGTGACGCCGGTGCCCGCACCCGGCGCCGGGTCGCCTGACCGGGCTACCAGGTTGATGTTCCCTTTCGGCCCGCTCCAGAGGCTGAAGATGGTCTGGCCGGGATTGCTCGCGTTTTTCAGGAACGCGCGGAAGCCCAACTGCGCGCTGCCGTTGATGGAAGGATCACCAAAGCCATAAAGCAAGCCGCTGAACACCGTGCCCGCCTCCAAACCGGGGGCGGGATCGCCCGCCCGCGCCACCAGGCCCAACGTCCCGGAATTGCCGGACCACACGCCTGACCAGTTGTCGGGTGAAATGTTGAAGCCGTTGAGCGAGGCCGCGAAGCCCACATCGCCCGCCGGGTTGATCACCGCCGGGAAGAAGGAGTTGAAATAGACCGTGTTGCCCAGGTTGGGGGCTGGATTGCCGGCACGGGCCGTGAGCTGCAACCCCGATGAACCGATGGTGCCAGTCCAAACCGAGTCGTTATTTGTGGCGTTGACACCGGTGCCGGTCAGCGAGGCGCTGAACGCCAGCGTGCCGGTCGGGTTCATGACGGGCTGGCCCAGTTGCTGAAACGCGACTCCGCTGCCGGTTCCCGGCGCAGCGTTGCCTGAACGGGCAATAAGTTGCAGGTTGCCGACCGCGCCGGCCCAGAGACCCTGGTTGTTGTTGCCGGTCACGCCGGTGCCGGCCAGTGTCGCCAGGAAGGCGATTTGGCCGGCGGGGTTCAGCACGGGATCGTCGGGCAGGCTGTCGAAGGTTACTCCGGTCCCGGCGCCGGGGACAGGAGACCCAGTTCGCGCCGCCAATTGCCCTCCCGTCGAGTCATAACGCCATATCCCTTGGCTGTTTGCCGGCGTCACGCCCGTCCCGACCAAAGTGGCGCGGAAGACCACCGCGCCCGACGAGTCGAGCATCGGGCTTGAAAAATTCTGAAAAATAATTCCGTCACCGGCCCCGGCGGCGGGAGAACCCGACAGAACAACCCGGTCAAAACCGGTGGCGGCCAGCAGGGTTCCACCGGTGCCAGCCAGCAGAATGAGGGAGGCCATTTGTCTCAAACATGTTGGCTCCAAAGCTTTTGTCCACAATCTTTCGCGCATAACACATTATGTTGAACATTCAACGATCTAGCGGATGCACGACAATAAAAACACCCCATCCCATCGTGGCTCCTCCAATCTGGGTCATTTTCAACGTCGCACGCGCATTTTCACTTGCCTGACCTTTCTTGCAAGCCAATTCGACTAAGTCCGACTTACACTTTAGTGCTCAAAATGACCATTCAAAAATAGTCCGTCCGCATTCTTCAATCTGGCTTGGGCAACCGCTCCTGGTGCCAGTCAAGGTTCCGTGGTGACATGCCCGTCATCGTCGTTGCCACGCCCAGCAGCCAGCTTCACGAACCGGGCGTGGCGCCAGAGCGGATCGGCGCACTGCGCGTGCCGGACATCCGGGTCTCGTAGCGATTCTGGAACGCCTTCGGCGGTCGCCGACCCGCCGGTTGAACGAATTGTCGTGTCACTCACCGCGACGGCATCGGACGTAGGCTGCCAGCGCCACGTTGCGGGCGATGGTGTGATTCACAATCGGCGCCGGATAGCGCCTGCCCAACTCGACGCCCGAGCGTTGCCGCACTTCCGCCGGGGCCTTCCACGGCTGGTGAATCCATTCCGCCGGCAGCCGGGCCAGTTTGGGCAGCCAGTGCCGCACGTAATCACCTTGAGGATCGAACTTCTCGCCTTGTGCCACCGGATTAAACACGCGGAAAAACGGCGCCGCGTCCGCGCCGCAGCCGGCCGTCCACTGCCAGCCGAGCGTGTTGTTGGCGAGGTCGGCGTCCACCAGCGTGTCCCAAAACCACCGCGCGCCCTCGCGCCAGGACATGAGCAGATGTTTCACCAGGAACGACGCCGCGACCATGCGCACGCGGTTGTGCATCCAGCCGGTCGTCCACAGCTCGCGCAGGCCGGCGTCCACGAGCGGGTAACCGGTTTGTCCGCGTTGCCAGGCGCGCAACCACTCGGATTGTTCGCGCCAAGGAAACCGCGCAAACTCGCTTCGCAGCGGCTCGGTGGAGGTGTGGGGAAAATGGTATAGCAAATGATGCGCAAACTCGCGCCAGCCGATTTCCGCCAAAAATTGTGACGGCCGCCACAGGTTGACCGGAAACGCCCGTTTCAACGCGTGCCAGACCTGACGTGGCCCGATTTCCCCGAAGTGCAGATGCGGCGAAAGCCGGGAACTGCCGGGCAAATCCGGGCGGTTTCGGTTGGCTGCGTAACCTGAAAAAACCTCCGTCACCAGCCGCGTGAGCTGACGCGCAGCCCCGGCTTCGCCCGGCGACCACGCGGCCCGCAGACCGCCCGCCCAGTCGGGCTTGGGTTCCAGGTTCAGTTCGTTGACATCGAGCGACGCCGGCCAGCGCCCCGGCGCGGGCAGGTGCGTCGGCGCGTCGAGCAGCGCGGGTGGCTCGGTCGCCGCCAGACACGCGCGCCAGAACGGCGTGAAGACTTGAAACGGCTTGCCGGCTTGGTTCGCCACCGTCCACGGCTCGTGCAACAGCGCCGCGTTGAAGCTGGCCGCCTCGAGGCCATCGGCGCGCAACGCCGCCTTCACCACCTGGTCGCGGGCGATGACGGCCGGTTCGTAACGGCGATTCCAGAACACGGCGCCGGCACCGGTTTCCGCAGCCAGCGCGTGGAGGGTGGCGGACGTCGGCCCGCGCCGCACGATCAAACGTGCGCCGACTTCGCGGAGCCGCCCGGCCAGCGCCGCCAGCGATTGGTGCAGCCACCAGCGCGAGGCCGCGCCGGGCGGCCAGTCGCCTTCCTCCTCTGGCGCCCAGACAAACGCCGGCACCACGGGTCCGCCGCGGGCGACGGCTGCGGCCAGCGCAGGGTTGTCTGCGAGCCGCAGATCAAGCCGGAACCAAACCAGGGTCGCGGCCCCGCGGAGATCGGCTTTGGTTGTTACGGAGCGTTTCACCGGTGGAGAGTAACACCCGCACAAGCGCCGGCAAATGCCGTCCGACTTGCACAGTTTCCCGGGTGTCCCACCTTGGTGCCGTGGCTGCGCGGGTCCGGCAACCGGCTCCGCAATCGGCCCGATGAACATGCACGAATTTCACGACGAGCAATGGCTGCCGCGCAAACGGGACGAGTTGGTTCCATTTTTCGCGGACGCGCTGAACCTGGAAACGATCACGCCACCGTGGCTGCATTTTCAGGTGCTGACGCCGGTGCCGATCGAAATGCGCGTGGGGCAGGTGATTGACTACCGGCTGCGCGTTCACGGCGTGCCGGTGCGCTGGCGCAGCGAAATCACCGTCTGGGATCCGCCGCACCGGTTTGTGGACGAGCAACGCCGCGGTCCCTACCGGCTTTGGCGCCACGAGCACGCCTTTTGCGAGCAGGACGGCGGCACGCTGTGCGTGGACCACGTCCGCTACGCCGTGACCGGCGGCGCACTGGTCAACGCGCTGTTTGTCGCCCGCGATGTCCGGCGAATCTTTGCGTTTCGCCGCGAAAAACTTCGCGCCCTGTTCGGCGGCGACGCGCGACGCGACGGATGACCGCTTGCCGGCGGCCGGCGGGGTTCGCTAGTCTGCGCGCCATGCATGCAACGCGGACGCCGCGCCGGCCATGAACGCCATTCCCCGGTCGGACACTGCCATCGTGGCCTCGGAGCGCCATCCGGCCTACCTCTGGATGATTTCGCTCGTCGCGGCGCTGGGCGGGCTGCTCTTCGGCTACGACTGGGTCGTCATCGGCGGTGCGGCCAAGTTTTACGAGGCATTTTTCCAGCTTAAGGACACAGCGCTGAGCGTGGCTGCGGACGCCTCGTTTTGGGACAAGGTCATGGCAAACGCCGTTTCGCCGGTCGGCTGGGCGCAAAGTTGCGCGCTGCTTGGCTGCCTGGGCGGTGCCTTGGTTTCAGGCTGGCTCAGCGACCGCTTCGGCCGCAAACCCATTCTCATCACCGCGGCGGCGAACTTCGTGCTTTCGTCCGTCGGCATCGCGTTTGCCAACACGTTCGGCGCCTTTGTTGCGTGGCGGATTCTGGGCGGCGTCAGCATCGGCCTGGCGTCGAACATTTCGCCGATGTATATCTCGGAAATCGCCCCGGCCGGCCAGCGCGGGCTGCTGGTGGCGATCAACCAGCTTACCATCGTCCTCGGCATCCTGGCGGCGCAGTTTGTGAACTGGCGCATCGCCCGGCCCGTGCCGGCGGGCATTTCGCCCGCGGATTTTGCGGCGTCGTGGAACGTCCTGCACGGCTGGCGCTGGATGTTTGCCGCCTGCGCGGTGCCGTCGCTGTTGTTCTTCGTCAGCTCGCTGTTCGTGCCGGAAAGCCCGCGCTGGTTCTGCAAGGCCGGCGCGCCTGATCGCGCCGGACATACGCTCGCCCGCATCGGCGGCCGCGCTTATGCCGCGGCGGCGCTGGCGGAAATCAAGGCCACGCTCGTGAACGAGGACAAGCACGTCCGCTTCCGCGAGTTGTTCGAGCGGCGCGTGCTGGTGGTGCTCGGCCTGGGCATTTTTCTGGCCGTGTTTCAACAGTGGTGCGGCATCAACGTCATCTTCAATTACGCCAGCGAAATCTTCATCCAGGCCGGGTTCGACATGAACAATGCGCTGACCAACATCGTCGCCACCGGCGTCGTGAACCTCGTTTTTGTCTTTGTCGCGCTGGCCGCGGTGGACCGCCTTGGGCGCAAGCCGCTCATGCTGTTCGGGGCGGCCGGGCTGGGCGTGATCTATGTGGCGATCGGCGGTTGCTATCACCTCAAGGCCGCGGGCGGCGCGGTGCCGCCGCTGCTGTTTCTCGTGCTGGTGCTCGCCGCCATCGGCACCTACTCGA
Organism: bacterium; assembly: GCA_021780105.1. GTDB lineage: Bacteria > Verrucomicrobiota > Verrucomicrobiia > Limisphaerales > J093 > JAJXZJ01. Next base: position 18,718 of record JAJXZJ010000051.1, read on the forward strand.
TGTCGCTGGCGCCGGTCACGTGGGTGCTCATTGCCGAGATTTTTCCGAACCGCATCCGCGGCACCGCGATGTCCGTGGCCGTCGGCGCGCTGTGGACTGCGTGTTTCCTCCTGACCTACACGTTCCCCATTTTGAAAACGCTCCTCGGCGTGTCGGTGACGTTTTGGATTTACGCCGGCGCGTGCGCGGCGGGGTTCCTGGTGATGTGGCGGCGCCTGCCGGAGACGAAGGGCAAGACGCTCGAGGAAATCGAGCGCGCACTGCCGCGGTGACGCGCGTGCCGCCGCCGGAATTCCTTCGGAAGGAACTGCTTTCGTTCCGGTGAAAAACCAGCGACAACCTGCGATTGCACTTGACCGAGCGTTCGTCTAGCTTCGCGTCCATGACGCTTCCGTCCGCCCTTCGGCGCGTTTTGATCTTGCTGCCAGTCTGCCTGCTGCTGGCGGGCTGCGACGGTTTTTGGGGCGATGGCGACGACGCCAAAAACGCGCTGCTGACCGAGGCGCAGGCCAAAAAAAATCAACAGGATTACGCCGGCGCCATCGCCTTGCTGGAGAAAGCGCTGGAGGCCAACCCGCACCTCGCCCGCGCCCATTGGGAGCTTGGTCTCATCTACTACCAGAGCACGCCGGAAGTGCAGGACGCCGCGGCCGCGATCTATCATTTCCGCAAGCTGCTCCAGATTGATCCCAACTGGAAGCAGGCCGAGAGCGTCACCAACCTCATCAACACCTGCAAACTCGAGCTGGCGAAGACCGCGCCGCTTGGCCCGCCGACGACCGCCTCGGAAAGACTCGTCGCCCAGCTTACCGCCTCCCTTCAGAAGGTCACCGTCTCCGCGCAACAACTCACCGCCGAAAAGCTGCAGCTTCAGGATGCCCTGGGCCGGACGCAGGGCCAGTTGCAGCAGGCCGCGGCCGAGAACGCGCAGCTTCGCGCGCTGGTGCAACGCCTCCAGACGCCACCCACCCCCATCCCGCAACCCGGCGCGCAAACCAATGCGCCGCCGGTTCGTCCGGCTCCTTCGGCCGGCAATCTCTCGCCGCTGGCGGCCACGCCCCCCCGCGGCCAGGGGATCAACCCCGCGCCGCCGCCGCGCGTTTACCGGGTCAAGCCGGGCGACAGCCTCAGCTCCATCGCCCGCGCGCACGGCGTGAAGCTGGCCGATTTGATGGCAGCCAATCCGGGCGTCGAACCGCGGCGGCTGAAGGTGGGCGCGGAGTTGAAACTGCCGTAATCGCGCCGCCGCGCCCGCCCGCCGGCCGCGTGACGATCAGCGCCGCCGCGCGGGTCGTTACCTCGTTGAATCCGCGGCGAAACCGCGCTAGCTTCGGCGACGCATGTTGAGGCGTTGGTTCTTCCCGCTGGTCGCGCTCTTCTGGGTGACCATGAATGTCCTGCTCTGGCGCTCGGAAATGAGCGGCCGGGCGGACGCCGGCAGCGCCGTGCCGGTGGCGTTTGTCTGGGAGCGCATTCTCAGCGCGCCGGACGATTCCTCGCTCCAGATCCTGCAGGCCGGGCGGAAGATCGGCTTCTGCCGCTGGGTCGCCAATGTCGGCGAAAATCCGACCGATGCCAGCGCCGCCGACGCCGCCAGCGAGCCGGAAGGCCGCGTGCGCCGGCTCACTGGTTACACGCTGGATTTTGACGGCAACGTGATGTTCGCCGACCCGCCGGAGCGGTTCCGCTTCAATGCCCACGCCGCGTTCGGTCCGGACCAGGCCTGGCGCCGGGCCGCATTGAAATTGGTCACGCGGCCGCAAACGCTCGAAGTCCATGCCGATGCTGCCGCCGGGACCGTCAGTTTCAAACTGGGCGCCGCGTCGTCGGCCTGGGAGCGGACGTTCAAATTCGCGGAGCTGAGCCGGCCGGAAACGCTGCTGGCCGGGTTCGGCGTGCCGGCGGGACTGGCCTGGCTCGCGCCGCTGAGCGCGGAATTCCACGGTGCCGCGCCGCAACGCCTGGAGTTGGGCTTGCAATGGACGGCGCGCCAGGACTGGCTGAATCTAGGCCACGGCGCGCGAACCCGGGTGTTCCGCCTCGAAGCGCGCGTGCTCGACAAATACCGCGCGGTGGTGATCGTCAGCCGGGTCGGCGAAATCCTCCGTGTGGAGCTGCCGGACAACCTCGTTTTGGTGAACGATGCCATCGCCAGCTTCTGAGGACAGCGCATGATTGAATTGAATCATCTGGTGAAGCGCTTCGGCGATCTGGTCGCCGTGAATGACCTGACGCTGCACATTTCGGCCGGCGAATTTTTTGCCCTGCTCGGGCCGAATGCAGCCGGCAAGACGACCACGATCAAGGTGCTTGCCGGCCTCATCAAGCCCACCGCCGGCACGGCGCGCGTGGCGGGATTCGACGTGCAGCACGAGCCGCTGGAAGCGCGCCGGCGGCTGGCCTACGTGCCCGATTTTCCGTTCCTCTACGACAAGCTCACGCCGTGGGAATTTCTGCGGTTCACCGGCCAGCTTTTCCGCATGGATGAGGCGCGGCTGGAGCGCGTCGCCCGCGAGCTGGTCCGCCGCTTCAACCTGGAGCCCTATCTCGCCAAGGCAATCGAAGGACTCTCGCACGGCACGCGGCAGCGCGTGGCCATCGTGTCCGCGCTGCTGCACGCGCCGGAGGTGTTCGTGCTCGACGAACCGATGGTGGGCCTCGATCCGCACCACGCCCGGGTCCTGAAGGACATTTTGAAGGAACGTTCACAGCAGGGCATGACGGTGTTTGTCTCGACGCACCAGTTGAGCATCGCGGAGGAAATGGCGGACCGGATCGGCATCATGCATGAAGGGCGGCTGATTGCGCTCGGCACGCGCGAGGAACTGCGCCGGCAGAGCGGCGCGGCCGGCGCGTTGGAACAGACCTTCCTCGCCCTCACCGAGCAGGAGGCCAACTTGCGGGAGGAACATGCCGCCGCGAAGTGAAGTGCGGCGCGCGGCTGCGGCGAATTGGCCCTCGCCGGCCACGGTGGCGAATCCGCTCTGGCTGTTGCTGCGTGTGAACGCGCTGCAAAGCTGGCGGCGGGTGCTCGCGTTGCGGCAGCAGTCGAAACTGCTGACGGCGCTGATCGGCGTGTTCCTGGTCGGCTACGCGGCGCTGGCGTTTTTGCTGTTCTACCGCGGCCTGCGCTTCGCCGGCCAGTTTCCCGGCCTGGGCGCGGTCCTGATCGAGCGCATGATTTACCTGCTGTTCGCCTGCCTGTTTGCGCTGTTGCTGTTGAGCAACCTTGTCATCAGCTATACCAACCTGTTTCGGAACCGCGAAACCGCCTTCCTGCTGCCGCTGCCGCTGCCGCCGCAGACGATCTTCCGCTGGAAATTCATCGAGTCCACGCTGCTGGCGTCGTGGGCGTTCCTCTTCCTCATCGCGCCGCTGCTCGCCGCGTATGGCCTGACGCAGAATGCGGCGTGGCATTTCTATCCGATCACGCTGCTGTTCATCGCGCTCTTTATCGTGCTGCCGGCGACGGCGGGCGCGTGGCTGGCCGTCACGGTGGCGCGCTTTCTGGACCGCCGGGCGTTTCAGCTCGCCGCGTTGGCGGTCGCGGCGGGAATGATCGTGGTCAGCATCATCTGGCTCCGGCCGGAGCCGGTGACGGACGAGCAGTTGCAGACGCGCGTGCTGGTCGTGCTCGACCGTCTGCTGCTGCGGACGCGGTTCGCGCAGTTTCCGCTGCTGCCCAGCTACTGGCTGTCCGCCGGCGTGCAGCACTGGGCCGAGGGCGCGCTCGCCGCGGCGGGTTTTTTCGCGCTGGTGCTGCTGAGTTACGCGCTCTTTTTCGGCAGCCTCATGTTCACGCGGATGGGGACGCGGTTTTACAACGCCGCCTCGGCCGTGCAAAGCCGCGGCAGCGTGCTGGGGCGCTGGCGCGGGATGCGCGCGTGGCGGCGGCGGGCGGTTTTCAGCTATCCGCGCGGCTGGTTTGAGACGGTGTTTGGCTGGCTGCCGGCCGTGTCGGCGGACGCGCGGGCGCTGCTCGTGAAGGACGCCCGCGTGTTCTGGCGCGACACCACGCAATGGGGCCAGACGCTGGTGCTGTTCGGTCTGCTGGCGGTTTACATTCTCAATCTGCGCCATTTCAGCGAACAACTGACCAATCCGTTCTGGATCAACCTGATTTCCTACCTCAATCTCGGCGCCTGCTCGCTGAACCTCGCCACGCTGACCACGCGCTTCGTCTATCCGCAGTTTTCGCTGGAGGGCAAACGGCTGTGGATCGTCGGCCTCGCGCCGCTGGGGCTGCCGCGCGTGTTGCGCGTGAAATTCGCCTTCGGCAGCGCACTGTCGCTGCTCGTCACCGCCGGGCTGATGGTGGTGTCGTGCCGGATGCTGGTGCTGGCGTGGGCGCGGACGTTTTACCTGCTCGGCGCGGTGGTGGTGATGACGCTGGCCCTGAACGCGCTGGCCATCGGCCTGGGCGCGTTGTATCCAAATCTCAAGGAGGACAACCCGAGCAAAATCGTCAGCGGCTTTGGCGGCACGTTCTGCCTGGTGCTGAGTTTCCTCTACATCGTCGCATCGGTGGTGCTCGTTGCCGTCGGGTCGCCGTGGGGCCGGGCCGGCGACAAGCCGTGGCCGTGGGTCGCGGGAGCATGGCTGGCGTTTCTCGGCCTCTCGTGGCTGGTCGGCTGGGTGCCGTTGCGGCTCGGCGTGCGGCGCGTGGTCGAGTTTGAATACTGACCTGCGCGTTTCGGCCGCCAACCGCGGGTTTTCCGCTGCGATTGCCCTGCTTTCGTTCGTGCCCGCGACGATGAATCGCCGCCATCCGCTGAACGCTTTACAGCCCGGGGGTCGGTGTTAGAGTCGCCTCATGAGTTCGCCGTTCGACGAAACCGACTTCATAGATCGCGATTTGCAGAGCAACCCCACGGCCCGCGGCACCGCCGCCACGCCGGGCGCGGCGGCTGCCATCGCGCCCCGGCCGCCGACGCGCGAGGAACTGGAGTCGAAGGTCAACGAGGCGCAGAACCGCATTGCCGAGTTGAAGCGGGCGCAGGAGGAACTGGAGCGCGAACGGGCGAAACTCGACGAGGCCCGCCGGCGGCGGACCGAGTTCGAGACCGGACGCACGGAAATGCTCCAGCACCTGACGCGCGGCCTCGGGATTCTGGAACAGGCCGAATTCAAGGCGCGCCGCGACGCCGAACAGATGACCAAGACGCTGGCCGGTTTCCGGGAGGCATTGGGCAACGTTCAGGCAATCCAGGAGCAAACCTGGACGCAGGCAAGCTGGAACAGCGAACTGACCCGCGCGTTGACCACGATCGAAAACGCCCGCATGGAATGGAATGCCGCCCGGTTGAAATGGACCGTGCTCGACGGCGCCGCCGCCGCCGGCCCTGAAACCCCGCCGGCCGGCCAGCCGGCGCAACCGGACTGGCTGACCGCAGGCAAGGCCGGTGCGCTTTGGAAAACCGGCCTCGCGCTGACCTGGCCCCTCGCACTGGTTGTCCTGGCGGGAGTGATTGTCCTGGCGGCCCTGTTGTTGCGGCGCTAGCCGCCCGCGCTCATGTCGCTGTTCCGCAAAAAAAGCGACCCGATTGCCGAGCGTGAGCGCGCGTTGAAGGCGCATATTGCCGCGCTGGAAGGCGAAATTCAGGCGCTGAACCGCAAGGCGGCTGAGGAACTGGCGCAGCCGAAATTGCGTTCCACCGCGCTGCCGCATCCGCCGGCCGCCGGCAAGCCCGCCGCCGCGGAGCCGGCGTTTGAGGAGGTCAGCCACGACAAGGTCAAGGCGGCGCTGGAAGGTGAGGCCACGGCGGCGCATTTCAACGAGCTGGGCGTGCGCAAATACGATCCCATGACCGCGCTTCGCCGTTGGTGGAACCAGCTCCGCGGCCGGCCCGCCGCGAATCCGAAACTGGTCAGCTACCTCGCCGCCGGCAGCATTCACGGCCTGCGTCCGCTGCGCTATGAAAAACGCGTCCATCGCCGGCGTTTTTTTGCGCTCTGCACCTTCTTCATCGCGATTTTGTGGGGATTGATCTACTTTTACTTCCGCAACCGATGATTGTCTTCACCGCCTCCATCGCGACGCCCGATGGCGTCTTCACCGCCCGTTTCACCGAACACGGCCTGGCCGGCCTCGCGTTTCCGGGTTCCCGCGCCGGGCGGCCGGCAACTGCCCCTGGTCCAGCGTCCCCCGCGACCCAAACAGGTTGGCTCAAGACCACGGAGCGGGCGTTGCTCGCCGTGCTGGCGGGCAAGAAGCCCAAACGGTTGCCGCCGCTCGACCTCTCGGCCGGCACGGCGTTTCAACAAGCCGTGTGGTCGGCGCTGGCGGCGATCCCGCCTGGCGAAACGCGAACTTACACCGCCATTGCCCAAGCCATCGGCCGGCCCAACGCCGTGCGCGCGGTGGGCGGCGCCTGCGGCGCGAATCCGATTCCGGTGCTCGTCCCGTGCCACCGGGTGCTGGCGGCCGGCGGGCGGTTGGGCGGCTTTTCCGGCGGGCTGGACTGGAAACGGCGGCTGCTCGCGCGCGAAGGCGCCTTGCCCGCGGCCTGAGCCGCGCCGTTCACAATCCGTTCAGCCGGTCTATCAACTCGCGGAGCCGGCCGTAGGCTTTGCGATTGAACCCGAACGCCACCCGCGGCAGTTCCACGTTGTCCTCGTCCTCGCGTTCCTCGGGCGTCGCCGGAATGCTCTGGAACGGCGCGCCGGCGACAATGTCGGCAAAATCGTCGTTCAGCGCCGCCAGTGCGCTGGGCGAGGGCACGTGCCGCAGCCGCAACACCAGCAGGTCCTTCACGAAGCGACTCGAATGGTAGTTGCGGAAGAAGCGCGTGATCCAGCGCACCGCCTGGTCGGTGTCGTCGGTGATCTGGTAGAGATTCAGGTCGTCCGGCGAGATCAGTTCGTTGCGCAACAGGTGTTCGCGGACGTGTTTGTCCCAGGTTTTCCAGAACGTCCCGCCGGGTTTGTCCACCAGCACCAGCGGCATGAGCTGGCTTTTGCCGGTCTGCATCAGCGTGAGCGCCTCGTAACCCTCGTCCAGTGTGCCGAAGCCGCCGGGGAACAGCGCCAGCGCGTCCGAATGGCGGATGAACGTCAGTTTGCGGGTGAAAAAATATTTGAACGTCACGAGCTTTTTGTCGCTGACAATCACCGGGTTGGCGGATTGCTCCCAAGGCAGGCGGATGTTCGCGCCGAAGCTGTTTTCCGGCCCCGCGCCCTCGTGGCCGGCCTGCATGATGCCCGGCCCCGCGCCGGTGATGACCATGAAGCCCGCCGCCGCCATCTTGTGGCCGAACTCCACCGCCTGCCGGTATTCGGGCCGGTCCGGCTGCGTGCGGGCCGAGCCGAAGATGGTCACTTTGCGGCGCTCCGCGTAAGGCGCAAACGTGCGGAAGGCCGCGCGCAACTCGCGGATTGCGCCCTGGATCACCCGCACGTCGCCGCGATGCCGCACGTCACGCAGCAGCTTCAGCGCGTTCTCGATGATGTCCTCAACGAGGTCCGCGTTGTGGCCGCCGCCGCGGGTGGCGATCAGTTCCTGAATGCGGCGTTTGCCTTCGGGATCAGCAGGGGGACGCTCCGCGCGTCGCGGTTTTCTCATGGGCCGAGCCTACGGAGGCGAGCCGCAAAAGCCAAGCGCGCTCGGTTGCGCGGCGGCCGGCCCGTTTCAAGCCAGCTCAAGGTCCAGTCGCGTGATCGAGGCCGCCGGGAACCGGTGCACCAGCCCTGTGCCGGACAACTTCACCGCGACGTCTTGGGTCACCACCGCCTGCGGTTCGGCGAACGTGTTGTGCGCATGGATGTCGCTGGCGGCGAGGACGCGCCCGGTGGCGGACTTCACCGCGGCTCCGCGCACGGCCACCTCGGTTTCCACGGCGTCGGTCGCACTGGTGTTGACCACCGTCAGCACGAGACGCCGGTCATGCAGCGAGGCCGAGCCGGCCAGCGCGGGCAACGACGCGGGTTTGCCGCCGTGCGCGCCGATGTTGCCGACCGAGAACTCGGTGCGGAGCGATTGGCCGCCCTGGTGTGCGGCATACATCTCGAAGACGTGGAAATTGGGCGTCGCCACAAACCGGTCTTCGTGCGCGAGGAACAACGAATGCAGGTTGTTGATGAGCTGGGCAACGTTGGCCATCGCGACCTTGTCCGCGTGGCGGTTGAAGATGTCGAGCGTGAGGCCAGCGATCAGGGCGTCGCGCATCGTGGACATCTGGCCGAAGAGGAACGCGCGGTTGATTTCCGTGCCGGCGTGATGCCACGCGCCCCATTCGTCCACGACCAGCTTGACGCGGTGCGCGCGGTCAATCTCTCCCATCGCGCCCCAGTGCAGGCGGATGAGCGAGTCCATGACCGTGGCCTTCTCCAGCAGGTCATACCAGTCGTCCACCGTGAAATCCACGGCGTCGCCCTTGCCGGACGTGCCGCAATAATAATGCAGCGCCCAGCCGTAGAGCGTGCCCAGCAGCCCGCGGTCGCGCTCCGTCAACCGGGCAAAAAACCGGCGCGTCCAGTCGAGATCGCCGCCGTTCGGGCCGGAGCCGATGAACGCCAGCGGCACGCCAAAGCCCGGCACCCACGCGGTGAAACGGCGAAATTCCATCGCGTATTCCTCCGGTGTGAAATTGCCGCCGCAGCCCCACGACTCGTTGCCGATGCCCCAGAACCGGACGCGGAACGGATCGCGGTCGCCCGCCGCGGCGCGCTGGTCGGCCAGCGTGGTCTTGCCCGCCGGCGCGTTGCAGTAGTCCACCCAGTCGTCGAAATCGCGCGCCGTGTTGCCGCGCAGGTTCGTGGCCAGATACGGCTGCGCGCCGATGAGCTGGCAGAAGCGGCAGAATTCGTTCGTCCCAAATTCGTTCGGTTCGAACTTCTGCGGCCCGTCCGGCGCTCCTTGCATCCACGAATCCACGATCCAGAAGTTCGGCCGGCGTGGTCGTTGGGCGCGCGGCCCGATGCCGTCGCGCCAGTTGTAACTGTCCGCGAAACACCCGCCGGGCCAGCGCACGACCGGCGCCTTGATCCGCCGCATGTGTTCGACCAGCGCCGTGCGGATGCCGCCGAGGTTCGGCACCTTCGAGTTTTCGCCCACCCAGATGCCGTCGTAAATCACGCCGCCGATGTGCTCGGCGAAATGACCGTAGAGGTCGGGCGAGATCGTGCCGATTGGATCGTAGATGGGGATTTCCACCCTGGCCTCGGCGGCGCGGGCGGAACGGGCGGCGACCAGGCCGGCGGTGGCCAGCACGGTGGTCTTCAAAAACTGGCGGCGTTTCAACATGTTCATGGCGATGGTGGGAGAATCTTTAACCGCTGCCGTAGGATTCGGAAAGCAAAACTCCACCCCTGAACCGGACACTGCCGGGTGGCAGTGCCTGGCAACCGACCGTCGAAGCGCCAACGCGCCAGCCGGTCACGGCACTCTCAGGTCTTCCGCAACGTAGGGACACCGAAAGAAGTTCTTCCGGCCGGACTCGTTTTGGGCAAGGCACTTCGGGTTGACACTGGCATCGCAATCGCGCTCGTCCAGGAGCGGAAAGGACAACGCTCCCGGCCGCGCCACCCGGCGCCACGAGGCCCGGAAGGTAACCTTGCGTTTGGAGTGCGGACAGTAGAACAGGCGGTAGTTGGTCCACTTCGTCGCCGACACCATGACGGTCCAATGTTTGCCTGTCATAGCTTATTGAAACCGTTTGTAGTTCTTATTGTCAAGCTTATCCGGCGTTTTCTTGTTTCGCCGGGCGAACAGCCGCCTGCTTGACCGTCGCGCCGGCGGGTGGTGTCATGCGGCAACATTTTGCCGCCATGCCTGAAACCGCTTCCTTTGTCCGTGTCCCGTCGCTGAAAACCGCGGCCGCCTTCCGCGCTCACGTGGCCTCGCTTGGCGTTGACCTGCCGTGCGATGACGCCATCCTTGCCGGCGCGGCGTCGCCACTCGCACAACCCGCCGCCGGCGTCGCAATCAACGGCAAAACCCCCGGCAACCGCTGGGCCGCGCAGCCGATGGAGGGCTGGGACGGCACCGCCACCGGCGGCATCACCGACGACGTGCGGCGGCGCTGGCGGCATTTCGGCGAGAGCGGCGCGAAACTGGTCTGCGGCGGCGAGGCGATGGCCGTGCGGCCCGACGGCCGGGCGAATCCACGGCAGCTCGTCATCGTGCCGGCGAACGAGCGCGACCTCGCCGCGCTGCGCGAGATCGTCGTCCGCGCCCACCACGAGCGCCACGGCAACACCGACGACCTCGTGATTGGTTTTCAGCTCACGCATTCCGGCCGGTTCTGCAAGCCGCACGAACACCACCGCCCGGAGCCGCGCGTGGCCTTCCGGCATCCGTTGCTCGACGTCCGGAGCGGTGTGACGAGCGACGCGCAAGTGCTTACCGACAACGAGCTGGAGCGGCTCATCGAGGACTACATCGCCGCGGCGTGGATCGCGTGGAACGTCGGCGCCGATTTCGTGGACATCAAGCACTGCCACGGCTATCTGCTGCACGAGTTGCTGGCGGCGCACACGCGGCCGGGGCGGTTTGGCGGCAGCTTTGAAAACCGCACCCGGATGCTGCGCGAAATCGTCGCCGGCATCCGCGCCAGCGGCAACCGCATCGGTATCGGCGTCCGGCTGAGCGCATTCGACGTGGTGCCGTTCCAGCCGGATCCGGCGACCAGCCGGCCCGGCAAACCGGGGCGCGGTGTGCCGGTGGATTTTACACGCTGCCTGCCGTATCGCTTCGGCTTTGGCGTCAACGCGGCGGACCCGCGCGAGCCGGATTTGACGGAGACGTTTCAATTTGTGGAACTCTGCGCCGAACTGGGCGTGACGCTTCTCAACCTCAGCGCCGGCTCGCCGTATTACAACCCGCACGTCACCCGGCCGGCGCTGTATCCGCCGAGCGACGGCTACCTGCCGCCCGAAGACCCGCTCGTGGGCGTGGCGCGGCAGGTGGACGCCACCCGCCGGGTGAAGGAGCACGCGGCAAAAATCCAAGGCGCCGCGGCTGGAATTCACGGCGGTCCACCGGCGGCTTCCGCAATCGGTTTGACGCCGCCGCGGCTGGTCGGTTCGGCCTACAGCTACCTTCAGGAATACCTGCCGCACGTGGCGCAAGCGGTGTTGCGCCGCGGCTGGACGGACCTCATCGGCGTCGGCCGCACGATGTTGAGTTATCCGACGATGCTGGCGGACGCGGTGGCGACCGGCGCCATCAATCCGCGCCAGGTCTGCCGCACGTTCAGCGATTGCACCACGGCGCCGCGCAACGGTCTGGTCAGCGGCTGCTATCCGCTGGACCGGCATTACGCGACGCGGCCGGAGGCGGAGCAGTTGAAAACCCTCAAACGCGGCGGTTGAAGAGAAGCGCGACCGCGCGAACGGACGCTGCAGCCCGTCCGGGGCGGCATTGTTGTCGTGGCGCCCGCTGATTTCGATTTAGCTTCGGCTGGAGCGGAATAGGTCGCGCCTACGGCGCTGGTACACTGCGTCCACGGGAACGTGTTGAACACTATGGCATGAATGTATGCCGATGCCTCGGCGTGATGGCAACCCCAGTCTGGCGTTGCGCGCAACGGTGACGACGCGGATGACACGGATTAAGATCAGCCAGTAAAGCGAGCAGGATTGAGCGTTTCTTGGCTGGTGAAACCGGCGCGGAGGGCGCGGCGAATGGAATACGGGTTCGGTGTTCGGCTGTTTGCCGGTTGGGCGTCTTGCACTAGGCTAACCCCATGCAATGGCTCAATATCCTCGTCGGGGCGGCGTTGCTGCTGTTGGGGCGCAGGCTGTTCTGGCTGTTTGTGGGATGCGTCGGTTTTATCGCCGGGGTCGAGATTGCCGGGTATGTGTTCCACGGGCAGCCCGGATGGGTGATTGCGCTCATCGCGCTGGCCGTGGGGTTGGTCGGCGCGGTTGCCTCCATTTTTCTCCAGCGCCTTCTGGTGGTGGTTGCCGGCTTTCTGGCCGGCGGCTACTGCGTGTTCACCCTGGCGTCGGCGACGCTCAATGCGAAACACGAAGTCGTTCTCTTGATCGCGTATGTCGTGGGCGGATTACTCGGCGCGGTGTTGTCCGGCGCGTTGTTGGATCCGGCTTTGATTGTCCTGTCCTCGCTCGTCGGCGCCACGGCGGTTTCACAAAATGTCTCCCTCGACGAGCCGGCGAAGACGGTGCTTTTCATCGGACTGCTGATTCTGGGAATCATGGTCCAAGGCGGACAATATGCGCGGAGGACGGAGCCGCGGCGGGACCAGCGGACGGAGTGAGCGATTCAGCCGCGCCGAGTGAAATCCCGTCCTGAATCAACTCGCCGGAGCTTGGCGGTTTGAATCTGGCGGCAACACCGCGTCGCCAAAAACAAAACCGGCGCGGACCCGCACCCGCGCCGGCAAGGAGAGTGATCGAGCGTGGGTCGTCAGGCGATTTGCCAGGGCGCGCGCTTGGGGCGGTCGAGCCAGGCGTTGTCGCCGGCGCCGTCCACGAAGCGCTCGGTCTGCGGATTCCATTTGAGGACGGTGTTGTTCCAGACGGCGAGGTTGCCGAGGTGACAAACCGTCACCGAGCGGGCGCCGATTTCGACGTCGCAGATCGGCCGCTGGCGGTCCGCCACGTGGTCGAGGAAGTCCTTGTAGTGGTTGTTGCTGCGGTAGAGCTTGACCGGCAGCTCCGCCACGTTGACGGCGGCGACGGATTCGGGCTCGACCTTGAATTTGCCGCGGTCCACGCAGACCTTGCCGTTCTCGCCGACGAAAACGATGCCGAAGTTGTAGCCGTCCAAGGCGCCGTGATACATCACCACGCCGTTGGCGTATTTGTAGGTGAGGCGCTTCACGTCCCGGCCGTTGGGCGGGATGATTTCCACGGGGCCGCTGTCGTCCATGCCCAGGCCCCATTGGGCGATGTCAAAGTGGTGGGCGCCCCAGTCGGTCATCATGCCGCCGGAGTATTCGCGGTAGTTGCGCCAGTTGGGGAAAAAGTCGTGGACGCCGCGCGGGCTGAGGATGGAGTTGTAGGGGCGCATGGGCGCCTGGCCGAGCCACATGTCCCAGTCGAGGCCGGGTTCCATGGGTTCCGCCGGGAGATCGCACCATTTGCTGGGGCCGCCGACGTTGACATAGACCTCTCTGACTTTGCCGATGCGGCCGTTGCGGACAAGCGTGCAGGCCTTCCAGAATTCGTTGCTCGAACGCTGCATGGAGCCGGTCTGGAAGATGCGGTTGTTTTCGCGGGTGGCGTTCACCATCGCGCGGGCCTCGTGGATGGTGAGCGAGAGCGGCTTCTCGCAGTAGATGTCCTTGCCGGATTTGGCGGCGGCGATGGCGATGAAGGCGTGCCAGTGGTCCGGCGCGGCGATCACCACGGCGTCAATGTCCTTGCGGGCGAGCAGATCGCGGAAATCCTTGTAGGGCGTGACGCCCTTGAAGTCCTTGTCCTGTTTGATCGTGTAGAATTCCTCGGCTTTCTTCTTGTGAAATTCGCGCCGCGTGGTGTCCACGTCCGCAACCGCGACGACCTGGACCGTCGGATGCGGCAGGAAGCAATCCATGAGGAAGCGGCCCTGCTTGCCGGTGCCGATGAAGCCCAGGGTGAGGCGGTTGTTCGGACCGGAGGCGCCGCGGGCGGTCCAGACGTTGGAGGGCAGCAGGAACGGCGTGGCCGCCGCGGCGACGGCCGTGCGGCGGAGGAACTGCCGGCGGGTGACGTTTGATTTCTGGCTCATAAATGACATTGCTGTGCTGACGTGAAATGTGGGGCCGAGATTCAACGGCCGTGCGGCCGGATGCAACCTCAAAAGCCTCAACCCGCGGGTGAATCCACCGCAAGCGGGTTGCGGGCGAAGGCGAACTCGCTGACCGGCCGGCCGCCGATGAGGTGCTCCTGGATGATCCGTTCCAGCACCGGCGGCGTGCAGGAGTGATACCAGACGCCTTCGGGATAAACCACGGCGATCGGCCCCTGGACGCAGATGCGGAGGCAGCCGGCCTTGGTCCGATAAACCAGCGCCTCGGGGCCGGTGAGTTGAAGTTCCTTGAGACGGCGTTTGAGATACTCCCATGCCTCAAAACCCGCCGCCGCCGGCGCGCACTTGGGTTCCGCCGCCCCGGCGCAGAGGAAAATATGGCGACGGCAGCGCTCGAGCCCGAGCTTGCGGACGGCGTCGGCCAGCGGTGTGTTCATGACGAGGACGGAGCCTGAACGCGGGAACCGCCGCCGGCAAGCTCCGGCTGTCCTGGATGGCGTTCGCGCGCAAACCATCCTTGCGAACCGGCGGATTCCCTGCCTAGAATGAATGCCATTCCGCCGAGGCGCGTCCTTTGACTGCGCACTGAATGCGGGAAAAAATTAAAAACATGAAACGTCCACTTGTTCGCCGGTTGATCCAATCCACAGCCGCCATCGCCCTGTTGGGCCTGCCGCTTTTGCTCGGCGCGGCCGAACCCAAACACCTGCTCGTGGTGACGGCCACGCGGGGATTCCGCCACAGCTCCATACCCACTGCGGAGAAGGTTCTCGCCCAGTTGGGCCAGGAGAGCGGGGCGTTCACGGTGGATTACGTGCGGGGCGGCCCCGACGGGAAGGGCGACGAGGATTTTTACAAGATGTCGCCGGAAAACCTGCCGAAATACGACGGCGTCATTTTTGCGAACACGACCGGCGAACTGCCGATCCCGGACAAGGAGTTTTTCCTGAACTGGCTCAAGTCCGGCAAGGCGTTCATCGGGATGCACTCGTGCAGCGACACCTATCACGGCTATCCGGCGTTCATTGAAATGCTGGGCGGCGAGTTCAAGGAGCACCATGCCCAGGCGCATGTGGACTGCCTCAACGAGGATCCCAAGCATCCGGCCCTCCAGGCGGTGCCGCCGGGCTGGAAGGTGTTCGACGAGATTTACCTCTTCAAGAACTTCCACCGCGACCAGGTGCATGGCCTGCTGTGGTTGGACCAGCATCCGAACGACGGCTATCCGGGCGATTTCCCCGTGGCCTGGTGCAAAGACTACGGCAAGGGCCGCGTGTTCTACATTTCACTCGGACACCGCGAGGACGTGTGGGATCCGAACTGGACCGACGGCAACGGCAAGCGCGACAATCCGCCCGAAGTCGCCAGGACGTATCAAAAGGTTCTCCTCGGCGGCATCAAGTGGACGCTGGGCCTGGAACCGGGTGACGCCGCGCCGCAAAGCACGGCGTATCAAGTCAGCGCGTCAGAGGCGGCGGAGGGCTTCAAGCCGGTGTTCGACGGGGTGGACCTCAAGGGTTGGCACCTTCGCAATCCGAGCAAGCCGAGCTGGAGCGTCCAGAACGGGATGCTGGTGAACACCGCCGCCCACCACGGGGACGGCTCTGATCTGGTGTCCGACCAGAAGTATTGGAATTTCACGGCCCGTTACGAATACATGGTGGCCAAGGGCAGCAACAGCGGCTTCTACCTGCGCGGCCGGCACGAGGTCCAGATCCTCGACGATGGCGACGCCACGGAACCTTCCATCACGAGCAACGGCTCGATCTACAATCACACCGCCCCGAGCAAAATGGTGTCCAAGAAGCCGGGCGAGTGGCAGACGGTCGAGGCGACGATCATCGGCCACAAGGTGACGGTGACCCTGAACGGCGTGAAGATCATTGACAACGTGACGGTGGACCGGCCCACCGGCAGCGAACTGGACGGCAACGTGAACGATCCGGGCAGCCTGTTCCTGCAAGGCGACCACGGCGCGGTGGCCTTCCGCAACGTGCGGATCAAGGTTCTGCCGGACTAGATTTCCGCCTGGCCCCGGAGCGGCTCAAAAGTTGGGCAGGCTCCGGGGCCGGTGAAAATTACGTTTGCAAATCCGTTTTCAGGCAGGAGACACTACCGGGAACGAACGCAAGCCGGTGCGAAACGGAGAGGCGCGGGGCGCGCCAACCCTGCGGCCGGAACGACACTGACAGACATGAAACAAAGCCATTTATCTGAAGTCAATCGCCGCGAATTCCTCGCCGGCGGCTCGTTTGCCACCCTGATGATGCTGATGGGCGGCGTGCCACTCAACGCGGCGGACGAGAAGGCGACCAACGCGGAGGGCGTGACGAGTTACAAGGCCAAGTCCGTGCCGGTGAAGGTCGGCGTCATCGGCTGCGGCGTCTGGGCGCGGGATATTCTAAAAACGCTTTCGTTGCTTCCGCACGGTCCGGTGGTGGCCATTTGCGACACGTATCCGGCGTTCTTGAAGCGCGCCGGCAACCTCGCCCCAAACGCGAAGCATTACGGCGATTACAACGAGCTGCTCGCGGACAAGAACGTGGAGGCCGTCATCGTCGCCACGCCTTCGCATCTGCACAAGGACCTCGTCCTGGCCGCGTTCAAGGCGGGCAAACACGTCTATTGCGAGGCGCCGATGGGGACGACCATGGACGACGCGCGGGCCATCGCCGCCGCGGCCAAGAACAACTTCAAGCTCAACTTCCAGGCCGGTCTGCAAAGCCGCTCGGACAAGCAGATCATCAATCTGGAAAAGTTCATCCGCTCCGGCGCGCCCGGCAAATTGATCAAGGGCCGCCAGCAGTTCCAAAAGAAACAAAGCTGGCGCCTGGCCTCGCCGAATCCCGATCGCGAGAAGGAAATCAACTGGCGGCTGGACAAGGACATTTCGCTGGGGCTGATCGGCGAGATCGGCATTCACCAGATTGACGTGGCCAACTGGTTCCTGGCCAATCTGCCGCTCTCGGTCAGCGGTTTTGGCTCGCTGCTCCAGTGGAAGGACGGCCGCACCGTGCCGGACAATGTAACCGTGCGGATCGAATACCCCGGCGGCATTTTCCTGAACTACGAAGCGACGATTGACAACTCCTTCGAATCTGAAATGGGCGTGTTCTATGGCACAGACGCCGCCATCATGATGCGCGACCGCCGCGCCTGGATGTTCAAGGAAGTGGACGCCCCGCTGCTCGGCTGGGAGGTCTATGGCAAGAAGGAGGCGTTTTACAAGGACAGCGGCATTGTCCTCGGCGCGGGCGCAACCGCCCAGACCGCCCAGGAGAAAAAGCCCGCGGCCCCGGGTGCCACCGCCGCGCCCGCCTCCGACGTGGCGGACGAAGTCAGCGCGCTGCAATACGCCCTGGATTCCTTCCTCGTCAACAGCCACCTGGTGGCCGCCGGCGTGAAGGACTTCATTGACACCTACGGCGAAGGCGACGACCAGGCGCTCAAGGATTACCTCAAGGACCAGGAGAAGAACTACCTGCCGGCGGTCGGCTGGAAGGAGGGCTTCGAATCCGTCGTCACCGCCATCAAGGCCCATGAGGCCGTGATGAAAGGGGAGAAGATCGTGTTCGACAAGGCCTGGTTCAACGTGGCCTGACCGCCAGAAACACAGATGAATTTCGGCAGAACGACTAACCACAAATTCGCAGAAATCCTATGAAATTGACCCACTGGACCTTGAATCTGACCGCCGCCGCCGTGCTGGCCAGCCTCGCGCTGCTGGCCCAGGACACCCTTCGCTACAACGCCCAGCCGCGTGGCTCCAAAGTGACCATCAACGGCACCTCGAACATTCACGATTGGGAAGTTGAAGGCGAAGTGATCGGCGGTTATTTCGAAGTCGAGTCCGCCTTCGGCACCGACAAATCGCTCAAATCCGTCACGAGCCTCAACACGCCCGGAAGCGCGCCCAAGTCGGCCCTCTTCATTCCCATCACCTCGCTCAAAAGCCAGGTGGCCATCGGTCGTGACAAGATGGACAGCGTGATGCAGCAGGCGATGAAGGCGGACGACAATCCCCAGATCCGCTACAAGCTCACCGAGATGACGATCAAGGGCACCGTGCCGGACAGTGGAACGCCGGTGAAGTTCGACACGAAGGGCGACCTGGCCATGTCCGGCATGACCAACAAGATTGACATGGAAGTCACGATGGAGCGCATGGACGACGGCAAGATCAAATTCAGCGGCACGAAGGTGCTGGACATGACCGGGTGGAAGATCGAGCCGCCGGCGCCGAAACTGGCCTTGGGCATGATCCACACGGGCAAGGAAGTCACGATCAAGTTCGAGTGGCTGCTCGCGCCCCGGCACGTCAACAAATGATCCGGTTGCAGAACTGTTCCTTTCAGCGCGGCCAGGAACGGCCGCGCTTTTTTTGTGGTCGCGGCCAGCCGGGAAATCGGTCCGTTCCCGCGCTGGGTTGCCCGCTGGCGCCAACAGAACCGGGATCGGCTCAGCCGCCGTTGACCGCGCTGGCCCGCACGAAATCGCGGAACAACTCCCGGTAATGCGGATGATTTGGCAGCAGGCGCTCCGGGTGGAACTGCACGGACACAAACCACGGCAGCAGGCCGGTCTCCGCCGCGGTGAATTCCATGGCCTCCACCACGCCGTCGGGCGCCGTGCCCACGGCGCGGAACGGCGGCGCCACGCGGTCCACCGCCTGGTGATGCGTGCTGTTCACCGCGATGGCGGTGGCGGCGAGCAGCCGCGCCAGCCGCGAATCCGGCGCGAGGTTCACCGGATGCACCGGCTCGTTTTTCCGCTCGAACTGCCGGTGCGGCAGCGCGTCCGGCAACTGGGTGGGAATGTCCAGCAGCAGCGTGCCGCCGAACGCGACGTTCAGGATTTGCTGTCCGCGGCAGATGGCGAACAGCGGCTTGCGCTGGCGGAAAATTTCAGGGATGAGCAGCGTTTCAAAAAGGTCACGCTCCGGCTCGGTGGTTTTCACCTTGGCGCGCAACGCCGCCGGGGCGCCGGCCGCGTAAAGCTCCGGCTGCACGTCCTCGCCGCCGGTAAGCATCACGCCGTCGCAGCGCCGCACGCACTCGGCGATGTAGTCCGGCGCGGCCGTGCAGGAGGCCACCAGCGGAAAACCGCCCGCGGCCAGAACGGCCCGCGCGTAACACTCGGAGACATCCAAGGAAGGATCCTCAAACTCGAAGCCCCGCAGCCGGGTGCCGGGCAGAATCAAAATGAGCGGCGACGTTTGCATCGCCGGAAAGAGAGACGAAAACCGGCGCGTCCGCAACCCGGAAGCGACCAGAAGACCGACCCGTTCACGCCCGAATGCGGCCGGCGCCTGCCGTGGCTCAGCCGATGCCGAGTTTCTTTTGCAGTTGTTCCAGGGAGACGCCCTTGGTTTCCGGATACACCATCATCACCACGGTGAACTGGACCAGCATCATGATGGCGAAGAACACGAACGGGTAGCCGCCCGAGGACTTGGCCAGCACCGGAAACGAGTACGACACCACCGCGCACATGAACCAGTGGGTGAAGCTGCCCAGCGCCTGCCCCTTGGCGCGGACACGGTTTGGAAACACCTCGCTGATGTAAACCCAGATCACCGCGCCCTGCGAAAACGCAAAGAACGCGATGTAGCCCACCAGCAGCCAGACCAGCAGGTGCTGGTGACGGTTCGTGAAAAAGATCACCGACACCCCGGCGAGGCACAACGCCGTGCCGATCGAGCCGATCAGCAACAAAACCTTCCGCCCCACGCGGTCAATCACCGTCATCGCGACCAGGGTGAAGATCAGATTCGTGGCGCCGATGGCCACGGATTGCAGATCGCCGGACACCTTCGAGAAGCCGGCCATCGTGAAAATGTCGTTGAGGTAATAGAGCAGCCCGTTGATGCCGGAGAGCTGGTTGAACACCGCGATCGAAACCGCCAGAAACACCGGGAAGCGATATTTGCCGGAGAACAGCGGTTCGTCCGCGTGACCGTGTTCGGTGTCAATGGACGCGATGATTTCCTGCAACTCGGCTTCGACGTTCTCCTCGCCGATGCGCGTCAGCACCTCGCGCGCCTCGGCCACGTGATTGCGTTGCACCAGCCACCGCGGGCTGCGCGGGATGGTGAACAGCAGAAGGAAGAACGCCGCCGAGGGCAGGGCGCCCACCGCCAGCTTCACCCGCCATTCCACGTCCCCCAGATTCGCCAGGCCCACGAGGTAGTTCGACAGGTAGGCGAACAGGATGCCGAGCACGATGTTGAACTGGAAGAAGCCCACGAGCCGGCCGCGCCACTTGGCCGGCGCCACCTCCGCGATGTAAATCGGTCCCAGCACCGACGCGCCCCCGATGCCCAGTCCGCCGATGAACCGAAACGCCATCAGCGAGGTCCAGTTCCACGCCAGCCCGCAGCCGAGCGAGCAAACGAAGAAAAACACGCCCATGATTTTCAGGCATTCGCGCGCGCCGTAACGCTCGCCGGGGATGCCGGCGAACATGGCGCCGCAAATCGTCCCGAAGATCGCCACCGCCACCGTCAGGCCCTTCGCGGATTCCGTCAGGCTGAACAGCTTTACCAGCGCCTCGTTCGCGCCGGAAATGACCGCCGTGTCGAAGCCGAACAACAATCCGCCCAGGCCGGCCACCAGCGCGCAACGCAGCAAAATTCCACTCAATTTCATTCGTGCATCCTTCGGTTCGTCATCAACAGGGCAAAACGTGGCCGCTTTCATAGCCGCAACCGCGGAGGCTTGAAAGCAAAACCGCGCGCGGCGAAGCCCGGGTTTCGCGTTGCCGCGTCCGCCGGCCGGGCGCAGCCTGCCGGCGTGAGCATTCTCGTGTTCAACGCCGGTTCGAGCAGCCTCAAGTTTGGAGTGTTCGACGCCGGGGCCGAAACCTGGCTGCAGTCCGGCCAGTTCGACTGGGCCGGCGGCGACCGTTGCCAGGCCCGATGCACCCTCGGCCGTCCGGACGCCGGCGAACGCCGATTCGTCGTCTCGGTGCCGGACGACCGCGCCGCGGTGGCCGGGGCGTTGCGCCTCCTCGCCGTGCGCGAGCCGGTGACGCTGGTCGGCCACCGCGTCGTTCACGCCGGCGGTGAGTTCGGCGTCGCCGCCCGCGTGGACGCGCGGGTGAAGGCGGCCGTCGCGCGCTTCGCAGAGGTGGCGCCCCTGCACAACCCACCGGCGCTGGCCGCCATCGAGGCGGCCGGGGCGCTGCTGCCGGGCGTGCCGCAGGTGGCGGTGTTCGACACGGCGTTCTTCGCCGGCCTGCCGCCGCGCGCGTCGCTGTATCCGCTGCCGTTCGAGTGGCACGAGCGGTTTGGCGTGCGACGGATCGGCTTCCACGGCATCAGCAACGCGTGGTGTGCCGCCCGCGCCGTGACCATGCTGGGACGCGGGCCGGCCGGCCTGCGGCTGATCACCTGTCATCTCGGCGGCGGCTGCTCCGCCACCGCAGTGAACGACGGCGCGCCGGTGGCGACGACCATGGGCTTTTCGCCGTTGGAAGGGCTGATGATGGGCACGCGCTGCGGTTCGGTGGATCCGGGCATGTTGATTCATCTGCTGCGACGGGGCGGCCTGTCGGTGGAGGAACTCGATGCCGCATTGAACCACCGCTCCGGTCTGCTTGGCGTTTCGGGCATTTCGCCGGATTTTGCGCACATCGAGGCGGCGGCGGCAGCGGGCAACGAACGCGCACGGCTGGCCTTTGACATGTTTGCCGACCGCGTGCGCGCGGCGATCGGCGCATTGGCGGTGACGCTGGGCGGCGTGGACGCGTTGATTTTCACCGATCGCGTGGGCGAAGGCTCGTCCGCGTTGCGCGCCGCTGCCTGCGCCGGCCTGGAGTGTCTTGGCGTCCGGCTCGACCGTGTTCACAACCGGCTGGCGCGGCCGGACGCCGACGTGGCGACATCGGATTCGCCGGTGCGAATTCTGGTCATCCACACCGAGGAAGAGCGTTGGATCGCGCGGGAGACGGCGCGGGTCGCCGGCGCAACCGCCGCGTAACGGAACGATGCCGTTAAATCCCTGGTGGAACGGGCTGCCAGCCCGTCAGAGGAGGCAGGCTGTGGACAACGTTTGTCGGCAGGCGGCTTGGGACCGGGTGGCGAACGGCACGTTCCAAAAAAACAAGCCCATTGCAAGCCGGCCGCAGGCGGGCGCTCCGTTTATCAGCTTGGTGTGGTGCCGGTGCCAAGGTTGCCCCCACCAAAGCGCGCCACGAGTTTGCGCTGGCATCCCTCACCGGCTTTGCCCAACATCCCGGTGACGTTGCCGGGCCAGCCCCGATCCGCCATGAAAGCGAAGATTGTCATCACTCCGAAAAAAGCCGTCCTCGACCCGCAGGGCAAGACGGTTCAGAACGCGCTCGCCTACCTCGGCTACCAGGGCGTCAGCGCCGTCCACGTCGGTAAATACCTGGAGGTGGAACTGACCGGCACGGACGCCGCCGCCGCGCGCCAGGCGCTCGACGAGGCCTGCCACCGGTTCCTCAGCAACCCGGTGATCGAGGATTACCGGCTGGAGATTGTGGAGTGACCCTGGCGGCTGAACGTTGCTATTGAAACTTCACTCCGATTTCCGCCATGCACTTCGCCGTTCTCCAGTTTCCCGCGTCGAACTGTGATCAGGACGCCGTCCACGCGGTGCGCGTGCTCGGCCACACCGCCGCCTGCGTCTGGCACAAGGAGACTTCACTGGGTGGCGCCGACGCGGTGATCGTGCCCGGCGGGTTCAGCTACGGGGATTATCTCCGCACCGGCGCGATTGCGCGCTTCAGTCCGGTGATGCAGGCGGTGCAGACGTTCGCGGCCGCCGGCGGTCTGGTCATCGGCATTTGCAACGGCTTTCAAATTTTGTGCGAAGCGGGGTTGTTGCCCGGTGCGCTGATCCGCAATCGTTCGCTCCAGTTCCGCTGCGAATACGTCTTCCTCAAGACTGCCACCACCAACTCGCCGTTCACCCACCGCATTCCCCCGGACCAATGGCTGCGCCTGCCGATTGCGCACGGCGAGGGCTGTTACTTTGCCGACGAGGCCACGCTGGCCAGCCTGCGCGCCCATGACCAGATTCTCTGGCAATACTGCTCTGCCGGCGGCGAAATTACTGACGGCGCCAACCCGAACGGCTCCCTGCTCAACATTGCCGGCGTCTGCAACGAAGCCCGCAACGTGGCCGGACTCATGCCGCATCCCGAACGTGCCTGCGAGCCGATTCTCGGCAGCGACGACGGCCGGCTGGTGTTCGCGAGCATGATCGCCGCGCTGGAAAACCGCCGCCCGGCCGCGGCGGCCTGAGCCTGCGCGCGTCCCGTTGACGTCCTCCGCGCGCCTTCCCGGCGGCGCGTTCCGCGCTTGCCTGCGTCTCCCCGCGTCCTATACTGCCTGCTCCTTTGGAAAGATGAATCTTACGTTTCGCATTTGACATGAACATGAACACCACTCCCATCCGGGTCGCGGTCACCGGCGCCGCCGGCCAGATCGGTTATTCCCTGCTGTTTCGCATCGCCTCCGGCGCCATGTTCGGCCCGGAACAGCCGGTCATCCTCCACCTGATTGAAATCGAGCCGGCGTTGCCCGCGCTCGGCGGCGTGGCGATGGAACTCGACGACTGCGCGTTCCCGCTGCTGAAGGGCATCGTATGCACGGCGAGTCTCGACGAGGGTTTTCGCGGCGTGAACTGGGCGCTGCTCGTGGGCAGCGTGCCGCGCAAGGCGGGCATGGAGCGCAAGGAGTTGCTGGGCATCAACGGCAAGATTTTCATCGGCCAGGGCCAGGCCATCGCCCGGAACGCGGCCAAGGACGTGCGCGTGCTGGTCGTCGGCAATCCGTGCAACACGAACTGCCTGATCGCCATGAACAATGCCGCCGGCGTGCCGCGCGAGCGGTTCTTTGCCATGACGCGCCTGGATGAAAACCGTGGCAAGGCCCAACTCGCGAAAAAGGCCGGCGTGGACATCACCGCCGTCACCAATCTCGCGATCTGGGGCAACCATTCCTCCACGCAGTATCCCGATTTCACCAACGCAAAGATCAGCGGCCGGCCGGCCACGCAGGTCATCACCGATGACGCCTGGCTGAAGGGCGAATTCATCGCCACCGTGCAGCAGCGCGGCGCGGCCATCATCAAGGCCCGCGGGCTTTCCAGTGCCGCCAGCGCCGCCAACGCCGTGGTGGACACCGTCAGTTCGCTCGTCCGGCCGACGCCTGCCGGCGACTGGCACAGCGTCGCCGTCTGCTCCGACGGCAGTTATGGCGTCGAGGCCGGCCTGATCAGCAGCTTCCCGATCCGCACCGACGGCCAGAAATGGGCGATTGTCCAGGGACTGCCGGTGAACGACTTCAGCCGCGGCCGGATTGACGCGACGGTGAATGAACTGAAGGAGGAAAAGGCGATGGTCGCCGGCCTTCTGTCCAAAGCCTGACCCGCAGTCGCGCCATTTGGAACCCGGTGTGTTCACGAAGGCGCGGTTGGCCAGCGGGCGGCCGCGCCTTCCCGCTTGACGGCCTGCGGCGCGGGCGGTGAACTGGCGTCACGTTATGAAGCAATTTGCCACCCGCACGCTGGGCCTGTTGTTGCTTGTTGCCGTTGGTTTCGGCCGGCCGCTGGCCGTGCGGGCCGGCGAGGACGATCCCAACGCCGACCTCAAGCGCAAGTCCGAGGAGGTCGAGAAACTCAAGCACGAGCTGGACCAGAAACAGCGCGAGCTGGAGCAGCTCCGCAAGGAAAACCAGCGTCTGCGCCGCGAGAAGGCGCCCGCCCCCGCCGCGGCGGCCCGGCCCGCCCGGCCCGCGCCGCCGGTCACGCCCATGGACAATCTGCCGCCGCTGGCGAAGACCGACATCGTCGAAATTCACAATCTCGTCGGCCACTTCCTCGCCAATCCGGAGGCCGCCGCCGCGCGCTATACGAAGCAGCAGTTTTGCGTCAAAGGCGACGTGGTCCGCTTCAATCCCAGGCTGGTCGTCAGCAATTACGAGGTGATCCTTGAATCGCCCGACAACGCCGTCAACGTCATCTGCAGTTTCAACTACGTGGACAAATACGCCGCGGTGTTCACCAAGCAGCACGGCCAGACGCTCGTCGCCCGCACCTCCGCCGGCAGCGAGATTCCGCTGCTGAAGATCGGCGACCCCGTCATCATCCAGGGCTGGTGCAAAGGATTGAAGAACGGGGAAATCGTGCTCACCGGCTGCCGGCTGGAGCCATGAGCAATCCCGGACGGCAACGCGGGCGCCGGCATCAACCCTCCGGTCGGACTTTGCTTTGCCGGGCAATCAAACTTATAGTCATCGCATGATCCACATGGGCATAGGATACGACGTTCACCGCCTTGTCGAGGGCCGCAAGCTCGTCCTCGGCGGCGTGGACCTGCACCATACGAAGGGGCTGGATGGCCACTCGGACGCCGACGTGGTCATGCACGCGATTTGCGACGCGCTGCTCGGCGCGCTCGGCGAAAGCGACATCGGGCATTATTTTCCGAACACCGACTCCCGGTGGCGCAACGTGGCCAGCAAGGTGTTTCTCCAGGAGGCCGCGCGGCTGGTGGCCTTGCGCGGCGGCCGGATCGTCAACGTGGACTGCACCGTGATCGCCCAGACGCCGAAAATCGCGCCATTCATCCATGCGATGAAAGGCAACATCTCCACCGCCCTGGAGATTCATCCCGCGCGCGTCGGCGTGAAGGCCACGACCAACGAGGGGCTGGGCTTCCTCGGCCGCGAGGAGGGCATCGCGGCGATGGCGGTGGCGGGCCTGGAATTGCCGACCTGACGCGTCAAGCTATGGCGGCCAAGGCGGAAATCGGCTGGAAAGGACGCACGCCGGACGGCGAACGGCGCGAGGTTTACGCCCGCCACGTCGGCGGCGAATGGCGTTTCTACGAGCGCAGCCGTCGCTACGAGGACTGGCGGGAAATGGCGGACCCGCCGCTGGCGGACTGGCGGGAACTGCTGGATGCCGTGGAACGCCTCGTCCCACGCCGGCGCCAGCGGCCGGAAGAGCCGGACCGCATCCGCCAGGCCATCCGTTCCCGGTTTCCTGACGCCGGCATCTGAACTTGAAACGGCGGGCAGCCGTTGCCTCGACCGCCGTGTCAACTGCTGTTCCTCAACCCCTGGCTCACCCGTCCAAGGGACTCTTCACGCCCAGGCCCGGCTGCCGCATGACGTGCGTATAGATCTGCGTGGTCGAAACGTCCTTGTGCCCCAGCAACTCTTGCACCGTGCGGATGTCGGTCCCCGCCTCCAGCAGATGCGTGGCGAAACTGTGCCGCAACACATGGGGCGTCACGCGCTTGACCAGCCCCGCCTTCGTCGCCGCGGTCTTGATGGCCTGCTGCACCGCTGCATCGGTGACGTGATGGCGCCGCCGCACACCGCTTTCCGGGTCCACACTGATCGCGGCGCTCGGAAACACCCACTGCCAGGCCCATTGCTGGCCGGCCTTGGGCCATTTCTGCCGCAGCGCGCCCGGCAGCCAGACCTCGCCCAACCCCGCGGCCAGGTCCCGGCCGTGCCGGTCGCGCACGCGATGCAGGTGTGCCTGCAACGGCTCCCGCAGACTCTCCGGCAGCATCGTCACCCGATCCTTGTCTCCCTTGCCGCCCCGCACCAGCACTTGGCCCCGCGCGAAATCCAGGTCCTTGACCCGCATCCGCAGCCCTTCGAGCAGCCGCACGCCCGTCCCGTAGAGAAAGCGCCCGATCAACTGCTGCGTGCCGGTCAGCCGCCCCAGCAGGGCCTGCACCTCCGCCCGGCTCAGCACCACCGGCATCCGGGTCGGCCGGCGGGCGCGCTCGATCTCTCCCAGCTCGCCCAGCGCGCCGCCGAGCACCTCCCGGTAAAGGAAGACCAGCGCGTTAAGCGCCTGATTCTGCGTCGAGGCCGCCACCCCGCGGCCGCTGGCCAGGTGGCCGAGAAACTGGCGCACCTCCGCCGCGCCCAGGTCGCGCGGATGGCGCTTGCCGTGCCAGAGGATGAACTGCCGAATCCAATGGACGTAGGCCTCCTCCGTGCGTGGGGAAAAATGCCGGAACCGGCAGACCTCGCGGCACTGATCCAGAAACCGGAGCTTGGGGTTGGGCACCAACCGCTCCCGAGGCCCGGGCGAATTGACCGGCAACGTGAACATGAACTAGGCCAAGAGACAACTTGACTTGCCACCCTCCGTCAAGCACAATCAGCTCCATGACACACCCGGCTAGGCCCAAGCACCCTTGGCTAGGCCAAGATGGCCTTTGGCCTAATAGCTGTTAGGTGCGGCTGGGCCAAACGCCTGAACATTTTGTGAGAGGGATTGACAGGGGATGTTACGATCAGGCCGCCGTGCGGGCGCTTGGGCCTAACGAGTTAAGGCCAAA
>JAJXZJ010000066.1 GCA_021780105.1 bacterium
CCCACGCCGACTTGATCACGGCCATCCGCCAAGCGCTCGCCCGTATCACTCCCCAAGATGCGCTCAATTGGTTCGCCCACTGCGGCTATAGCTTTTGTTGAACTGCTATAGCCAACCTAAACCGCTTCCGCCCCCGTCCACGGTTCCGGGGGAACCTCAACGTGCGCGCGATAAAAACTGGCGCCACGGATTGTCTGACCAAGCCGGTGGATGCGGCTGTGCTGGCCACAGCCGTGCGCGCCGCCTTGCGGATGGCGGAGGCTGGGTGTCAGACGACCGCCAAAACCGAAACGTTGGCGACCCGGTTCGCCAGCCTTACACCGCGCGAGCGTGAGGTCATGGCGCACGTGGTCGCCGGGCAGATGAACAAGCAGATTGCGGACGACCTCGGGACCGGGGAACAGATTATCAAACTCCACCGCGCGCACATCATGCACAAGATGGGCGTCGAGTCGCTCGCAGATCTGGCGCGCGTGGCAGAGCGGCTCCGCTTTCCTCCCGGTTGCGCAGGCGCAGCGAACACCGTGGCCACCTCACCAAGGACTATACCAAGGTCTAGTGGCACCGCCCCGCTGGACTGTTCTACACTGTTCATCCGATGACAGCTCCAGCATCAGTGGTCGCAGTGCTTGACGACGAACCGGAAATGCGGAAGGCGCCCCACCGGCTGCTCGCCTGTCGAGGGTTCCGTGTTGAGGAATATGAGCGCGGGGAGGATCCATTCGCTGCCGCAGGCTTACACACGATGAATTACCTGTCGCTGGACTTGCATCTTCCGGGAATAAACGGGTTTGACGTGTTGGAGGCCTTCCTCTCCCAACAGGTTCGCGTGCCGGCCATCGTCATCACTGCGCACGATGAACCCGACACGGCGGAGCGGGTGCGTGCGCTCGGCGCTTGCGCCTACCTGAAGAAGCCCGTTGACCGCGATGCCCTGGTTGCGGCCATCGCGGCGGCGGCATCACACGCCCTGGAACCATGATGCCGCAAACCGAGATGCCTTTTGGCAGCCGGCAACCGAATTGTTGGCGAGAAGTGGGGAGGCACCTCGACCCCATTTCTCGCCGTGGCCAGCAACAAGCCTGAACCGGCGCAACACACACTGGAGGCGAAAAGAGTGTAGCAATCGGTAAACAGTGGCAGGCGGCAGGTGCTGCGCGGCCAGAAACCTGTGATCAGAAATCAGTAAGCAGTAATCGCAAGAGAACGATATGAAATTCGCAAGCAATCATGTAAAGCTGGGGCTTGGCGCCTTGGCGTTGGCTTGCGTGTTTGCCTGCATTTGCTGCCCGGACACAATCCAAATCGAATCTTCCTGCCGGCTGACTCTCGCACCGGCCGATGTGGCGTCCTCAGGCGGCGGCAGCGCGTTGGACGCTGAGAAGACCACTGCCGTCGATCTGGTCCGGAGGTCTCTGAACCCGGCCGCTAACCTCACGATCGTCCCCATCCAAAACAAGTGGGACTTTGGCATCAATTTGGCTGACGTGATGTGTTACACGGCCAGCACCCTGCCGATACCTCCCATCTCGCAGGGCCAGGAATGGAACTTGATCACGCGCACCATTGTTCCGGCTATTTACGCCGAATCGTCCGAACCGGGTAACTGCATCAAGGTGGGATTGGGCGATGTTCTACAGACCTTGTTTTACTCCCACGAGGGGATCGTGGTGCTGGACCAAATCGCGGATTGCGTCATTGAGCTTGTGCCCAAGGAGGGGGAATTCGCGGCAGCCAGGAGCACCTCCTCTGTGTATTTGGCGGCATCGCACGCGCCTTCGACTCCCGCACATTGCCGGGCGTCCTGGCGGATCTGGCTGGCCGCTGTTTCTGGCCCATGGCACACTCTGATCACCATGCCCATTTGCCACGAATGAGGTGTTTATGGAGACACGCCTTGTTCCCACGAACCGATTGGCCGCCGTTCTCCTGTCCCTGGGCCTGTTGGCGACGACGGGTTGCACCCACCTTGGCCCTAAAACCGTTGCTGTGGACCGTTTCGACTACAGCACGGCCATTGCCGACTCTTGGAAGCAGCAGACGCTCCTTAACATCGTCAAGCTGCGCTACATGGATTTGCCGGTCTTCGTGGACGTGGCGTCCATTGTCAGCGGCTATTCCGTGCAAACGGGTGTGAGTGTCAACGGCACCCTTTCCTCCGAAAGTGCGATCCAAGGCAACTACCTGGCGGCGGGAGGACAAGCCATCTACACTGACCGGCCCACCATCACCTACGTGCCGATGACTGGGGAACAGTTTCTGCGTGGGCTTATTACGCCTCTTGATCCGAAGAACATTTTCTTCCTGCTTCAGTCTGGTTATGCGGCGGACTTTATCCTGAGCCTGGCCGTCGAGTCGCTCAACGGGGTGCGCAACCGCTCAACGGCCGGCGGCACGGTTCGGGAGGCGGACCCGGAGTTCATCCGCGCGCTGGACCTGCTGCGTGAGGTGCAGGCGGCCGGGGCGTTCGGGATGCGCGTGGAGGAGGACAAGGTCAAAGGCTCAACCGGCGTGGTGTTCTTCCGGCGTGACGACGTGCCCGCCGAGATCGCTGAAAAGGGGGCGGAAATCCGGCGGTTGCTCAAGCTGCCTTCCGGCCCGCAAAAGTTCGTGCTCACCTATTCGCCGGCACGCGGGGCGGAAAACGAACTGGCCGTCAACAGCCGCTCGATGCTGCAGATCATGCAGGCCTTTGCCAGCCGTCTGGACGTGCCCGAGGCCCATCTCAAGGACCGCAGCGCGTGGCCCTCTCTTGAAAACGCCTCCGCAGCGCAGAGCCCCCAGCAAAGGGCGCGGATTCACAGCGGCAAGCAGAAGCCGACCGGCGCGTTTGCCGCCGTGCGTTACCGCGACTATTGGTTCTGGGTTGACAACGGCGACCTGCAAAGCAAGCGCGCGCTTACGGTCGTCATGTTCTTCTTCACGCTGGCAGACACCGGCAGCTCTGAGAAGCTGCCGCTGATCACGATCCCGGCGCAATAGGCGTGCCAAACATAACCAATGAATCAACCGATTGATGAAAAAAGGGGCACGACAATGAGCACTGCGGAACACATGAGACTTGAAGAAGCACGCACGCAGAAGATCCCTTGGAAAAAATGGGGGCCGTATTTGAGCGAGCGGCAATGGGGCACTGTCCGGGAGGATTACAGCGAAGACGGAGACGCCTGGAATTTCTTCACCCACGACCAGGCCCGCTCACGCGCCTACCGTTGGGGCGAAGACGGGCTGGCCGGGATTTCCGACGACAAACAGCACCTCTGCTTTGCGCTGACCCTATGGAACGGGAAGGATCCGATCCTCAAGGAACGGCTGTTCGGGCTGACGAACAGCGAGGGCAACCACGGCGAGGACGTGAAGGAATACTACTTCTATCTTGACAGCACTCCGACGCACTCCTATCTGAAATATCTCTACAAGTATCCGCAGGCCGCCTATCCGTATGATCAAGTGGTGCTGACGAATCGCGGCCGAAGCCGCCAGGAGTTTGAGTACGAACTGATCAACACCGGCGTCTTCGACGAGAACCGTTACTTCGACGTGTTTGTGGAATACGCCAAGGAATCTCCCGAGGACATCCTGGTTCAAATCAGCGTCCACAATCGGGGTCCTGAGGCCGCCGAAATCCACGTGCTGCCGACCCTCTGGTTTCGCAATCGCTGGTCGTGGGGCCGGGATAATCCGCGGCCATCGCTGCAAGCGGTCGCGGGCAGGACCGCCGTGGTGAAGGCCTGCGACGCCGGGCTGGGCGAGCGTTATCTTTATTGCGAGGGCCAGGCGTCACTACTGTTCACTGAAAATGAAACCAACGCGAAGCGGCTGTTCAACGGACAGAATCGGACCCCCTTCGTCAAGGACGGCATTAACAATTTCGTCGTCCACGGACAAACCGATGCCGTGAATCCGGAGAAGACCGGGACCAAGGCCGCGGCGCACTGTCACCTGACCGTCCCGGCCGGAAAGTGCGAGATCGTTCGACTGCGCTTGACCCCCGTAGGGCCAGGTGCCTTGCAGAAGACCTACGGGAACGGCAGCGGCGCGTTCGGCAAACATTTTGACGAAGTCCTGCAGGCGCGCCGGCAGGAGGCGGATGAGTTCTACGCCGGCGTCATCCCGCAGTCGCTGGATGCCGACGCGTCCAATGTCATGCGCCAGGCCCTGGCCGGGATGCTTTGGTCCAAGCAGTTCTTCTATTACGACGTGAACCGTTGGCTCGAAGAGCGCGGGTGCGATCCGTTCCTTCCGTCGGCCAAGCGCGCGCCACGCAATGAGCAGTGGCACCACATGTACAACGCTGACGTCATCTCCATGCCCGACAAATGGGAGTATCCTTGGTTCGCCGCGTGGGACCTCGCCTTCCATGTCCTGCCGCTCACGCTGGTGGACGTGGATTTCGGCAAACAGCAACTCGATTTGATGCTGAGTGAGAACTACCTGCACCCGAATGGCCAGATCCCCGCCTACGAATGGAACTTCGGTGACGTCAATCCGCCGGTGCATCCCTGGGCCACCATCTTCACGTACCGCCTGGAAATGGCGCGCACGGGCAAGGGTGACATCGAGTGGCTTGAGCGATGCTTTCAGAAGCTTTTACTCAACTTCACCTGGTGGCTCAATCGCAAGGATCGTTCAGGCAAAAACGCCTTCGAAGGCGGGTTCCTCGGCCTGGACAACATCGGCGTGTTTGACCGCAGTTCGCCGCTACCCACCGGTGGTTACCTCGAACAGGCCGACGGCACGGCCTGGATGGCCCTCTTCAGCTTGAACATGCTCGAGATCGCCATTGAACTGGGCATGCAGGACACGACTTACGCGGACATGGTGGTCAAGTTCGTGCAACATTTCGTCTCGATTGCCTCGGCGACCATCCACGCGGGCGGCAACACCGGCATGTGGGATGAGGAGGACGGGTTCTTCTACGACGTGCTGCAATTGCCGAACGGCCAGGCCCAGCGCCTGAAAGTCCGCTCCATGGTGGGTCTGCTGCCCCTGTGTGCGGTCACAGTCTTCGAAGGCGAGTTTCGGAAAAAGTATCCCGAGGTCGCGAAGAAGTTTCAGGGATTCCTCGACGCCCGCCCGGAACTGAAAACCTTCATTCACGATCCGACCAAAACCGGTTGTGCGGACCGCCGGCTCGGTGCAATCATGGACGAAACCAAGCTCCGCCGCGTGCTGGCCAGGATGCTGGACGAAAAGGAATTCCTCAGCCCTTACGGCATCCGGGCGCTCTCGCGCTTCCATGCCGATCATCCCTACGTGTTCAACGTCGGCGGGCAGGAATACCGCGTGCCCTACCTCCCGGGCGAATCCGACACCGGGATGTTTGGGGGCAACTCGAACTGGCGCGGCCCGATCTGGATGCCCGTCAACGCCCTGATCATCCGGGCGTTGCTTCAGTACTACGCCTACTACGGCAACGAGTTCACGGTGGAATGCCCGACCGGCTCCGGCCGGCAGATGAACCTCTATCAAATTGCCGAGGAAATCTCGGCCCGGCTCGCCAGCATGTTCCTGAAGGGGAAAGACGGCCACCGTCCGGTGTATGGCGGCGAGCAGAAGTTCCAGGAAGACCCGCACTGGCGCGACTACCTCCAGTTCTATGAGTACTTCCATGGCGACAATGGCGCCGGGCTGGGGGCGAGCCACCAGACCGGATGGACCGGTTTCATCGCGCGCGGCCTGCACTTTTTCGCGACCACCACCGCGGAGCGGGTGCTCGAACTCGGGAAGGTTGCAGCGGTCGTCGAGACCGAATCGCCAGAATCTAGATCCACCGCAAATCACCCACTAAAACCCAACATACACAGAACTAACCATTAGGAAAGAGCCACAGATATGAAGAGACTAGTAATTCTGACATGCATGGTTGGGCGTCTCCGGACAAGACGCGCCTCGTGCTGGGCCATGAATCCCTTGACGATGCTCGGCGGGCCGCGCGTCGGAGCGGCCCGTGAATTCACGGCCGGATCGGAACAAAAGACAAAGAACACCTCAACAAGGACCACAATGAAGACAAGAACCATGGTAATCGCTCTTGGCCTCGTGACCCTGCTGGCTCTCGCCACGCAGGCCAGCCAGGACCAACTTGCCCGAAGCATCCGCGATGCTCACCTTGAAACCGCCCGGACCTCCGAGCAGCTCAAGTCCACGCTGAGTGCGCTAAACGCCCTCACCAAACAGAAACAGGGCGACCTCCGTCCGGCCTACAACACCTACTGTTCCGAAGTGGCCAAGACGGACGCGTCCGCCACACTGACCCGTGCGCGTGTGCTATGGATGGCCGGCGATGGGCGGAAGTATTTCCAAGACTGGCAGGACACCGTCAACGGTATCGCCAAGGAATCCTTGCGGAAACAGGCGCAGAAGCGGCTGGACTCCGTCAAGACGAGCTATGACAAGGTGGACGCATCGCTCCAACTCGCCGGCGAGAAGTTTAAACCTTTCCTCTCAGACCTGACGGACATCCAGAAGGTTCTCGCCACCGACATCACCGCCGGAGGCGTGAAGGCGATCAAGAGCACCGTGCGCAGCGCCAATTGGAATCACCAGTTCGTTAATAAAGCCATCAAGTCCGCCCTCAAAGAAATGGACAAGATGGAGAAAGCGCTGTCCTCCGAAGCCAGGTGAACTGTCTTTGTGTTTGCCCTTCGGCGTGGATCGAAGTGTAAGATGGATTCAACATTGGTTCGTGCATTACTCGAACCGGCCTGTGTTCTGGCGGGCCGGCACCAGCTTCTCCCGAAACCGATCGGGAAGAAACTAGACAGACAAACATAACCACAAACAAAAGGCAGAAAGTATGAAGCTCAAAACCACCCCATACCTATGTGCGGCGCTGGTGGCGGGATTGCTGGCGATGACGGCCTGCAGCACCAGCTCAGGACGTCATCCAGAAGCCATTGGCGCGGCCACGGCCTCCGCCGCGGCAGTCGGGGGAACCACCTCCTATCTGGTAACTCTCGTCAAGAAGGCTCCCGCCCTGGTGTCCGTGGGGGACACGTTCACTTATGAACTCACGGCCACCGCCCAGATGGATGTCGCTGACACGTTCATCGTGGACACCCTCCCGCCAGGCGCCACCTATGTGGGCAGCGAGCCGGCGGCGGTGCAGGACGGCAACAAACTGACGTGGCAACTGAACAACCTGGCCCGAGGCGAAACCAAGGCCATCCAGGTCACGGTCAAGGCGGACCGGGAAGGCGAACTGGCGAACTGCGCCACCGTTTCGGCCATTCCCCGCGTGTGTGTGAGCACGATGGTCGGCAAGGCGCAACTGGCCCTCCAGAAGACCGGGCCGGAAATGGTTCCGCTCGGCCAGAATGTGATCTACACCGTCACGGTGCTGAACACGGGCAGCACGGTCGCCCGGAACGTGGTGGTCACTGATCCGGTGCCGGAGGGCTTTAGCTCGACCAATGGAGAAAACGAACTTCGCTTCGAGTTGGGCGACCTGGCGGCGGGGGCCTCCAAGACCCTCCCGATTACGCTCCGGGCCGACAAGCGCGGCCGTATTTGCAACAAGGCGCTGGCTGATTCCAGCAACGCGGGCAAGGCGGAGGCGGAAGCCTGCACGACGGTCGTGCAGGCCGGCGTGAAGATCGAGAAGAAGACCGAGAACGCCGAGTTGTTCATCAACCGCGCTGCTTCCTATGAAATCGTGGTCTCCAACCCTGGCGACGTGGACCTGACCGGCGTCGTGGTCACCGACACAGCCGCCCCCGAAACAGTCATCGCGACCGCCGAGGGTGCCACGGTGAACGGCCAGACCGCCACCTGGAATCTGGACACGCTGCGGGCGGGCGAGAAGAAAAACCTGGCGGTCAAGATCCTGTCCAAGGTGCCGGGCAGCTTCTGCGACACCGCCAGCGTGACCTGCGCCCAGGGCCTCCAGGACAGCGCCCAGGCCTGCACTGTTTGGAAGGGCGTGACGGGCTTGCTGCTGGAAATGGTGGACGATCCGGACCCAATCCAGGTTGGTGAAGTCAGCCAGTACACCGTCCGCGTGACCAACCAAGGATCCACGATCCCCATTAGCGAGCTGAACATCGTCGCCACGCTGCCCGCGGAACTGGAAGTGGTTCCGGGCACGGTTTCCGACGGCGGCGTGGTCAACGGCCAGACCATCACCTGGCCGACCATCCCCACCGTGGGGCCCAAGGCCTCCGTGGTCCGCATCTACACGGCCAAGGCCGTGAAGGCGGGTGACGCCCGCTCGAAGGTGGCAATCACCACCGCCGTGCGCAAGGAACCCATCGAGAAGACCGAGAGCACCACCGTTTACTAATCCGCGCCGGCAGACCGGGCTGGCGGGCAAACGTCGGCCAGCCCGACCCCTTCCGGGACAACTTGCATTATTCCAATGCCAAACAAAATCAAACAGAGAAGGACACATAATATGAACATCAAAGCCTATCTATCCCTCGTTCCAGTCGCCGGCCTGTTGTGCCTGAGCGCCTGCAAGACCACTCCGCAAATGACCAGCCGACCGGACTTCTTGTCCACCTACGATCACCTCCAGAAGGTGGATGCCACCACTTGGCGCTATGTCAGCCCCCCGCTCCTGGCCAACTGCAACAAGTTCATGGTCGGCCCGGTGAAAGTCCTCTTCACCGAAGTCGAGGGCAAGCCGTTGACTCTGGAGCAACGGCAGCGCACGGCCGACTTTGTGCGCACGGCCATCATCATGGCGGTCGCCAAGCGCTATCCAGTCGTGTCAGACCCGGGACCCAATGTGGCCGAAATCCGCGTCGCGCTTACCGAAGGCTATCGCACCGGCGGGAAAGTCGGCCTGTGCGTGCAGGGTGAAATCCTCGACAACGCCAACACCCAGGTGGCGGCGGTTGTCCGGACTGAGCTGAGCGAAATCTACGTCCCCCGCTGGGAAAATCAGGCCACGGCCCGCGAGATGGTGGAAGCCTGGGCGCAGCGCCTGCTCACGGCCATTGACCAGGCGCACGGCAAGTAAAGCGGCGTTCGGCCACAAACCGCTCGCCACTGGACGATTCGTTTGGGAACCACACGGGCCGCTCGCCGAAGCGGCCCGCGATTCCGCGACCTTGGAAAAAATCACCAACAATTTTCCACCGGAGCCGGCGGCCGTCGTTGAGCCGGAACCGGACCATGGCATGTCGCGAAGTTGGAAGCGAAGGGTATCACGACCACCAACCACTGACTGCCGTTTGACCGTCACCTCCTTTCCGGCTTGGAACCAGGCCTGGTTTGCTTGAAGAAGCAGTCGTCGAGGTCTCCCATGAGTGGGAACCGTAACTCCCAGCAGCTGCTCGCCGTTTCGCCGGTCTGGATCACCTCTTTTGATCGTGCGCTGAAGCGGGAAGTGCTGCGCACGGAATGTCGCCGTACGACCGTCACGGCAGGGGTTTTGCTCCTGCTGCTGCTGGCGATGTTTGTGCTGCCGGCGCTGTCCGGGCCGGCTTTGCCTGATTGGGTTGAACCGTTTCAACGGCAATGCCGGTTTCTGGCCCCCGTGCTGGCTGCCTATGCGGTCTATGAGACCGGCGTGGGCCTTTGGCAGGCGTCCCTCTTGCGCGCCGGCCTCACCATGCCACTGGTCTTTCGTTATCTGCACCTGCTGCTGGAGCTGACACTGCCTACCCTCGCGCTGATGATTGGCGCGGACTCCCTCGGACGCGACCGCACTCTGACGTCGAGCCTGCCGTATCTCTATTTCCTGTTCATCTTCCTGACCGTGCTGAACCTGAATCCCTTGCTGTGCGCGTTCGCAGGAGCGGTCGCCGGCGCCCAGTTCATCGTGGTCAGTGTGCTGTTGTTGTGGCCGGCTTCCGAGCACACGGCAGCCATGGCAGCCGGAGTGCCCATGCTGGTGACGCTGAATCAATGCGTCGTGAAAGGGCTGCTCTTGGTATTGACCGGACTGCTGGGCGGGTTTGTGGCGAGGCGCCTCCACGACCAGATCGAGGAGGCGTTGCGCACCGTTGAGGAACGCGAATTGGCGACCGGGACAAGACATTCATGAGCACGGATTTTCAATCGGAACACAGGGAGGCAACGGACAGGGCGAATAACCGCTCTTCCCTCCGGTTCAATCGTCTTAGCTGCGGTCCCTTCATTCACCGTCGAGGCCGCCCGCAGCAAGCCGACCGACACCAATTATGAAACCAACCAGCCAGGCCACCCCGGCCGGGGCGCCGGTGAATGCCATCGCCCCGACTGAACCGGGCGTGCCCAGGAACATGAACCGGGAGGCGATACTCCAGCAGCTCCAGCAGAGCGACAGCATGCTGTCCAGCGTGCTGAACAGCATCTTCGATGGCGTTTACATCGTGGACCGGGAGCGGCGGATCATCTTTTGGAACCGGGCCGCCGAAACGATCACCGGGCACATCGCGAAGAAAGTCATTGGGCGCTGCTGTCATGAGAGCATCCTGAATCACATTGACGAGAACGGGACAATGCTCTGCTTCTCAGCCTGCCCGCTGCACCGCTCGATCCAGACCGGCGAGAGCATCCGGGCCAAAGTGTATCCCCGGCACCAGGACGGGCACCGGTTCCCGGTTTACACGCACATCGGCGCCATCCGGGATGAACGCGGCGAGATCATCGCGGGGATCGAGGTTTTCCGCGACATCTCGAACGAGGAGGAGTTCCGGCTCCTTCAGGAGAAGTTCAACACGTTGATCCAACGCTACGTCTCGACGGCGACAATGACGGAGGTGATGGACCACCTCCAGGGTGGCGCGGAAGGCAAGGCGCGCACCCGGGAACTCACGGTGCTCTACCTGGACGTCGTCGGGTTTACCTCGTTCTCAGAACGCAACCCGCCCGATGCCGTGGCGACGATGTTGAACGAACTGTTCGGCGTTTGCGAGGTGATCACGCGCGAATGCCACGGCGACATCGACAAGTTCATCGGCGACGCGATCATGGCGGTATTCATTGACGCCAATGATGCGGTCGCCGCGGGCCGGAAGGTGCTTTCCGCCATTGCGCGCCTCAACGAGACGCGCCGGGGACGCGGGCTGGAGGGAATCCGCGTCCGGATCGGGATCAACTCCGGGTTGGTGATTCAGGGCGAAATCGGCACCTCCAGCCGCAAGGACGTGACGGTGATCGGCGACGCGGTCAACACCGCCGCCCGCATTGAATCGGCCACCGACCCCATGCGGATGGGCATCTCCGAAGCCACCTACGCCCGCCTGAAGAACCCCGGCCCGTTCCTTCAGAGCAAGACCGTCCACGTCAAGAATCGGGCGGCGCCCGTGACCATCTACGTGTCGGCATCTGACGGCGAGTCGCCAGAACAGCCAATGCCACGACCGGACCAGCGCGCCAGCGATCAACCGCTCGGAAGCCAGACGCGTTGCTCGCAGGGGCGGCCC
>JAJXZJ010000056.1 GCA_021780105.1 bacterium
GGCGCCCGTGACCATCTACGTGTCGGCATCTGACGGCGAGTCGCCAGAACAGCCAATGCCACGACCGGACCAGCGCGCCAGCGATCAACCGCTCGGAAGCCAGACGCGTTGCTCGCAGGGGCGGCCCTGCGAATTGACGATCGTTCATGACGCATTAGAGCAAATCAACAAATAATGTAGCCGTTCTTGGCGGGCGCTGATGGCGTCTGGCCGTGCGCACACTCTCCTTGGATCTCCGCCAGCGGATGCTCGATTCGTATGACAACGACGAAGGCACCCGGGCCGAGATTGCCCGGCGTTTTCGCGTCTCCCTCGGCATGGTCAAGAAGCTCTTGCAGCAACGCCGCCGCACCGGGAACATCGCTCCCCGGCATCGCTTTGCGGGGCGCAAACCCATGATGGTCGCCACCCACCGCAGTCAAATCCGTTCGTTCCTGGCCAAACAGAACGACCTGACCTTGCGCGAACTGCGCGGCGCGCTGGGACTGCGCTGCTCGGTGCAGGCGCTCCATGCCGTGCCCGGGAAGATGGGGCTGACCTATAAAAAAAGACACTCCGCGCCAGTGGGCAAGACCGCCCAGACATCGCCCGGGCACGTCGGCGCTGGCGCCAGCACCAAACGGCCCTCGACCCGGCACGGCTGATCTTCTTGGATGCGTCAGGAGCCAAGACCAACCTGACCCGGCTGCGCGGACGGGCGCCCAAAGGGCAGCGCGCCCACGCCCGTGCGCCGGGAGGCCATGGGCAAACCACCCCCATGATTTCCTCCCTCCGGCTGGAGGGTTCAACGGCCTGCATGGCCTTGGAGGGAGCCACCGATACGGAAAGCTTTCGCGCTAACGTCCAAGCGGTGCTGGTGCCCACGTTGCGGCCCGGGGACCTCGTGGTCCTGGACAACCTTTCACCTCACAAAAGCGACCCCACGCTGGCCCTGATCCGCCAGGTCGGCGCGGAAGTGCTGTTCCTGCCGGCCTATTCCCCCGACCTGAATCCCATTGAAATGATGGGGAGCAAGGTGAAGCACTGGTTACGCAGCGTCCAGGCCCGAACCCACGCCGACTTGATCACGGCCATCCGCCAAGCGCTCGCCCGTATCACTCCCCAAGATGCGCTCAATTGGTTCGCCCACTGCGGCTATAGCTTTTGTTGAACTGCTATAAACAGCGTCTTCAGCGCCACCAAGCGCAAAGCCCGTGGCTACCGTTCCACCACCCACCTCATCACCATGCTTTACTTCACAGCCGGCAAGCTTCGCCTGCCCCAACTCTAACTCCACCGAAAACAGCGGAGAACCTTGTTTCAAATTATTCCAATTGAATACGAGCAACTTAAGAATAAAATAAACCGAGCGCGTCTGCCAATTCCGCCACGCGCGCAACCGTTTCAAACAACGTCGAAACCATGCACGCCCGCCGGGGCCGGCCGCAAGTCCATTTCGTCGCCGGCCGCGTGCGGTTTCTCCGCGGCACCGTCCAGGCCGGTCAGGCAAAGGCCAGTTCGAAGCTGATCACGTTGCCGGCGAAGCGGGTTTGCAACTTGCAGTTGCTCTTGTTGAAGACCGCCTGCATCGCCTTGTTGTCCGTGAGCACCTCGGCCGTGAACCCGCGGATGCCGTTGCGGCGGGCGATGCGGATCAGGTAGGCGAGCAGTTGCGTGCCGATGCCCCGGTTCTGCCACTCGTCGCGGACCACAAACGCCACCTCGGCGACATTGGTCTTGGTGTCCAGATAGTAGCTGCCCATGGCGATGATTTCCTCGCCGGCGGGACTGGGCACGGTGGCGACCAGCGTCACGTCATTGCGGTGGTCAATATAGACGAACTCCTGGATTTCCTTGCGCGGAATGACCTTCCGGAAGCTCATGAACCGGTAGTAGATCGTTTGTTGAGAAAGGGCGTAGAACAGGTCGCGCATCCGCGGCTCGTCCGTCGGCGCGATGGGCCGGAACTGGACCTGCGCGCCGTCGTCGAGCAGCACCGTGGTGCGGAGTTCCTTGGGGCCGACGGTGATTTTGCCCGCCATGTCGGCCATCGAGGCGGACAGGTATTTGGCCGCGATGGCCTCGCGCAGGAGCTGGGCGCGGAATTTCGGGTGCGCAATGCTGATCAACGCCAGCGCGCGTTCCTGAATGCTCTTGCCGTGGAGGTAGGCCACGCCGTGCTCGGTCACGACGTAGTGGACGGCGGCGCGGGTGGTCACCACGCCGGCACCGGGCATGAGATGCGTGACGATGCGGGACACCTCGCCGTTCCGCGCGGTGGAGGGCAGGGCAATGATCGCCTTGCCGCCCGGCGCGCGCGAGGCGCCGCGGTTGAAATCCACCTGGCCGCCGACGCCGGAGAAAAACTGGCGGCCGAGCGAATCGGCACAAATCTGGCCGGTGAGGTCCACCTCCAGCGCGGTGTTCACCGCCACCATCCGGTGCTGCGCGCTGATCACTGTGACGTCGTTGACGTATTCCGTGGGATAAAAGGCGAACAGCGGGTTGTTGTCGATGAAGTCGTAAAGCCGGCGCGTGCCGATGGCGAAGCTGGCGACGATCTTGCCGCGGTCGAGCGTCTTGCGCGCGCCGCTGACGGCACCGGACTGGACGAAATCCACGTAGTCATCGGTGATCATCTCGGTGTGAATGCCGAGGTCTTTCTTGTGCTTGAGATGGCCGAGCAGGGCCTGGGGAATCTTGCCGATGCCGATCTGGACGGTGGAACCGTCGTCAATCAACGCGGCCAGGTTCTCCGCCAACTGCTGGCTCTCGGGCGTCACCTCGACGGCCGGCACCTCGATGATGTCCTCCTCGACGGGCACGAGCACGTCGAGGTCAAACACGTGGACCAGCGAATTGCCGTGGGTGCGCGGCATGCGCGGGTTCACCTGGGCAAGGACGAGGGCGGCGTTCTCGACCGCGCTTTTCACCACGTCCACCGACACGCCGAGGCTGCACATGCCGCGCTCATCCGGCGGGGAAACTTCCACCAGCGCGGCGTCCAACGGCATCTGACCGGACTTGAACAGGCGCGGGATCTCCGAGAGGAACACCGGCGTGTAATCGCCCAGGCCCTCGCTGATGATGTCGCGCACGTTGTCGGCGATGAAGAAGCTGTTCACGCGGAAGAACGGGGCCAGCTCGCGGCGGGCGTAAGGGGCGTCGCCGAACGTGAGCAGGTGAACGATCTCCGTGTCCGGCAGCTCGGTGGCGCGGGCGGCCAGGGCGTTGACAAGCTGGATCGGCTCCGCGCAACCGGTGCCGATGAAGATGCGCTGGCCGGGTTTGAGCCGGGCTACGGCCGCGGCCGGCGTGGCGATCATGGATTGGTATTTCTCCTGCCAGGCCGGGTCGTAGGTGATGTTCGCGGTGCTCATGTTACTTTCCAGGAATGGCGAGGGTCATCCGGGCGTCGGCGGCGTAGGCCTCGGCGCCGACTTCGCCGACGATGAAGGGGTTGATGTCGAGTTCCATGACCTCGGGGTAATCGGTGGCGAGCTGGCTGATGCGTTGCAGCGCGCTGGCGATGGCGTTGAGGTCCACCGGCGCCTGGCCGCGGGCGCCCTTGAGCAGCGCGTAGGACCGCGTGCCCTTGAGCATCTGCATCGCCTCCTCCTGGGTGATGGGGGCGAGGTAAAACGTCACGTCCTTCATCACCTCCACGAAAATACCACCCAGGCCGAACATCAGCAGCGGACCGAACTGCGGGTCGCGCGTCATGCCGAGGATCACCTCACGACCGCGGGCGCCCATCTTCTCGACGTAGGCGCCGCGGATGAAGGCGTTCGGCGTGCGGCTGCGAACGCGCAGCATCATGAGATCGAACGCGTCGCGGACCTGGTCGGAATTGGCCAGGTTCACGCGGACGCCACCGACATCGGATTTGTGGATGATGTCCGGCGAACTGATTTTCAGCACGACGGGGTAGCCGATGCGATCCGCGATCTCGATGGCGCTGTCCGCGTCGGTGGCCAGCCCGCCCGGCAGGATCGTGAAATCGTAGGCGCGGAGAATTTCCTTGGCCTCGACTTCGCCCACGCGCTGGGTGTTGCTGCGGACGTGCCACTGGATGACGCGGTTGACGCGGCGGCGGTTGACCGGGTAGCGGCTGACGATGCGCGGCGGCCGCCGGCGCCAGGCGGCGTAATCGCACATGGCCCGCAGCGCGCCAATCGCCCGGTCCGGCGCCGGGTAGTTCGGGATGCCCAGTTCCATCAACTTCGCCTTGGCGGCCGCGACCTCCTCCCCGCCCATGAACGCAGTCAGCAGCGGCTTCCGGCGGTCGTGCGCCTGGGCCAGCTTCTCCGCCAGTTCGAGCGGCCGCGTCATGTTCTGCGGCGTGGCCACGACCACGATGGCATCCACGTTTTCATCCTGCTGGATGATTTCGAGCGCCTTGATGTAGCGGTCCGGCTCGGCGTCGCCGATGACGTCCACGGGATTGCCGAACGCGGCGGTGGGCGGCAGCACGGCGCGGAGCCTGGCTTTGCTGCCTTCGCTGGGGGAAATCATCTTCAGTCCGGCGCCCTCGGCGGCGTCGGCCGCCATGATGCCGGGGCCGCCGGCGTTGGTGATGATGGCGACGCGCTCGCCGGCGGGCAGCGGCTGGGTGGCGAAGGCGAGCGCGTAGTCGAAGAGCGCCTCGAAGTTCTCCGCGCGGATGACGCCGGAGCGTTTGAAGGCGGCGCCGTAGGCGATGTCCGCCCCCGCGAGGCTGCCGGTGTGCGAGGACGCGGCGCGGGCGCCGGCCTGCGTGATGCCGACCTTGAGGATCACCACCGGCTTGACGCTCGCCGCCTGGCCGGCGACGCGCAGGAATTTGTCGCCTTCCTTGATGCTCTCCAGGTAGCCGGCGATGACCTTCGTTTCGGCGTCGGCCGCGAGCGCCTGGATGAAATCCACTTCGTTCAGATCGGCCTTGTTGCCGAAACTGATCACCTTGCCCAGGCCGAGCTTCTGGCTGGCGGCCCAGTCGAGGATGGCGACGCACAGCGCGCCGGACTGCGAGATCACGGAGATCGAGCCGGACGGCGGCACGGACGGCGCGAACGTGGCGTTGAGGTGGTGGTGAGTGTTGAGGACACCCAGGCAGTTCGGCCCCATGAGCCGCACGCCGGCGGCGGCGCAGATTTCGACGAGTTCCCTCTCGGCCTCGGCGCCTTGGGCGGAGACTTCCTTGAAGCCGGCGGTCACGACGATGATGGTTTTGGCGCCGGCCTTGATCGAGTTCTGGACCGCGTCCTTGACGTATTTCGCGCCAACGACGATGACGCTGAGGTCAATCTTGTCCGGGAATTCGTCGAGGCTCTTGTA
Organism: bacterium; assembly: GCA_021780105.1. GTDB lineage: Bacteria > Verrucomicrobiota > Verrucomicrobiia > Limisphaerales > J093 > JAJXZJ01. The sequence continues at coordinate 5,296 of JAJXZJ010000056.1, forward strand.
GCATTTGACGCCGAGGATTTCCGGCGCTTCGAGATTGACGGGGACGATCGTGCCGGGGAAGCCGATCCGGGTGAGGTTGTGCATGAAGGCGTAACCGACCTTCTCCGGATTCCGGGAGGCGCCAATCACCGCCACGGTTTGTGGATAGAGCAATGACTCAAGCATAGGCTTTCGCGTTTCAAAACAACCGCCGGTCGGGCCGCCAGGCCGCCCGCGCCGGATCACCGGCGCGCCACCCGCTCCCGCGCGCCAGGGCCACGGTTTACCATTGCGCGCACGGCGGAAACAAGCCCAGAAGCGGCGACCCCGGCAAAACGCCGCCGGGCGGTGCCCGGCCGCGGCGCAAAGCCTTGACGGCCTTTTTACTTGCGCAAGTCAGGAACGTTCATATCTTGGTGAAGTTTAGTTCATGTAAAATCGGATCGAATCATGAAACGCGCCTCCCTGTTTGTCCTGCCCGCCGCCGCCATTTGCCTCTCGGTCGCTCCGGCCTTGGTTCCCGCGCGGGCCATCGTGATCAACGGTGCCACGGCGGCCAACGCCGCCGCGCCGGCGGATGATCCCGGCTGGGCCAATGTCGGCAGGATTGGCAGCTCCAGCGGCGTGTATCTCGGCGACATCACGGTGCCCGGCCATGGCACGGGTTACTGGGTGCTCACGGCGGCGCACGTGGGCGCGGGCAGCATCGTTCTCAACGGCACGTCGTATTCGCCGGTCGCCGGCAGCGCGTTCCAGCTAAGAAACGGCGACAACTCGCTGACCGACCTTGAACTGTTCCAGCTCAGCGCCAATCCCAGCCTGCCCACGCTCACGCTGGCCGCCAGTGCGCCGACCGTGGGCGGCACGGCGAGGCTCATCGGCTACGGCTACACCGGTGCGGTGGCGCCCACGTATTGGGACCTCAACGCGCCGAATTTCCCCAGCAGCCCGCCGGCCTGGACGTGGACGCAGACCGCCAGTCCGTCGGGCCTCTGGGCGGCCGGGTTTGACTACGCTTCCGGTTCGCGCGGCACGGAGCGGTGGGGCGACAATCAGGTTCAAATCGCTTCGCAGGTTTTCTTCGATGGCGCTTACAGCGTCCAGGCCTTTGGCACCTACGCCCAGCCGGTGAGCGGATCAGCGCAACTCGCTCCGGGAGATTCTGGCGGCGCGACGTTCGTCAAGGTCGGCTCCCAATGGGAACTTGCGGGCATCAATCTGGCCATTGACTCCTTTTCGGGCCAGCCGTCTTCAACCGCGACCTTCGAGTTGGTGCGGGACACGCCTTCCGACGTTTACGCGGGCAACGGCTCTTACATGGCGGATCTTTCCGCCTATCTGACCCAGATTCCCGAACCCGGAACGACCGGTGTGGTTGCCGGCGGGCTGTGCCTGTTCGGTGCGGTGGCGAGCCGCTGGCGAAAAGCCTGACAGACCGCCAACCGGGGTCGGCCGCCCTGGCCGCCCTGGCTGCCGTGGACCCGGGCAGTTCGCGCTTGCTATTCACGAGGCCGCCGACATCCTTCGCGGGACCAGTCTATGAGGCAATCGCAAGCGGGTTGGGGCGGGATGGTGGCAACCACCGTCGCGGCGCTGACAGTCCAGTCGGCGCTGGGGGTGGTGATCAACAACGGCACCGCGGCGAATGCGACCGCTCCGGCCGACGATCCCGGCTGGGCCAACGTCGGCCAGCTCAACGGCGCCAGCGGAGTTTACCTTGGACATTTTGCCACCGGTGATTGGGTGTTGACGGCCTCGCATGTGGGCGCCGGCAACATCAATCTGGGCGGGGTTTCCTACGCAACGGTCTCCGGCAGCGCCGTCCAGCTCACCAACCCGGACGGATCCCCGACGGATCTGGAGTTGTTCCGCATCAGTTCCAACCCCACCCTGCCCAACCTCACGCTGGCCGACACGTCGCCGACGATCGGCAGCATCGTGATGATGGTCGGCTACGGCTCCACCGGCGCCGCGACGCTCACGACGTGGGACACCAGCACGTCACCGTGGACCGCAACCACCAGCCCAACCGCTCCGCATGCCCAGGGTTATTTGTATGAAACCGGCAGCCGCTATACCAAGCGCTGGGGCGAGGATGTGGTGACCGGCGACTTCGCGGTTTCTTACGCGAATGGCAACGTGCAGGTAACCACGGTGGCCTTGGAAACCACCTTCACGGCGGCGGCGGGTTCCTCCGAACTGGCCCCCGGCGACTCCGGCGGCGCCACTTTCATCAAGGTGGGCGGTCAATGGGAATTGGCCGGGATCAACCTGGCCATCGGAACCCTGGCGGACCAGGGCCAGCCCAGTGGGACGGCGGTGTTCGACAACACCTCCTACATGGGCGACCTCGCGGCCTACCGCGGCCAGATCGGCCAGGTGACCGGCTCGGTGCCGGAGCCGGCGCCGGTGGCGTTGCTCCTGCTGGGCGCCGCGGCGCTCGGTTTTCGCCGGCGCTGATCCGCGCCCGCGCCAGAATAACTTTTGCTCGCATCCCGCAGGCGGATTGCGCATCGTCGCCGGACGTGCTTGCGGAGCACGGCAGTTTCCGGCGTTCCGCAACGTGTCCGCCGGCGGCGCACGCGTTTGCAGTGACACGGACCGCACGAAGCAGGTGCCGGCCGGCGCCACCGTCGGGGAATTCGCAGCAAGACATTTCAGGAAAGGCAACATGGCAAGCATCGGCGTTTCGGCAACGGCAAACACTTCCTCCTCTTCAGCCAACGGACAGACTTATCGCAGCTCGTTTGCGATCATGACCTCGCTGTTCTTCATGTGGGGCTTCATGACCGTGTTCAATGACATTTTGATTCCGCGGTTCAAGGCGGCGTTCACGCTGGACTATTTCCACGCGATGCTGGTGCAACTCGCATTTTTCGGCGCCTACTTCACCGGCGCGGCAATTTACTTCTTCATCTCGTGGCGGACCGGCGATCCCATCGCCAGGATCGGCTACAAAAATGGCGTGGTCATCGGCCTGCTGATTTCCGCCACCGGCAGCGGCCTGTTCTGGCCCGCAGCGAACGCGACTTCCTACCCGATGTTTCTGGCAGCGTTGTTCATCGTCGGCCTCGGCTTCGCCATGCTGCAAATCGCGGCCAATCCGTATGTGACGATTCTTGGCCCGGAGAAAACGGCGTCCAGCCGGCTGAACCTGGCGCAGGGATTCAATTCCATCGGCACCACCATCGGGCCGCTCATCGGCGGTTATCTCATCTTCCAATACTTCGCCAAAACCGGCGCCCACGGGGCGGAATCGGTGAAGGTGCCTTACCTCGCGTTCTGCATCGTGTTCCTGGTGCTGGCCGTGGTTTTCTTTTTCATCCATCTGCCGCACGTCGGCGAAGGCCGCGTGGAAGCCGGCGCGGGCGCGCTCAAATACCCGCACGTCGTGCTTGGGGTCATCGCGATTTTCATGTATGTCGGCGGCGAGGTTTCGGTCGGCAGCGCCATCATCAATTTCCTCGGACAAAAGACCGTGGCCGGGCTGACCGCGGATGAGGCCAGCAAATATGTTTCGATTTACTGGGGCGGCCTGATGATCGGGCGTTTCATGGGGGCGGTGGTGTTGAGCGAAATGAAGGCGACGAGGAAACAGTTGCTGCTCGGGGTGATTCCTCTGCTGGCGTTTCTGCTCCTGTGGGTGGCGAAAAGCGCGCCGCTGGACGCGCTGCACGGCGGTTCGGACGTGTCGGTGCTCGCGCTCTGGCGGGACGCGTTTGTGGCGAACTGGGCGGTGTTCAAGATCTATCTGCCGTTCGTCGGCCTGTGCTGGCTGCTGTTCCAATTCGGACAGTCACGTGCCGCGCGCACGCTGGTGATCTTTTCGCTGACGGTCGTGGCGTTGCTGCTGACAGCCATTCTCGTCGGCGGAAAGGTGGCGATGTGGTGCGTGGTGGCGGTGGGCCTGTTCACTTCGATCGGCTGGTCGAACACCTTCTCGCTCGCACTGGAAGGCACGGGCATTTACAAGAGCCAGGTGTCGTCGCTGCTGGTGATGGCGATCCTGGGCGGTGCGGTCCTGCCGCCGCTGCAGGGCAAGATCGCCGACCTGACCGGCAACCTGCAAATCTCCTTCGTCGTGCCGCTGATTGCCTATGCGTACGTGGCGTTCTACGGGCTTTATGGCCACCGCGTCGGCCGGCGGACGGTGACCGGTTAGACCGCGCCGTCCCGGCCGTCAGCCTGCGCGGCCGGCGGCGAGGTTGCCGCGCCAACCTCGAGTTTCAGCGCCGCCAGGGAGAGGTTGATGTCGAGCATGAACACGATCAGCGAGCCGATCAACGATCCCATGCTCGCGATGAACAACGCGACGATGAGCGTGCCAAACTCCAGCCGCAGGAGCGTGAGCAGGAACAAAGCGATGATCAACAGCGCGGCGAGCAGCACACTCAACGCGCCCAGCGCGATGGCCAACCGGACCAGCCGCGCCCGCCGCAGCATGATCCGCAATTGCGAGGCCAGCCGCCCCTGCCGGTCCGATCCGGCCGTCCGGAGGGCCTCCGCCAGCAGGCGGGACCGGTCAATCACCCGGCCGTAGCGGTTGGTCATGGACAGCAGCAGCAGCCCGACGCCGGAGATGAGAATCACCGGGCCGATGGCCACCTGCAGGATGGGAATCAATACGTTCGAATGCATGGCGTCTGGAATGTCCCGGCATCGCCAAACGCCGGGCGGATTGCCCGCGCTCCGTCATTTCATTCCGCCGCCATTCTAGCGTTTCCCGCCCGGTTCACAACGCGCCAATGGCGGGCTTCCCAGCGCGGCGCGGCCCGCGGCGAAAGAGCTTTACCACGCCCCGGAAACCGGGCCTAATTCGCGCGACTGCATTTATGCGAACCACCGTTGACGCCGGGGCACCGGCTCTCAAGTGAAACCGTTGTCAGCCGCAACCGCCCCGCCACAACGCGGGAACCCCCCACCGACGAACGGTTCCTGCCATGACTGACGTCGCCCGCGCATCCGTTCCCGCCGCGGACCCGCCGCGTTTCAACCTGCGCTATCTGGCGCTCATCACGCTGGTCGCGGCGGTCGGCGGATTCCTCTTCGGCTACGACACCGCGGTCATCAACGGCGCGAACCAGTATCTCAAGGGGCACTTTCATCTGGATTCCGTGCAGGAGGGCATGGCCGGGGCGAGCGCCATTCTTGGCTGCATTCCGGGTGCGATGTTCGCCGGCTTTCTGGGCGACCGGTTCGGGCGGCGGCGGGTGCTGTTTGTCTGCGCGGCATTGTATGCGCTGTCCGGCGTGCTCTCCGCCATGCCGCGCACGTTCAGCGAGTTTCTCGCCGCGCGGTTCATCAGCGGGCTGGGCATCGGCGCCTCCTCCATGATCTGCCCCGTTTACATCGCCGAACTCGCGCCGGCGGCGTGGCGCGGCCGGCTGGGTTCGTTGTTCCAGCTTGGCATCGTGACGGGCATTTTCCTGACGTTGTTCTTCAACGCGCTGATCCAGGGTCTCGGCGACGAGGCGTGGAACACCGCCAGCGGCTGGCGCTGGATGCTGGGCGCGGAGGTGGCACCCGCCGCGCTGCTGCTGACGGTCCTGTTCTTCGTCCCGGAAAGCCCGCGCTGGCTGGTCCAGGCCGGCCGCGAACCGGAGGCGGCGGTCATCCTGGGAAAGGTCGGCGGCGCAGCGCACGCGGCGCGGGAAATCACCGCCGTGCGGGACGTGCTCGGCCAGGAGGAGGGGCGCTTCGCCGAACTGTTCCACGCGCGGTTCCGCCGGCCGTTGCTGATCGCGGTGCTGTTGATGGCCTTCTCGCAGTTCAGCGGCATCAACGCCATCATGTATTACTCGACCAAGATTTTTGCCACGGCCGGCATCGGGGTGAAAAACTCGTTCAGTTCCTCGGTGATCGTCGGCCTGGTGAACCTGCTCTGCACGTTTGTGGCGATTGCGCTGGTGGACAAGGCCGGCCGCCGGCGGTTGCTGCTGGCGGGGCTGTCGGTGCAGGTGCTCGCGCTGGCCTGGGTGGGCGCGATGTTCCACTTCGGCGGCAACGGCCCGGTGCTGCTGGCGGCGATCCTGTTGTTCATCGGCGCCTTCGCCACCGCGCTGGGGCCGATTCCATGGATCGTGTGCTCGGAGATCTTCCCCACCAAGATCCGCGGCCGCGCGATGTCCCTGGCGACCTTCACGATTTGGAGCGCGTGTTACCTCGTGGCCCAGACGTTCCCGATGTTGAACGACAATCCCGCCATCGGGCCGGCGAAGACCTTCTGGATTTACGCGGCGTGCAGCCTGGTGGCGCTGATTTTCGTGGCGGCGCGGCTGCCGGAAACCAAGGGCCGGAGCCTGGAGGAAATCGAGCGAAGCTGGGGCCGGCGCTAAGCGTGGGGCGCGTCCGCCGGCGGCTACTTGATGCCCGCGAGCCGGTCCCGCCAGACGTGGTAAAGCGCCACGGTCGCCCGCACGTCGCGAAGGCAATACTCGGCGATCTCGCGGAAGCGTCCTTCGGCAAGCAGTTGGTTCACGTCCCGGCCCGTCACCCCGTGGCTTTTCGGTGAGTCAATGCCGAACGCCTTGCAGTAGAAATCCAGGTTGAACTTGCGTGCCGCGCCTTCGCGGCCGCTCACGCCGTAAAACGAGAGTTGCTCGGCGAGGTCGCAATGCGGATCGGTGGTGTAACGGTAGCCCAGCCATTCCTTGCGGCTGATCGGCACGTTCAAAATGGCGGAGCGGAGGTAGAGAAACGGCACGTCGAACCCGCGGCCGTTGAACGTGACCACCTGCTCGTAGTGCTTCGCCACGTCCCAGAACGCCGTCAGCAGTTCGGTTTCGTCCATGCAGGCGACAAACTCCACCGGACCGGCCTCGGCCTCGCTTTCCTCGTAATCCTCGGCGATGAACAACACCTGTCCACGGGATGTGTCGGCGTTGAGCATGGCCACGCACACGACCTGCGCGGTGAACGGCCAGAGGTTGAACTGTTGCGTGATCTCGGCGCGGCGTACGTCACGGGCCGCCTCGTCGCCGAGCTTTTCGGCATCGCGGAAGAGATACTCCCATTGGGCGTCGTCGAACCGCTCGCGGCCGAGCGCGGAGGTTTCGATGTCAAAAACAAGCCGGGCCATGACTCGGAACTCAGGAAAAACGAGAGGTTCCAGGCGGCCAACCCATTCCGGCGGCCGCCTGGAACGTTGGGTTGGGGCTACTTCTTGCCCTTTTTGGCGGGTTTCTTGGCGATTTTTACGGCGGGTTTCTTGGCAGGAGCTTTCTTGGCGGCCATGGTGGCTCACCTCCTTTCCGTTTTAGCAATGAGAGTCCATTCAAATTGTCGCGTCGTTAACTGCGTCATTGGAGTGGCGTTGGCGGGAGCATGTCACGCTTCCATCGAACTGACAATCGGAAATCGCGCCGCGCGCCATCTTTTCTTTAACAGCTTGATGTCCGCGACACCATGGGAGCCGGCGCCGTGCGGTTCTGGTGGACACCGGCCGCCGGCTCGGTTAAGCCAGTGGCATGTTCAATCCATTGAAAAATTCGGTTCTGGCCGCGACGCTCGCGGCGCTGTTCATCCCGTGCGCCGCGCCCGGCGCCGCGGAGGCCGGCACGTTCAACGTCCGCGATTTTGGCGCCAAAGGCGACGGCGCGACCGATGACACGGCCGCGTTCCAGCAGGCGCTCGATGCCGCGGCCAAGGCCGGCGGCGGCACGGTGTTCGCCCCGCGCGGCAATTATTTCTTCGCCGGTCACCTCAACGTCCCCAACGCCGTCACGTTGCGCGGCATCTGGGAATCCGTCCCCGCCCACAACGGCCTGCGCGACGCCGGCCTGCCCAAGCCCACCGACGACGGCACCACGTTCCTCGTCACCGAGGGCGCGGGCCGCGAGGATGGCCCCGCTTTCATCACCCTCAACAACAACAGCACCGTGAAGGGCGTCGTCATCTGCTATCCAAAGCAAAAGCCTGACGACGTGCCCGATGCTTACCCGTGGGCGATCGCGATGCGCGGCAAAAACCCTGCCGTCCTCGCTGTGGAATTGCTGAATCCGTTCAACGGCATTGACGCGACGAAGAACGAGCGTCACCTCATCCGGGATGTCCAGGGCCAGCCGCTGCGCCGGGGCGTTCTCGTGGACTCCATTTACGACATCGGCCGCATCGAAAACGTCCATTTCAACCCGTGGTGGAGCCTCAAACCCAAGCTGTTCAAGTGGCAGCAGGAAAACGGCGAGGCTTTCCTCATTGGCCGCAGTGACTGGCAATACATGTTCAACACCTTCTGCTTCGGCTACCACGTCGGCTACCGGTTCCTGAAAACCGCCACCGGCGTCTGCAACGGTAACTTCCTCGGCCTCGGCGCCGACGACTGTTTCACCGCCGTCGTCGTGGATGATTCCGCGCCGATGGCGCTGCTCATCACCAACGGCGAGTTCGTCTCCTTCCACGGGCCGGACCCGACGATGGTCGAAGTCAAATCAACCAACACCGGCAGCGTGCGCTTCGTGAATTGCGCCTTCTGGGGACCGTGCAACCAGATCGCGAAGATCGCCGGCCGCGGCACCGTGGGCTTCAGCGACTGCACCTTCGTGCAATGGGACCGCAACCGCGAGGGCCGCGCCGCCCTCCAGGTCAGCGGCGGCACCGTGCTGGTGCGCGGCTGCGAATTCCGCGAGGCCAAGCCGCAGATTGAACTCGGTGAAGGCGTCCGCCGCGCCGTCATCACGGACAACGTTTTCGCCGGCCCGGCGAAGATCGCCAATCGGAGCAAGGCCGTCGCCCAGATCGCGAACAACGTCGGCGAGTGAGCCGGCGCCGGCGCGCGCGGCGCGCACGGCGGCAAGCCGCTCGTGGCCCTCCGCCTCGGTCCCGCGTTCAGGCCGCTTCGGGGAAAACCTTCTGATAGACCGCGCGGAGGTTCGCGCGATACCGCGCCACCGCCTTGAGAAAATCGTCAGTGTTCGCGAAACCACACCGGACGGCGACGCGGTATTGCGGCGCCGGATCGGCCGGCAATTCCGTTTCGCCTTCGTAACTCCACCGGCGCAAAATGCCCTCCACGCGCCGGAGCCGCCGGTAATTTTCAATCAGCCGGTCAGCATCGGCCGCGGGCAACACGCCCTGTTCGCAGGCGCGTTGCAGGGCGTGCAGCGTGTTCGGCTCGTGCCAGCCGTGGGCCAGGCACAGCGTCTGCGCGATGAACTCGGCGTCCATCAGCCCGCCCGCGCCGGTCTTGATGGCCAGCGCGTCCTGGCCGGCGGGCGTGCGCTCCTTCTCGATGCGCCGGCGCATTTTGGCAATCTCGGCCCGCCAACCAAGCTCACGTCCGGGCGCAGCGGCGGTGGCGGGCCGGCTGAAATCGGCAACTTCGGTGACGAGTTGCTCAAACGCCGCGCCGACCGTGGCGTTGCCGGCGATGAACCGGGCGCGGGAAATCGCCTGAATTTCCCATAGCCAGGCCCGGTGACGGTAGTATTCCGCGTGCGCCGCGAGCGTGTTGACGAGCAGTCCCTTTTCGCCGTCGGGCCGCAGCCGCGCGTCCACCTCGAACGCGACGCCAAATTCGGTGGTGCTGGCAAGCAGGTCCATCACCGTGACGGCCACGCGCTGGAGCGCGGGCAGGTTGCGGACGCCGTCGCGGGCGACGAAAACGATGTCGAGGTCCGAGCCGTAGTTCAACTCGCCGCCGCCGAGCTTGCCCAGGCCGAGGATCGCCAGCGGTGCGGTCTTGAGCCGGCGTTGCCGCAACGCGACTTCGAGCGCGTATTGCAGGCAGGCCGTCGCGAGCGCGGAGAGTTCGCCGAGGTTTTGCTCGAAATCCGCGAGGCCGAGAATCTCGCGCAGACCGATGCGCATCAGCTCGGTCTGGTGGTAGCGGCGCAACCAGAGGCGCTGGTCGGCGTCGGCGCGACCGAGGCGAAGTTCCTTCAGGATGTGGTCCGCGGTTTTGGAGCGCAGCAGGTGGCCGGTCAGTTCGAGATCGTCCACCAGATCGGGCGTGCGGATGGCGGTTTCGGCGAGGAATTCGGAGCGGTCGAACAGCAGCACGAGCAGTTCGAAGAGTGACGGGTTGCTGGCCCACGTCTCGAACAGCAGCGCGCGGGCGCCGTAGGCGGCGATGAACGTGTCGAGCCGCGCGAGCACGCGGTCCGGATCGGAGAGGAGGCGCGACTTCGGATCACCATCCGGAAAGGCCGCGGCGTTGGCCGGTGGCGCGTCGCGGCGGGGACACAGCGCGAGCAGCCGGGCAAGCAACCGGCGCGCGCACTCCTCGGTGCGGCTCGAGACGTGGCCAAAGCCCGGCCCGTGAACAAACGCCCGGCAAAGGCGCAGCGCCTTGTCCGGCTCACGGAACGTGTGGCGGGCGAGCAGCTCCCGCCAGGCGGTGTCGCCGCCGTTGAAATCGGGCAGTTCGTGCGCGTTTTCCGTTGGACCTTGTTCGAGCAGTTCCACGTAAACGTCGCGGACCCGCCGGCGGTGGCCGGCGCACGCCTCCTCGAACGCGGCGAGCGAGCGGCAGCCCAACAGGCGCGCGAGCCGCTCGCGGGCGGCGGCCTCGACGGGAATCGTGTGCGTCTGCAGGTTGTTGTCCATTTGCAGCCGGTGTTCGACCTCGCGGAGAAACTCATACGCGGCGCCCAGTTCCCCGGCGCGTTCGGCGGGAAGCAGTTTGTAGCGGACGAGTTTCTGGAGCGCGGGCAGCGTCTGCGGATCGGCGAGGAACGGCACCCTGCCGGCGTGCAGCAACTGGAGCGTCTGCGCGACAAACTCGATTTCGCGGATGCCGCCGCGGCCGAGCTTCACGTTGCGCTCCAGCTCGCCCGCGCGGACCACCTCGTTCTCGGTCCGTTGCTTCATGCCGGCGATGTCGCGCAACACCTGCTCGCCCACCGAGCGGGGATAGCGGAACGGCTGGACCATCTCCAGGAATTCGCCGGCGAGCGTGGCGTCGCCCGCGACGCGGCGGGCCTTGATGAGCATCATCCGCTCCCACGTCTGGCCCCACTGCCAGTAATAATTTTCGTAGCTGCCGAGCGAGCGGGCAAGCGGGCCGGCGTTGCCCTCCGGCCGCAGCCGCAGGTCAATGCGGTAAAGCATGCCCTCCGGCGCGAGCCGCCCGACCTCGGCGATGAACGCCTCGGCCAGCCGCTGAAACCACGCGTGGCTGGCGAGGCCCCGGCCGGCCGGTTCGCGGCCGCGCGGCGGTTCCTTGAACGCGAAGCCCTCGTCGTCGTAAACAAACAGCACGTCCACATCCGAGCTGTAATTCAACTCCTGCCCGCCGAGCTTGCCCATGCCCAGCACGCAAAACCCGGTCGGCCGCCACGCGCCCTCGGCATCTGGATGCCACGGCTCGCCGAAACGGCCGGCCAGTTGCCGTCGGCAAAGCCGGTAAACGGCGTCGAGGCACACGTCCGCCAGGTCGGACAGTTCGCGGACGATCTCCGGCAGCGCGCCCAGCCGGGCGAGATCGCGGGTGGCGATGCGCAGGTTCTCGCGTTGCCGGAAGCGGCGCAGCTTCGCAAACGCGCCGGCGAAGTCGCGTTGTTCCAGCGCCGGCTGCAACCACGCCTCCACCTCGCGCCGCAGGCCCTGGTCGGTGCGCGGGAACCGCAGCGCCTCCGCGTCCAGCAGCGGCGGCAGCCAGTCCGGATGCGCAACGAGCAGTTCGCCCAGCGCCTGCGAGCCGCCCAGCAACGCGGCCAGCACGCGGGCCGGTTCGCGGCCGGCGCGGTCGAGGGCCTCCGCCGCGGCGGTGCCGCGCAGGAGCTTCAGATAATGGCCGGCGCGCGCGGGATCGGCGCATTCGGCGAGAATCGCGGGCCAGCCGGTGGTTGCCATGCCTCCATTACACCGGCCGGCCGGCGGCGAGGCAAACGGATTTCCGCACGCGGCCCGGCGGGGTTGCCGCCGGCAACTGCCGCTTGTCGGGCTGGGCGACGCCTGTTACGGTCGCCAACGCCGCCCCGGTCTTCGGATCGGGGCGCGGCTTGAAACATGGATTACAAGAACACGTTGAATCTGCCGCGCACGGACTTCGCGATGAAGGCCGACCTGGTGACGCGGGAACCGCAGCGGCTGGCGCAGTGGCAGGCGGACGGCCTTTACGAGCGCATCCAGGCGGAACGCGCCGGGGCGCCGGCGTTCATTCTGCACGACGGCCCGCCGTTCGCCAACGGCGAGGTCCACGTCGGCACCGCGTTGAACAAGATTCTCAAGGACATCCTTCTCCGCCACCGGACGCTGCGCGGTTTTCGCGCCCCCTACGTGCCCGGCTGGGACTGCCACGGGCTGCCGATCGAGTTCAAGGTTTCCCAGGAACTGCGCCAGGCGGGCAACACCACCGCCGACGCCACCACGATCCGCGCCGCCTGCGAGGCCTACGCGCACAAGTTCATTGACCTTCAGCGCGCCCAGTTCCGGCGCCTCGGCGTGCTGGGCGACTGGGACAATCCGTATCTCACGCTGAACAAGGAATACGAAGCGGCGGAACTGCGGCTGTTCGCGGACATCGTCGAGAAGGGCTTCGTTTACCGCGGCAAGAAGCCGGTGTATTGGAGCATCCCGTGCCGCACGGCGTTGGCCGAGGCGGAGGTCGAATACCGCGACCACGTCAGCCCGAGCGTCTATGTGAAGTTCCCGGTGAAAGGCCAGCCCGGCACGTTCATCGTGATCTGGACCACGACGCCGTGGACACTGCCGGCGAACCTGGCGGTGGCGTTCAACTCCACCTTCGGTTACGCGCTGGTCCGTGCCGGCGACGGGCAGTTCATCGTGTCCAGCGCGTTGCTGCCGACGGTGGCGGAGAAATGCGGTTGGACCGGCCACGAGGTCATCCGCACGCTGGCCGCGGAGGAACTCAGCCAACTGGAATACGAGCATCCGTTCTGCGCGCGCGCCGGCCGGCTGTTTCCGGGCGATGACTTCGTGACAAACGACACCGGCACGGGCTTCGTCCACATCGCGCCCGGCCACGGTTTGGAAGACTACGGGCTTGGCCTCCGGGCCGGCCTCCCGGTGTATTCGCCGGTGAACGACGACGGGTGCTTCACGCACACGAACGACCTGCCGGTGGAACAGCAAATGCCGGCGGCAATGTTCGGCAAGTCCATTCTCGAAAAACACGGTCGGAGCGAGGCCAACGAGGTCGTGCTCGCGGAACTCCGCGCCCGCGGCGCGCTGCTCCATCACGAGCCGTTCACGCACAGCTACCCGCATTGCTGGCGCAGCAAGACGCCGGTCATCTTCCGCGCGATGGACCAGTGGTTCATCAAGGTGGACCACACGGTCGCAGCGCCGAATCCGGAGTCCGCACCTCCGAGCGGGAAGCCATTCCGGCAACAGGCGCTGACGGCGATTGACGCCGTGGCGTGGGTGCCCGACTGGGGCGTGAACCGGATCAAGAGTGCCGTCGAGTCCCGTCCGGACTGGTGCATCTCGCGTCAGCGGTCGTGGGGCGTGCCGATCCCGGCGTTTTACGACGCCGCGGGCAATCCGATCCTTGACGCCGTGATCGTTCGCGCGGCGGCCGGCCTCGTCGCGCAGCACGGCTCGAATGTCTGGTTCGAGAAATCCGCCGCCGAACTCTGGTCGCGGCTCCGGCCGGCGGACTGGAAGGGCGCCGAAGCAGTCGCCAAGTCCGCCGACACGCTCGACGTGTGGATTGACTCCGGCTCCTCCAGCCGCGCGGTGTTGCAGACGCGGCCCGAATTGGTGAAGGCCGTGCCAAAACAGGTCGGCCCCGGCGAGGCCGCCGGTTTTCTCAAGCTCCGCGTGGAGGGCTTCCCCAACACGTTTCTGCTCCTGCCGTGCGGTTCGGAGCAGCCGCTGCCGGCGAGCCTGGCGGTGGCATTCGACCCGGAGGTGTTTCACCAGTTGGTTCACGCGGCCGGCGATTCCTACCTCGTCTCGGTGACGGCCACCTCGGCGCTCGCCGAAGCCTGCGGCTGGGGCGGCTATGAGATTTTCCGCACGGTTTATCCGGACGAGTTGCTCAGTTACCGCGTGCGGCATCCCGACACAAACGAGTTGACGAACCTGGTCGGCGCGCCCGGAGCGGGCGTGGCCGGGGCGGCGGAAACCGGCTTCTGGTTCGTGGACTGGCAGGCGGACCTTTACCTCGAAGGCTCGGACCAGCACCGCGGCTGGTTCCAGTCGTCGTTGTTGCTTTCGCTCGCGGGCAACGGCGCGCCGCCGTTCCAGACGGTGCTCACGCACGGATTCATGGTGGACGCCGACCGCGAAAAAATCTCCAAGAGCAAGCAGGGTGTTTACGAGAAACCGCAGACCGCCGAGCGCTACGTGAAGGAATTCGGCGCCGATGTGCTGCGCCTGTGGGTGGCGTCGCAGGATTTCCGCAACGACATCGTCGTCAGCGAGGAGCGCCTGAAAACCGTGGGCGAAACCTACCGGATGCTCCGCAACACGCTCCGCTACCAGCTCGCAAATCTCTACGACTTCGACCCGGCGAAGGACACCGTGCCCGACGGCCGGCTCACCGGGCTGGACCGCTGGATTCTGGGCGAATTCGCGCAGCTCGAGGCCGACGTGCTCCGCGCCTACGACGCCTACGAATTCCACGTCGTCTATCAGCGCATCAGCCAGTTCGCCGCGGTGGAGCTTTCCGCCATCTATCACGACGTGGTGAAGGACCGGCTTTACACCGACCCGGCGAACTCGCCGCGCCGGCGCGCGACGCAGACGGCGCTCCACCGGCTCGTCACCGGCCTGTGCCAGATGCTCTCGCCGATCCTGGTGTTCACCGCCGACGAGGCGTGGCAGTTCATTCCCGGCAAGGCGGCGGCCACCGTGCATCTCACGCGCTGGGAGCCGTGGTCCTTTGCGCTGGAGGAACACGAACAGGCGGCATGGAAAAACCTCTTCACCCTGCGCGCGGCGGCGCTGCCGCAGTTGGAACTGGCCCGGCAGGCGAAATTGATCGGCAAGGCGCTCGAGGCCAAGGTCCGCCTCCGCGGCAGCGAACCGGCGCTGGCGGCGGTCCGGAACGACTGGGCGTCGTTGCAGGAACTGCTGAACGTGTCGCAGTTGCAGGCCGAGGAAGTGGCCGGCGACCCGGCTGACAACCACGCATTGACGCCGTGCGTCGAGCACGCCGACGGCCGGAAATGCGAGCGCTGCTGGCATTGGGAAACCGACGTCGGCGCGCACCCGGCGCACCCGGCGCTGTGCGGCCGCTGCGTGGCGGCGGTGACCGGCGGTTGAGGCGTGTGGCGACGGCCGGCGGGCGGGTTCCGCCATTGCCAAAGCCGCCCGCCGCCGATACGCTGCCCCTCTCCGTCGAGGCGTGCCTCGCGGCGATTCATGGCTGATTACAAAGTCCAGTTCGAGGTCTTTGAAGGACCGCTCGACCTCCTGCTTTACCTGGTGAAGAAGGAGGAGGTGGACATTTATCAGGTCAATCTGACCAGGCTGGCGACGCAATTCATCGAATACGTGGAATTGATGCGCGAGCTGGACCTGGACATTGCCGGCGAGTTCCTCGTCATGGCCGCGACGCTGATGCTCATCAAGAGCCGCGAACTCCTGCCGGTGGAGCAGCAGGCGACGGCCGAAGGCGAGGAGGACGAGGCCGACGACCCGCGCTGGGAGCTCATCCGCAAGCTGGTCGAATACAAAAAATTCAAGGATGCCGCCGCGCGCCTGCAATCGCTGGAGACCCGCCAGGAAGCCGTCTTTCCCCGCCAGCCGGGCAAGCTGGAGCTGGCCACGCCGGCGGCGGCCCGGCCGGAAGTGTCGGTGTTTGATTTGATCGGCGCCGTCACCGGCATCTTGAAGCGCTTCCAGCAACGCCCGGAAACGCGCGACATTTTCGAGGACAAATGGACCGTCAGCGAGAAGATCGAGTTTGTCCAGCGGACGCTGGCCGGGCGGACGGCGGTGCGGTTTTCCGAGCTGTTCGACCACGCGGCGAGCCGCACCGAGGTGATCGTGACATTTCTCGCCGTGCTGGAGTTGATCCGGCTCAAGCAACTGGTGGTCTGCCAGCCGGAGCCATTCAGCGAAATTGAAATCGCCGCAGCGCCCGCGCCCGCCGCTGCCGCCGGGGAAGCCGCCCCGGCCGGCGCGCATGAACCTTTGCCCGCGCATGATTGAATTGAAGCCCATTTTGGAAGCGATTTTGTTCTCCACGCAGAAGCCGCTCACGCCGGCGGAATTGAAGGCCGTGTTCGCCACCGCGGCGGAACAGGCCGAGGACGACGCCGTCCGCGCGTTCAAAAAAGTGAAGGTCGAGGACCTCACCGCCGCGCTCGAACAGCTCGCCGCCGAGCACGAGCAGGCCGGGCGGACCTACCGCCTCGCTTGCGTGGCGGGCGCGTGGCAGTTCGTCACCCAGCCGGAATTCGCGCCGTGGCTGCGGGCGTTGACCGGCGAACGCGGGCGCCCCGGCCGCCTTTCGCAACCGGCGCTGGAAACCCTCACCATCATTGCCTACCGGCAGCCGATCACCCGCGCGGAGATCGAGCAGATTCGCGGCGTGTCGGTGGACGGCGTGATGCAAACGCTGCTGGAGCGGGGCCTGATCGAGCAGACGGGCCGCGCCGAGGTCGTCGGCCGCCCGATGCAATACGGCACGACCAAGCTGTTCCTCGAATACTTCGGCCTCGCCAATCTGGAAACCCTGCCGGCCGCCGACGAACTGCGCCGCATTCCGGTGGAACGGCCGCCCAGCCTGCTGACGGCCGAGCCGGGCCTGGCCACCGTGCCGCCGGACCAACTGGCAGCGTCGGCCGAGGTTCCCGCCGCGGAAGCGCAGCCGAATCCGGATTCCGCTGAAACCAAACCTGAACCGCCGGCCGCGGCCGAGTCCGCGCCGGTTCCGCAATCCGAACCCCGGAGTGACGCATGAGCCTGACCGAACACCGCCAAGCCATTGACAAGCTCGACTGGCAGATCGTGAAGCTGCTCAACGAGCGGATGCAGCACGTCCTGGAAATCGGCCGGCTGAAAAAGGCGGCGGGCCAGGAAATCTACGCGCCGCACCGTGAACAGGCCGTCTTGAAACGCGTCTGCCGGCTGAACAAAGGTCCGCTGACCGACGACGCCCTGCGCGCCATTTTCCGCGAAGTCATGTCCGGCGCGCTCGCCGCCGAAAAGCCGATGTCCATCGCCTATCTCGGCCCGGAGGCGACGTTCACGCACCAGGCCGCGCTCGAACGGTTCGGCACCAGCCTGCACTACACGCCTCTGAAAACCATCGGCGAAGTGTTCACCCATGTGTCCCGCCACCGCGCCGACTTCGGCGTCGTGCCGATCGAGAATTCCACCGAGGGCGTCGTGACTCACACGCTGGACATGTTCATGGACAGCGACCTCAAGATCGTCGCGCAGATCGTGCTCGCCATCCAGCACTGCCTGTTGAGCCGGGCGCGGCGGAACCAGATTCGCCGCCTCTACGTCCACCCGCAGACGCTGGCGCAGTGCCGCGGCTGGATTCAAAAAAATTTCGCCAGCGCGGAAATCATCGAGACATCGTCGAACGCGCGCTCGGCCGAACTGGCCGCCAAGGAGCACAATTCCGGTGCCATCGCCGGCCTGCTCGCCGCCGAGAAATACGGCCTGCCCGTGCTCGAACACGACGTGCAGGACAACGCCGGCAACGCCACGCGCTTCCTGGTGCTCGGCCGCACCGGCACGCCGCCCACCGGCCGCGACCGCACCAGCCTCATGTTCTGCATCGCGGACAAGGTCGGCGCGCTCCACAGCGCGCTGGCGCCGTTCCGCCGTTACCAGATCAACATGACGAAGATCGAGTCCCGGCCCAGCAAGCGGAAGGCGTGGGAATACTTCTTCTTCGTGGACGTTGACGGCCACGTCACCGACCGCAAGGTGGCCAAGGCGCTGGAGCAGCTCAGCGAGCATTGCGACTTCGTCAAGGTCCTTGGCTCCTATCCGCGGACGGATTAGCGCCGCCATGAAACCGCCGCCGCCCGCCGTCCATCTGGACCGCGCCCGCGAGGTCTTTGCCAGCGAACTGGCCGGCCTCAAAGCCGTCGCCGACGCGTTGAACGACGCCTTCGGCCGCGCGGTCGAGACGGTCGTCGAGACGCTGGGCCGCCACGGCAAAGTCATCGTCGTCGGCATCGGCAAGTCCGGCAACATCGGCCAGAAAATCGCCGCCACGCTCACCAGCACCGGCACCCCCGGCGTCGTCCTCAACGCCGTGGACGCGTTGCACGGCGACCTCGGCGTGGTGAGCGACGGCGACGCCGTCCTGGCACTGAGTTACTCCGGCGAATCGGAGGAATTGCTGAACCTGCTGCCCGCGCTGAAGCGGTTTTCGGTCAAGATCATCGCGCTCACCGGCGCCGTGAAATCCACGCTCGCCCGGCACAGCGACGTGGTGTTGAGCGTGAAGGTGCCGCGGGAGGCCTGCCCCTTCAATCTCGCTCCCACCGCCAGCACCACCGCCATGCTGGTGATGGGCGACGCGCTCGCCATGGCCGTGCTCCAGGCACGGGGCTTCAAGCAGAGCGACTTCGCCCGCTACCATCCCGCCGGCGCCATCGGCCGCGTCCTGCTGCTGCAAGTCCAGCACATCATGCGCGCCGGCGAGCGCAATTCCGTGGCCCTGGAAACGCTCGCCGTGAAGGAGGCCCTGCTGGTGATGACCCGCGCCAAGGCCGGCAGCGTGAGCGTCGTCAACGCCCGCGGCCGGCTGGTGGGCGTGTTCACGGACGGCGACCTGCGCCGCCACATGGCGGCCGATCCCGGCGTGCTCGCCCGGCCGCTGGCGGAGGTGATGACGCGCCAGCCGGTGTGCGTCCGCGAGGATGCGCTGGCCGCCGAGGCGCTCAAAATTTTCAACGAGCGCAACATTGACGACCTGATCGTGGTCAACGCCCGGCGCGAGCCGGTGGGCCTGGTGGATTCTCAGGACTTGCCCAAGCTGAAAATCATGTAATAGGCTTGCGGCGATGACACTGCGCAACGCGAATACCGCTTGCCGAAACCTGCGCCGCTTATGCCCACGTTCCCTCGTTTCCTCACCACGCTGCTGCTCGTGGCGTGGCTCGCCGCCCCGCTCATGACCCGCGCCGCCAAACCCGACGCCGTCCAGCAGGCGCACACCTTCACCAAGCGGATCACCCGCACCGTCCGCGCCGATTATCTGCTGTTTCTGCCGAAAGGCTACGGCCAGAAGGCCACCAAGAAATGGCCGTTGATCCTTTTCCTGCACGGCTCCGGCGAACGCGGCAGCGACCTCTGGCTCGTCGCCAAACACGGGCCGCCGAAAATCGTGGCGGACAAGCCGGACTTCCCGTTCATCGTCGTATCGCCGCAATGTCCCGCCGGGCAGACCTGGTCCGATGACATCCTGCTCGCGCTGCTGGACGAGGTCACCACGAAATACGCGGTGGACAAGACCCGCGTCTATCTCACCGGCCTGAGCATGGGCGGCTACGGCACCTGGAGCCTGGGCATCGCCCATCCGGAACGTTTTGCTGCCATCGCCCCGGTCTGCGGCGGCGGCGACCCGGTGAAAATCCTGCTCGCGGAGGGCAAACAGGCCGAGGCGTTGAAGACGCTGCCCGTCTGGGCGTTTCACGGCGCGAAGGACCCGGTGGTGAACGTCTCCGAATCCGAGCGGATGGCGGCGGCGCTGCGGCAGTTCGGCGATGCCGACGTGAAGCTGACGATCTACCCCGACGCCCAGCACGACTGCTGGACCGTCACCTACGACAATCCGAAGCTCTACGAGTGGTTCCTCGCCCACCAGCGCAAGTCCGTGAAACACGGGCTGCGGGATCGGTAGGGCGGTGGTGCCGCGCAGCCCAAATAGTCAGACCATGTCGTGCCCTCACCAACGAATCTCATGCACCCGGCCAAAGTAAGGCCACTCCTCGGGTTGCGCGACCAAGCCATGCCGGACCGGGTTCTCCCGCACGACTGCCACTTCTGCGCATAGCTTTCGTCATGGCGCAGGCGGTGATGAAATCCACCCGCCTGAAACCTCCCGGCCTCCGGATGCGTTTTGGCGAAGCGGTCCTTCCAGAAGGCCATCCAGCGTTCGAGGGTGAAGCGCGGATCGCTGGGCGCGCAAAACAGGTGCAGGTGGTCCGGCATGAGCAGGTAATCGCTCACCAGCCAGGCGGTGGCGGTGTGCTCCCAGAGGTCATGCAAGACGCGCTGCACCGACGGCTGCGTCAGTCAATGCTCACGATTCGCCGCGCAGACGGTGAGGAAAAACCAGTTGGGGCCGCCCGATGAGAGGTGAACGCCCTTGGCCGGAGTGCGGCGGCCGGCTTCGCGGAAGGGCGTCTCGGACATGGCGCAATGGGTAGCACAAGGCACCCTTGGGCGGAAAGGCAATACGGTCGCTGATGGTAGGGCGGCGGTGCCCCGCCGCCCAAAAATGGGGCGGAGCGGCAGCTCCGCCCTACCGCTGCCGCGCCGGACCGGCGTTTGCGCGCCGCTAGACCGCGCCCCAGCCGGGCGGCGGCAGGGCGACCTGTTCGTCGGTCTTCGATTGCGCCACCTTTTCCATGCTGCGCGAGAGCCAGACGAACATCTCCACGAAGTTCAGTCCGATGAGCTTCACCGGCGTGCGGACGACAATTTCCGTCAACCTGGCCATGCTCGCGCCCTCCACGCCCACGGCAAAGAACGCGACGCGCTTGTTCGCCTCGTCGGCCTTGAGCCGCTGCGAGGCCTGTTGCACCACGCTCTCCGGTTCGCCCTGCGGCTCGCCGTCGGTGATCATGAACACCCACGGCCGGTAATAGGCGATGCCGTTGGTGCGGTATTTCGCCTTGCGCGCCTGGATGAGGTCGAGCGCCTTGTGGATGGCGCTGCCCATGAAGGTCTGGCCCTGCGCCGTGAGCGTGGGCGGCGTGAACTGCTCCACCGTCACGAAGTCCTGGAGCACCTTGACCTCGTTGTCGAAGGAAACCACCGCGAGCTCGACGCGCCGCGAGGCAAGCGGATCCTTGGCCAGGTCGTCCTTGAAATGCAGCAGGCCCTGGTTCAGCGCCGTGATGGGGTCGCCGCGCATGGAGCCGGAGGTGTCCAGCAACAGCACGCAGGGACAGCGTGGCTCGGGGTTTTCGGCAAATTCGACCGCCTCTTCCAGTTTGATGTTGTCGCTCATAACTCAGCTTGGACCGGTTGGCGTCGCGGGCCTCACGACCGTCGGGCGGCCGTGAGTGCGGTGCGTGTGCCGGCCATTGAACGGGAGCCGGCCGCGCTTTTCAACTCGAAACCGGCTGCGGTCTGGCCGGTCTTTTCACGCACTCAATCCGAATAACCGTTCGGATGCCGCCGGTGCCAATCCCAGGCGGTGGCGACGATGTCCTCGAGCTTGGGAAAGCGCGGCCGCCAGCCCAGTTCGTGTGCCGCCTTCTCGGCGTCAGCCACCAGCCGCGGCGGATCGCCGGGCCGGCGCGGTTTTTCCACGGTCTTGATCGGCCGGCCGCTGATCATGCGGCAGGCCTGGATGACTTCGCGCACAGAATAGCCCTCGCCGTTGCCGAGGTTGTAAAAGCCCGTCCTGCCCGGTTCCAGCGCGCGGATGTGCGCGTCCGCCAGGTCGGCAATGTGGATGTAATCGCGGATGCAGGTGCCGTCGGGCGTCTCGTAATCCGCGCCGTAGATCGCGCATTCGGGCGCGAGCCCGAGCGCGACCTTGAGCACGTTCGGAATGAGGTGCGTCTCGACGCGATGGTGCTCACCGAACTTCTCGCTGGCGCCGGCGGCGTTGAAGTAACGGAACGCCACGAACTCCAGCCCGTAAACGCGCTGATACCACGTCAGCATTTTCTCGAACATCAGCTTCGACTCGCCATACGGGTTGATCGGCCGCTGCGGCAGATCCTCCGTCATCGGCACCCGCTCCGGCGGGCCGTAGGTGGCACAGGTGGAACTGAAGACGAACTTGCCAACCTTCGCCTCGACCGCGGCGTCGAGCAGGTTCTGTCCCCAGGCGACGTTGTTGCGAAAATACTTCGCCGGATTGGTCATGGATTCGCCGACGAGCGCGTTGGCCGCGAAATGCAGAATGGCCGCCGCGCCGGCCTCCTTCACGGCGCGGGCCACGCCCGCGCGGTCGCTGAGGCAGGCGTGGACAAATCGCGCCCGCGGGTCCACCGCCGCGCGATGGCCTTCGGTGAGATTGTCGAGGACGGTAACCTGGTGGCCCGCATGGCAAAGCTGCTCGACGCAGACCGATCCGATGTAACCGGCGCCGCCGGTGACGAGAACGTTCATGGATGGCGAGCCTAAGCCGGCGGGCCGCGCGTTCAAGCGCGAAGCGGCGGTGCGAACCGGTGGAATCCCTCCGGCATGATCACCAAAGTCACGGAGCTGTTTTGGTGGGGAAGCCGGTGAGCAAACAGGGAAATCAAACGCCCGCTGTCTTCACGGCCGCCGCGAGTTCGCCGACAAAATCGCTGACCTTCGCCACCAGATCGGGTGAGCGGCCGCTTTCCGCAATCCGGTTCACGACCGCGCTGCCCACCACGATGGCCTCGGCGTGCTGGGCCACGGCGCGGGCTTGTTCCGCGTTGGAAATCCCGAAACCGACAGCGACCGGCAGATCGGTGTGGGCGCGGATTTTCGTCGTCATCGCGGCAATGGTGTCGGACAGCTTTGTCTGCATCCCGGTGACGCCTTCCCGCGAAACATAGTAGATGAAGCCGCTGCCGTGGCGGACGATCGCCGCAATGCGGTCCTCCGGCGTCGTGGGCGCGACGAGGTAGATGGCGCACAGGCCGGCGGCGCGCATGAGGGCGTCGTAGTTCGCCGATTCTTCCGGCGGCAGGTCAAGGACGAGCAGGCCGTCCACGCCGGCGGCCGCGGCGTCGCGGATGAACGCTTCAACGCCGTGGCGGTGGACCAGGTTGAAATAGAGGTAAAGCACAATCGGAATTGCCGATTCCCGCCGGATGGCCGCGACGGTGGCGAGCACCTTGGCCGGCGTGGTGCCGGATTCCAGGCCGCGCTGCGCGGCAAGCTGGTTGACGAGGCCGTCGGCCAGCGGATCACTGAACGGCACGCCGAGTTCCAGCACGTCCACGCCGGCACGGTCGAACGCAAGCGCGAGCTGCCGCGTGGCTTCCAGGTGCGGATCGCCCGCGCCGATGTAGATGACCAGACCTTTGCGGCCAAGTTGGCGGAGCCGGGCGAAGCGTTCCGTGATGCGATTCATGGCGGCAGGTTGCCAGCCGCCGCCGGCAAGCTCAAGCGGCGAACACAACGCCGACCGGCTCCCGGCGGGCTTGAACGGAGCCGGAGCGCGGCGGGCAGAATTTGGTTTCAATTGTTACGGGGGCGGCTAATGATGCCGCGTGCCTGAGCTGGTGAGAGCAGGAGAACGTTGGTTGCGGGGCATTCCGGTGTCGGCCGGCGTGGCCCGCGGCAAGCTCGTGGTTGTCGGCCGGCAGCACGATTTGGAAATGCCGCGTTATCCGGTGCCGGCCGAGGCGTTGCCCGCGGAAACCACCCGGCTGGAGCAGGCGTTGACCCAGACGCGCGAGCAATTGCTGGCGATCCAGCACCGGGTGCGTAACGCCATGGGCAGCGGCGACGCGGAGATTTTTGACGCGCAACTGCTCCTGTTGGATGATCCGGTGCTGCTGGAAGAGGTGATCAAGTTCATCCGGTCGGAGGGCATCAACGCGGAACACGCCTTCGCCGAGGTGTCGAACCGGTATTTGTCCGCGCTCAGCGAGATTGACGATCCGTATCTCCGCGAGCGGGCGGTGGACATGCGGGACGTGACCCGCCGGGTGCTGCACAACCTGGTCGGGCACGAGGACAACACGCTGCTGGCGCAACTGCACGAGCCGTGCATCGTGGTGGCGCATGATCTGACGCCGTCGCAAACCGCCCTGCTGAACCGCGCGCTGGTGCTGGGCTTCGCCACGGACCAGGGCAGCCAGACCTCGCACACGGCCATCCTGGCGCGTTCCCTGCGGCTGCCGGCCGTGACCGGGCTGGTGGACGCGAGCCTGCGGCTGCGGACCGGCGAATACGCGCTGCTCGACGGTTTCAACGGCGTGCTGATCGCCAGCCCGACGGACGCGACGCTGTTCGAATACGGCCAACTGGCCAAGAAGCAACTGGCGCTGGAGGAGCGGCTGAGCGAAGTCCGCGACCAGCCGGCCGTCACGCTGGATGCCGCGCGGGTGACGCTCTCGGCGAACTTGGAGAGCCTGGACGAAATTCCCGACGTGCGCTCGTTCGGCGCGGAAGGCGTGGGTCTGTTCCGCACGGAATATCTCTTTTTGAATCGCGAGACGCCGCCTGACGAAGAGGAACAATTCCAGGCCTACCACCGCGTGGCGGCCGCGTTGCATCCGCAGCCGGTGATCATCCGCACGCTTGACCTGGGCGGCGACAAGGTGCTGCAACGGCGCGACGAGCCGGCCGAGTCGAACCCGTTCCTCGGCTGGCGTGCCATCCGCATCTGCCTCCAGGAACTCGACCTCTTCCGCGCGCAGTTGCGGGCCATTTTACGCGCCAGCGTCGTCGGCAACGTGAAATTGATGTATCCCATGATCTCCGGCCTGGACGAATTGAACCAGGCCAACGAGGTCGTCGAGCAGTGCAAGATTGAACTGCGGGCCGAGGGCAAGCCGTTCGACGCGCAGATTGAAGTCGGGGCCATGATTGAAATCCCCGCCGCGGCAATGGAGGCCGAGACGCTGGCGAGCCGGGTGAAGTTCTTCAGCATCGGTACCAACGACCTCGTCCAATACACGCTCGCGGTGGACCGCCTGAATCCGAAGATCGCCCACCTATACGATCCGACGCACCCGGCCGTGCTGCACCTGATCCACCGCACGATCCAGGCCGCGCACGCCCGCGGCATTTGGGCCGGCGTTTGCGGCGAAATGGCGGGCGACCCGGTGCTGGCGGCGTTGCTGCTCGGCCTGGGCGCGGACGAATTGAGCGCCGCGCCGGGCCGCGTGCCGGCGGTCAAGTTCCTCATCCGCCGGCTGAAAATAAGCGAGGCGCGCAATCTGGCCGCGTTCGCGCTCCAATGCGAAAGCAGCGCCGAGATTTTGCAACAGGCCCGCGAACTCGCCACGGCGGTCGCCTCCGACCTGTTTGAGAAAACCTGAATTGCGCCGCCCCGGCCGCCCCGGCCGCCGGTTTGAGAGATTGATCACCGCATGAAACTCCTGATCCTTGCCGCCGGCTACGCCACCCGGTTGTATCCGCTCACGCTGAACCAGCCCAAGCCGCTCCTGCCGGTCGCCGGCAAGCCGATGATCGAGCACGTGCTCGACAACCTCGCGCCCATCGGCGGCCTGGACCGTGTCTATGTGGTCACCAACGCCAAGTTCGTCCGCCACTTTCAGCAGTGGGCCGATCATTACCGCGCCACCAAGGCCCGGCTGGATTTCACCATCGTCAACGACGGCTCGACCGACGACACCAACAAGCGCGGCGCGATCGGCGACATCCATTTCGTCCTCCAGCACGAACGGGTGGACGACGATTTGATCGTGGTTGCCGGCGACAATTTGTTCAGCGAGCCGCTCGACGATTTTGGCCGGCTCTGCCGGGAACAACGGGCGCCGGTGCTGGGCGTCCATGACGTGCGCGACCTGGAGCTGGTGAAGAAATACAACTCCATCAACGTCGCCCCCGACGGCCGCATCACCTTCTTCGAGGAAAAGCCGAAGACGCCCACCAGCACGCTGACGGGCATTGCCCTTTACTTCTACCCGCGGGCCACGCTGCCGCAGATTCATCAATACATCGCGGACGGCAACAACCCCGACCAGCCCGGCCGGCTCGTGCAATGGCTTTACCCGCGCACCCCGGTCCTCACCTGGCGCGTGCCGGGACTCTGGTTCGACATCGGCTCGAAAGAGTCGCTGGAGGAAGCGAACCGGATTTTCGCGCGGCGGTGACGCCGTGACGCGGCCGTAGCCGCGTCGAACAGTCAGCCAACATCTCCCTCGCGACCGGTTTTCCGCCGGCCGAAGTCGCTTTGCATTGCATCCTAATTTGCAAATGAATTGCATCGTTGGCATTGCATATTGGTGTCTTCAGACCATTCAAATTTACAAAATATTTGTCTCCAACTGTTTATAATAATATTCAAATGTTGGCATCATTGCTGCGAATAGTGGTGAGCATGATCGGAAAGCTGTCCATCAGCGGCCAAACGCGTTTGACCAGCCTGTCCGGCCCACTTGCCGGGCTGGCGACCGGCGGCGCGTCTGCCAGCGGATGTCGCCGGCCGTTCCCGGTCGGACGCCTCTTCCGTCACCCGCCGGCGCCGACCGCCGGTGCGGGACGTGTCCCGTTCGCCCGATTTTCCGCTCCGCGCGGAAACCATTCAAAGCCACAACGAAAGGATGCGCATGAAGTGAACCTTCTCTCCTAGCCGGAGAAAACTGACGTCTTGCCGGGGTGACTTACCACCACTCCGGCCCTTCCGGCGGGCGCCGCCCAATCCGGCGGTTCCCGCGAGAAGGCAAGCAAACCCGTTATTTTCGCCTTTCCCGGCAGCAATCCCCGCCTCCAGCGGGCCTTCGGGCAGGTGGCGCGGCGAAGAGCAGCGCGAACGGTTTTCCAGACGGAACATCAACTATGAAACGAACCCATCATCATACTAACATCCATCGGTTCACGCGGCGTGGACCCACCGGAACACTGTGCCTGGCCACCTTGCTGGCCGCGGTCGCCGCCAGAACGGCCCAGGCGAACAGTTCGCTGAATCCCACGGACCCGGCGTTGGGTTACAACGCCTTCGTGGAATCCAACCTCACCGGCGAAGGCGGCCACAGCGAGGGTCCGGTCGCCCTGGGCGGCAACCTGACCGTCACCGGCAATGGTTACAATCCGGTGTTCGGGAATCCGGCGCCGGGCTTCACTTACAAGGCGCCGGGGGATTCCACCGTCGCCGGGCTGGTCATCGGCGGGAAGATCACCTCGCTGGTCAACCAGATCGGCATCAACCAGCCCAGCTACATCAAACTGGGCGATCCCACCGGCTACCAAATCTGGGCCACTGATCAGAACGGGTATCCGATGAACACCCGCATCACCCCCACCGGCACGGGGCGCGACGGCAACCCGAACATTCTGTTGAATGTCCGCGAGTCCGCCGCCAGCGTCACCGGCCCGTCCGGCATCAATTTCACCGACGCGTTCAGCACCATGGCCGCCTATTCGCAGCAGATGGCCAACTGGGCGGTCACCTATTCGCCCCCGTCGTGGCACAACCAGGTGACGCTGCCCTTGGCGTCCAGCGGCGTGTCCGTGTTCACGCTTACGACGGCCGAACTCAGCGCGGTGACGCTGGGTTTTTCGCAAACCCCGAACGCCCAGCACCCGGTGGTGTTGAACGTGGACAGCAGCGCCTCCTCGACGTTCAACGTCCGGTTCACCGGTCTCGGCGACACCGCGGGCAGTTACATTCTGCTGAACTTTTACAACGCCAACGGCACTCTCACGTGGAACAACGCCGGGGATTCCATGGACGGCACGCTGTTTGCGCCCACGGCCACCGTGGACAAGGAGAACTCGAACAATCTCAACGGCCAGTTGATCGCGGAGAATTTCACGCAGAATGGCGGCGAGCTGCACTACCATCCGTTCAGCGCGGCCCTGCCGTTGACCTCCGTGCCGGAACCGCGCGCCTTCGCCCTGACGGCGGGCGTGGGACTTCTTGGCTTCGGCCTCTGGCGCAAATCCCGCGCCAAGCTCTGATCCGCCGCCACCGCCCCGGCTGAAGCTGCGCGGCGGCAACCGGTGAAAACGAGGCCCCGCCGGGTTGGCGGGGCTTTCGCCTTTGGGATTTTCTTTGGGAGTTGCTCCGCCCGGAAGCTGTGCTAGTTTGCGCCATGTCCGAAACACCAAACACCTTATTATCGCTATGAGCATTCCGAAACACATCAACGCCTGGTATGGCTGGTTGCCGGACCGGCCCGATCACCGCGACAAACTCTACGCCGCCATCGCCAGACCCCCGAAAAAACTGCCGCCTTCCACGGACCTGCGGCCGACGTGTTCGCCCGTCGAGAACCAGGGCCAGCTCGGCAGTTGCACCGCCAACGCCCTGGTCGGCAACCTTGAATTCCTTGAGAAAAAGGCCGGCCACGCCGTGACCAACCTCAGCCGCCTGTTCATCTATTACAACGAACGGGCGCTCGAAGGCACGGTGGGCGAGGACGCCGGGGCAGCCATTCGCGACGGCGTGAAGACGCTGGTGAAGCAGGGGGTTTGCGGCGAGACGGCCTGGCCTTACAAAATCAACAAGTTCAAACAAAAACCCGCCCCGGCCTGCTACCGCCAGGCGCTGAACCATCAAGTCACCTCCTATCATCGCGTCGCGAGCTTGAAGGAAATGCGCATGTGTCTGGCGGAAGGCTATCCGTTCGTGTTCGGCTTCAGTGTTTACGAGGCATTCGAATCGGACGAAGTGGCCAGAACCGGTGTGTTGAACCTGCCCCAGCCGGACGAGAAGAACCTCGGCGGCCACGCGGTGTGCGCCGTGGGTTACGACGACGCTTCGAGCCGGTTTCTGGTGCGCAATTCCTGGGGCGCAGACTGGGGCATGGAAGGCTACTTCACCATGCCTTACGCCTACCTCGACGACCGGAACCTTGCGGACGACTTCTGGACGCTCCGGATGTTCGAGAATGCGTGACCGCGGCTCGACTTGGCGCCGCTGCCGGCGTAAAAACCGGCGTGGGCCGCGCCAGCCAAACCGAACCGCCGCTGCCACGCACGGTCTTGCCGCGCGTGGTGTTGGCTTCCGCGTCGCCGCGCCGCCAGGAGCTGTTGCGCGAACTGGGCGTGCCGTTCGTCGTCGCGCCGGCCCAAACCGCGGAATTGCACCACGAACAACTCACCGCCGGCGAGTTGTGCCTCATCAACGCCCACCGCAAGGCAATGGCCGTGGCCAGGCGATTCCCAGACGCCTTGGTGCTGGGCGCCGACACCCTCGTCACGCTGGGCACGACGCTGTTTGGCAAGCCCGCGGACCTCGCTGATGCCGCGCGGATGCTCGGTCAACTCGCCGGCCAAAGCCATCACGTGGTCACCGGCGTCTGTCTCCTGCACCTGCGCCGGCACCGCGAACGGCTCTTCGCTGAAACCACCACCGTCACCTTCCGGCCGCTGAACCCGGAGCAAATTCGCGCCTATCTCACTGCGATCAATCCGCTGGACAAGGCCGGCGCCTACGCCATCCAGGAGCATGGCGACGACCTCGTCGCCGGCATCGTCGGTTCCTACTCGAACGTGGTGGGCCTGCCGCTGGAACGGCTGCGCGCGGAACTGGACACCTGGCTGGTGGATTGAACCCTTCTGGCACGCCGACCGCGCCGCCGAATTTCCAGCTTGACATGTTCACTTTGTAGTGCAAAGTGAACGCCATGGAACCCAACTGGGCGGCGGAAAATCTCCAGGTCATCCGCACGTTGATGGAGCGGGCGGCCCTTTACCGGCGGGCGCTGGCGCCGGTGATGTTGCTCACCGGGACCGTTGGCGTGATCGCCGCCGCCGCGGGACTGGAGTTGAGCATCCACACGCCGCGCGGCTTCGCCGGGTTCTGGCTGGCCGTCAGCGTCGTGCCGGTGATCGGCGCGCTGTGGATTGTCCGCCGGCAGGCGCTGCGGGATGGCGAGCCGCTGTGGTCGCCGCCGGCGCGGCGCGTCGTCCAGGCCGTGGCGCCCGGCTTTGTGGTCGGTTTGGTTCTCGGTCTGGCGCAACTTCAATTGCGCATCGGCAGCCACGCGGCGTTGCTCCCGGCGCTGTGGGCCATTTGTTACGGCGGCGCGCTGCACGCGGCCGGCTTCTTCACTCCGCGCGGGTTGCGGTGGTTTGGCTGGATGGTTCTGTTGACCGGCCTGGGGACGCTTTGGGTGCCGGTTTCAGACCTCGCCCAATGGCCGGCCGCCCACCTGGCGATGGGTCTTTGCTTTGGCGTCCTTCACCTTCTCTACGGGGCGTATCTTTACGCCACCGAACACCGGAAGCATGTGGCGTGAACCCGGAACCATTCCTCCAGCTCGACCGCGTGATCCACGAAAAGGGCCGCCTGCCCATCGTCTCATTGCTGGCGGCCAGTCCCGCACTGTCGTTCACCGAAATCCGCGACACGCTCAGGATGACCGACGGCAACCTCAGCGTCCACCTGCGCACGCTTCAGGAGGCCGGCTACGTGGCGCTGACGAAAAGTTTTCAGGACCGGAAACCGCTCACCACCTGCGCGCTCACGCCGGCCGGCCGGCAGGCGTTTGCCAATTACGTCAACCTGCTGGAGGAAATCGTCCGGCAGGCTAAAAATCTTTGAACATTCTCCCCGTCAAACCATCATTGACGTTAGATGCTTTGTAATGCAAAGTAAATGAACCGCGCGTTCCCCCTCCAACCCCAATGAAAGGCTGCCATGAAAATCCTCCGTGCCACCCATCTCGGCATGTGCTTCGGCGTGCGCGACGCCATCGCGCTGGCGCTCGACGAAGCCCGCGTCCACCCGCTCACGATCCTCGGCGAACTGGTGCATAACGAAACCGTCGTTGCCGCGCTCCGCGCCCGTGGCATCCAGACGGTCAAGGACGCCGCCAGCGTCGCCACGCCGACGGTGATGATCACCGCGCACGGCACCTCCGAGCGCACGCTGGGCCGGGTGAAGGAACGCGGCCTGGCCGTGCTGGAGGCCACCTGCCCGCTTGTCCACCTCGCCCATCGCGCCGTGGCCGGGCTGGTGAGCGCCGGCTTCCACCCGGTCATCGTCGGCCAGCGCGACCACGTCGAGGTGCGCGGCCTGACCGACGATCTGGCCGAGTTCGACGTCGTGTTGACGGACGAGGACGTGGACCGGCTGGCGGAGCGGCCGCGCTTTGGCGTGGCGGCGCAGACGACGCAGCCGGTCGAGCGCGTGCGCCGGCTGGTGGCGCGGCTGCACGAACGCTTCCCGCGATCCGAGGTGCGCTTTGCCGACTCCGTGTGCCAGCCGACCAAGCAGCGCCAGGCGGCCGCCATCGAACTGGCGCAACGCAGCGACGTCGTGGTGGTGATTGGCGGCGCGCACAGCAACAACACCCGCGAACTCGTCGCGACGTGCGGCCGGTTTTGCGCGCAGGTCCATCACGTGCAGACGGCGGCCGACCTGCGCCGGGAGTGGTTTGCCTTTGCGGGCACCGTGGGCGTTACCGCCGGCACCTCGACGCCGGACGCGATGATTGACGCCGTCGAAAACCGCCTTCGCCAGTGGGCGGCCGAGACGGCATCGCAGTTCACGGCCCCGGCCGCGGCCAACGCCGCACTGGCGGTTCACTGAGGAAGCCGCCATGAGCGCGCACCGCGAGTGGTCCCGTTGGTCGGTGGTGGTCGTGTTCGCCGTCGCGATGGCCTGGGTCGAAGCGGCCGTCGTGCTGTATCTGCGGACGTTGGTGAACCGGCTCGACCCGTATCAGCCGAATCCGCTGCCATTGGCCACCGGCCTGGGCCAGGCGGAACTCGTGCGCGAGGCGGCCACGCTGGTGATGCTGGCCGCCGTCGGCTGGCTGGCCGGCCGCACGTGGCGCAGTCGCGTTGGCTATGCGTGTGTGGCGTTCGGCGTGTGGGACATTTTCTACTACGTCTTTCTCGTGCCGCTGACCGGCTGGCCGCACTCGCTGCTGGACTGGGACATCCTGTTCCTGATTCCGCTGCCGTGGTGGGGGCCGGTGCTGGCGCCGGTGATGATCGCGGGCCTGATGGTTTTCGGCGGCAGCCTGGTGGCCTTGGGCGACACGCCGGACCGTCCGCTCTGGCCGGGAAACGTGAGTGTGGCGCTCAATTTCCTGGGCGGTCTGCTGGCGCTCTACGTGTTCATGGCGGACGCCCTGCGGGTCGCCGGCCAGGGCGAGGAAACCCTGCGCCACCTGCTGCCGACGCAATTTCACTGGGGACTCTTCGGCATTGCCTGGCTGCTCATGTCTGCGGTAGGCTTGGATTTGGCCCGACAGGTTTGGATGAGCCGGAACAAGCGGTTGGTGATGGTGAGTCAATCAACGACCTGAAATCCCATGAACGCCGGTCTTGCGCCCTACGACCTCCGGCAGGTGCCCGCGCTGTTGCGCGGCGAGTGGCAGATGATCAACGCCTGGATTGCGGAATGGAGTCTGCCGCGGGCGGTGTTCCACGTCGTCACGATCGTCATCGGGGCGGGGTTGTTTGGCGCCGCCGTGGGCGGGTGGCGCGCGCCGCTCCAGGCCGCTTACACCGCGGCAAAACTCCCTCTGATCATCCTGCTGACCGTCCTCGGCAACGCGCTGCTCAACGGCATGTTCGCCCCGCTGCTCGGCTTGAACCTGCGTTTCCGTCAATCGTTGCTGGCCATCCTCCTGAGTTTCACGACGGCCGCGGTCATCCTCGGCGCGTTCAGCCCACTCATGTGGTTTCTCGTGTGGAACGCCCCGCCGCTGGCGGCCGACGAGGCCGCCTGCTCGACGGCCTACCGTTTCATCCAAATCACGCAGGCCGCGGTCATCGCCGTGGCGGGCATCGTCGCCAACCTGCGGCTCGTGCAGTTGCTGCGCCAGTTGAGCGGCAGTGCTGCCGCGGCGCGACGGGTGCTGTTCGCCTGGCTGGCCGGGAATTTGCTCCTGGGAAGCCAGCTCGCGTGGATTCTCCGTCCGTTCATCGGCTCCCCGAATTTGCCGCTCGAATTTCTTCGCCCCAACGCCTTTGAAGGCAACTTCTACGAAACCCTGTTCCGGGCGTTCAAACAGCTTTTTGCCGGTTGAACCGTTCACCATCCAACACCGCAAATCCATGAACGAATCCATTCTGCCCCCGCCCGTGGCGTCCGCGCCACCGGTCTGCGCGCTCAATCCCAATGATCCCGGTTCCGATCCGGCGGAACGGGCGCCCATTCGCGGTCCCCTGGCCGCAGTGGCGGCCATTCTGCGCCAGCCGCGCCGCGTCATGCATCAACTGCACCAGCCATCGTCAGGCAATCTGGCGCTGGTCTTGTTGCTGATCGTGGCGGGTTGCAGCCTGGTTTACGGCGGCGTGGTCGGGACCTTTTCCGGCGGCGCGCAGATCTGGGTTGCCGCCCTGAAAACAATGCTCGTGCTGTTGGCCTCGGCGCTCATCTGTCTGCCCAGCCTCTACGTGTTTGCCTGTCTGAGCGGCGCCGACGTGCGGTTGGGCGAGCTGACCGGTCTCCTGGCGGGCGAACTGGCCCTGGTGGCCGTGCTGCTGATCGGGTTTGCGCCGGTGGCGTGGGTGTTTGGCCGGTCCACGGAATCCGTGGCGGCCATGGGCGCGCTGCATCTGGTGTTTGGGCTGGTCGCCACCGGTTTTGGCCTGCGGTTTCTCGCCAGTGCCTTTCGGAATCTGAACGCCAGGTCGAAGGGCGGCCTGCGCCTCTGGATGGTGATCTGGGTGACGGTGATGCTTCAAATGACCACCGCCTTGCGCCCGATCGTCAGCCCGGCCGCCGGCACCTTCCTGCCGGAGACCAAGCAGTTCTTTCTCCAACACTGGATCGAATGCCTGAAGTGAATCCACTCGTGCCGGATGGAGCGCAAGCTGACCGGCAGAAACTCCGCCGGCTCCGCGGATTGACGCTTTTCCTCATGGCTGGCCTGGTGGTGAGTGGTTTGACGGCGATTCCCTTGGAAACGGAACTTAGCTTCGCCACAAATTGGTTCGGCGTGCCGCCCACGGGGGCAGGCAGCGCAATCTCCGGAGTCACGGCTTGGCTGGCGCGGGTGAGCGCTGGAGTGGCCGAGACCAACCGCCACTTTCCGTTCATGGCCTACGGCACAGACTGGCTTGGGTTTGGGCATTTCGTCATCGCGCTAGCCTTTGTCGGCGCGCTGCGTGATCCGGTGCGGAACCGCTGGCTGTTTCAATTCGGTATGATCGCCTGTGTGCTGGTGGTGCCCTACGCGCTGGGCATGGGCGCATGGCGCGGCATTCCGCCCGGCTGGCGGCTGGTGGATTGTGCGTTCGGCGTTGTGGGGTTTGTTCCCGTTTGGCTGGCGTGGCGGTGGAGCGGCGAACTTGAATCGAAGCCCGCGGCGCGCCACCATGCCGGCGGTGTTCCGGCGCGACCGTGATGAACCCAAGGCCGCTGCCCGCTGTCTCAATCCGACCGATGAAGCGTTTCCTACCCAGTCTGGCGGCGTTTGGCGGCGCGACGATCGTCTGCGTCGCGCTGGCGGTGGTGCGCTCATCGCACGCCGGCCGGCCGGCATTCTCCAATTTGGTCTGGAACCTCTTTCTCGCGTGGATTCCGTTTGCCTGCGCGCTGCTGGCGGACCGGCTGGCCGCCGGCCGCGGACCGCAGCGCTGGCTGTTTTGGCCGGCCGCTTTGGGCTGGCTGCTGTTCTTCCCGAACGCGCCCTACATCCTCACCGACCTGATCCACCTGACCTTTTTCCGGAACCTCGCGCCGCAGTGGATTTGGTTCGACCTGCTGAGCAACCTGCTGTTCGCGCTGACCGGACTCCTGCTCGGATTTGCCTCGCTGGCGGTGATGCAAGGGCTGGTGCGGGAGCGCGCGGGCCGGTGGGCGGGCTGGGCGTTTGCGGCGGCCGCGTCGCTGCTGGCCGGCTTCGGCGTGTATCTGGGCCGTTTCCTACGCTGGAACAGTTGGGACGTGGTGCGCGCGCCGCAGCAGCTCGCCGCCGACGTGAGCCAGCGGCTGGGCAACCCGGTCGAATTCCGCTACACGTTCGGCTTCTCGCTGCTCTGCGCCGTGGTGTTGTTCGCCACCTACCTGATGTGTTGTGGATTGGAAACACTGCCCCGGCCGGCGGACCCGCCGGAGCCAGGGAAGGCGCCGCCCGCGGAAGGCTGAAGCCGGTCTCCCAACGCCGGTTTTTTGCCGGCGGCTTTGCAGGTTCCGGTCGCACAGGACCGGCCCGGTGGAACGCTATTTCACCATCGGCCAGCCCGCGCTGACCAGCCCCCGGTAGCCGCCGATGAGCGAATAGACGCGGCGGTAACCGATCTTTTGGGCGGCGTCACAGGTCAGCACGCTGCGAAACCCGCCGCCGCAATACATGATGATTTCGGTGTCCGGATTCGGAATCAACTGTTCCAGGTCGCGCTCCAGAATGCCCTTGCCCAGGTGCCGCGCGCCGTCGGCGTGGCCGTTCAGCCACTCGTGATCCTCGCGCACGTCCAGCAGGATGCAGCGCGGGTTCTGCGCCAGCTTCACGCGGGCGTCGGCGAGGGCGATTTCATGCACCCGCGGGCGGGCCTCGTCCACCAGCTTCAGGAATCCAGGCGAATGTTGCATGGCGTTCAAAGTAGGGCACGGCGCGCACCGGTCAAACGGTTTCGGCCTTCGCTCCGGAGGTTGCGAAGCCACGCGGTCCCAATCAACCTCGGCTTTCAGTTTACCGGACGTGGCCAGTGATTTGTCCGGTTTCCGTGACGGTTTGCCGGGCTTCCTCCGCGATTGGTCGGACGTGACCGACGATTCGCCGAACGCACCCTGCGATTCACAACCCGGCCTTGCCTTTCGTCGCCCTTGCCCGGCAAATTGCCGGACGATCGCGGCCGTTTGCCGGGCGTGCCCAAGGCACCGACGGCTTGGACCGTTACTCCATCGGCGCCCAGCGCGCGGTGGCGAGCGCGACGTGGAGCGCCACATACGCGGCGGCGACGAGGACGGTCTCCGCCGCGATGAACCACCAAAACCAGCCTCCCGCCCACGCCCACGAAGCCAGTCCCGAAAGCACCATCGCGATGAACAACACCCCCACCATCGTCAACCCGCGCTTGGCGGACTTGGCCTCCTCGGTTGGCATGGACAGCGGCACCGCCCTGCCGCCCAGGCTGGGGATCATGGCGTAAACCGGCAGAGAGATGATCCCCGGCAGCACCAGGACGAGTTGCGAACGGTCGTTGGTCAGCACCCAGGCCAGCAATCCGTAAAGAACCAGCATCGGCAGCGTCAACACGCACAGGACCGCCCGCCGGGCGCCGTGACACAGCGGGGCGGGACCGGGAATCGGCGCCGACCGGAACAGGTCCGCCGCCTGCCATTGTTGCGAATACTGGAGCAGGTTCAGCCCCAACAGCGGGATCAGCCCGAGGTAGGCGCTGGCCACGGCCACCTGAAAGCTGCTGGCGCTGCCGTGACCACCGGTGCGACTCATGACCAGAAACATGACCGGGAACACGAGCATCGGCGCCACCCCGGGATAAACGCGCAACTTCACGTCGCGATCCCGCACCAGGTAAGCCACGCTCAGCAGGAACGCCGCGCGCGCCACCGGGTCGCGCAACCACCAGCGCAGCGGCGGCGCCTTGACGAGAACGTCCACCCAACGACGCCCCGCCGGGCGCGGTCGCGCGGGCAACGCCTCGGACAGCGTTTGCAGCCCGGTGGCGTAATTCCGGGCCAGCTTGCCGAAAGCCAGCCAGAGCACCGCCGCCGTCGCCACCAGGGCCAGGCTGGCCAGCAGCCAGGAGCTGCCCGTTCCGCTCCCGGCGAACGCGTCGTCAAAGCCGGCAAACCAGGCCGGCGGCAGAAGACCGATCCACCACGAGTGCGCGCTCAGTTTCAACACCTCCCCGAGCTGGCCGGTCATCACCTGGGAGAGCAACTGGCTGCCGGCAACGACCGCGACCGTGACAATGACCTGGGCGGTGGTCATCAGACCATCCAACCGTTCGCGCCCGAACCAGCGCAGGCAGAGTTGATAGACCAGCACGACGCAGCCCGTGCAAAACAGCGCCTCCAGCGTGGTCGAGATCGCGTGCGCCACCGGGAACCACCACCCCCCGTCGCTGGCGCCGATCCCCGCCCACAGGCCGCCGAGATTGAACGCCCCGGCCAGCCACAAGGACACCTGCACCAGCACCCCGATTTTCGCCCACAACAACGCCCGCGGCGTCACCGGACGATGCAGCAGAATGTCCCCTTCCTCCTTGTTGAAGAGCACTTCCCCCGCGGAGGCCGCCACAAACATGCCCAGGAAAAGGAAGGTCATCAGGTGGAGATAGACCGACAGCGCGAGCACCGGCTGGTGTCGGAAGCCCAGGGCGAACAATCCGAACAGCGCATAAAACACAAGCGTCAGCGCCAGCTTTTGCCCAACCGACTTAGGCGCCCCCTCCTTCTGCAAACCGCGGGCGCTGCGTCCGCGCAAAAACAACGTCAGAAAAAGCCGGCGCAACACCCGCCCCGGCGGAGCGGCGGCGGTTGTTGGCGGCGGGCTGGCGGCGGGATTCATGAACGGAACGTCCTGGCGAAATCCTGCGCGCGGCGTTCGAGTTCCGTGCCGCCGGTCAACTCGGTGAACAGCCGCTCCAGCGTGCCGGAGTTGTGTTCGGCCACCAGCTTCTCCGGCGCGCCGTCCACCAGCATCCGCCCCTTGTCAATGATGATGACGCGGTCGCACACGCGCTCCACCACGTCCAGGATGTGGGAGCTATAGACGATGGTCTTGCCTTCCTGCGCCAGGGTTTGAATCAGCGCCTTGAACCCCACCGCCGCGTTCGCGTCCAACCCGTCCAGCGGCTCGTCGAAAAAGACCACCGGCGGATTGTGCAGCAGCGCCGCCGTGATGACCACTTTGCGGCGCATGCCCTTGGAGTAGGCGCCGAGCAGCTTGTCGGTCAGCGTCTCGAAACTAAGATCGAAGAACGCGATGAACTGCCGGATGCGGGCGCGGGCCGCCTCCTCCGGGAGGGCATACAGCGCGGCCACCATCTCCAGGTATTCGAGGCCGGTGAGCGACTCAAACACCGCCCCCGACTCCGGCACGAAGCCGACGTGCCGTTTGACCTCGAGGATGTCCCGGCGCAGATCGAAGCCGCAGACCGTGGCCGTGCCGGCGGACGGTTCCAACATGCCGGTCAACATTTTCAAAGTCGTGCTTTTGCCCGCGCCGTTGGGGCCGAGAAAACCGACAATCTGCCCGGCGGGAACCTCGAAGGAGAGCGCGTCCACCGCCGTCTGCGCCCCGAAGCGTTTGGTGAGTTGTTGAACCGTGATCATGTGTCTGCCCTGTCGCATGAATTCCATCCCCAGCCCTTCGGGAACGCGAGCTTCCGCGACCGTTGCGAGCGGGAGCGGCGCGCGTCGCTGACCGTTGCCAAGAGCAACCGGCAAGTCTGGACAGCAACGATGTGTTCGAGTCGTAAATCAATCGTCACGCCGCCTTTCTGAAGGTTTGCCCAACAACAATCAACATTTTCAGCGGCTGCGCCGCGACGATGTGTTGAAGGAGTGGCGGCTGTTCATATTATTTCAAAACTCGCAACCATACGGAACCAAAGGAACAACGAGTTCGGGATGCTCAACCGACAATATTTGGCAAATCTTCTCCGCCTCGCCGGGCAGGTTTTGAACGACCAGTCGCTCGCACTGCTTTGCGCGAGCCAGAAGGCCAAGGACTGTGGTGCGGTCCATCATTGCAAACGAGTATCCGATGAACCAAATCTCGGTCGCCGATTCGACGACCCGCTCTGCTTGCAGCCAGACGGTGGCGATGTATTCGCGGAAAGCAAGTTGGTTGTGTGCGCCAGACCGCACGAAGTCTTTCTCGAATGGAAACACGATAAGCGGTTTTGGATCGAGGTCTTGCGGAAGCTGATTTGCCGACCTTGCCAGGAAGCGTTCGTCGTTGAGTTCGAGTTTCTCACCGGGCTTCGCTCCGTCCAGATACGGGTAGTAGCGGGGCTGCCCATACTCCTCGTGGATTCTCATGCCGACGGAACCGTGAAGCTTCAAGAAACAGAAACGGCCGTCTTTGAAGCCCATGCTGTCACCCATGCAGTGATGCAAACCAGAGTTCAGGATGTCCTCGCCGTAAAGCAGGTGCGTCTCAGCATCAATGCCGAACATCCTGAGCAGCGCCATTTCAAAAAGCCGGTCGTAGTTGAAGGTAAGCAGATGGCAGCGGGTGCCTCGGAATCGCTGTTGCCACTCGCCGCTGCCCGGAAAGATTTTGAGGATGAGGCGTTGGTAGCTGCCCAATGTTTCGGTTCATCCGCCAGGTTTGAGTCTGAGGGGGATTTGAGTCAGGGTCTGGAGGCAAGAGTCAGAGCTTGTTGTTTCCTGCGTTCGGCGTGCGCGAAGGCTATGCGTATGGGAAGACCGAGTATGGCGAGGGCTGTGTGCGGTTCTTCCTGACGGTCCAACCTGAACAGTTGATGTGCCCACAGTGTCAGAGTCGGGAGGTCAGCCGCAAAGAGCGGTGCTTCCGGCAGTTGGAGACCGTGCCCATTGGTCTCAAGCCGGTCTTCCTGGTGACCGAGGTGCCCCAGTGCCAGTGTCGTGCGTGCGGCCACCGTTTCGAGGTGGCCCCCCTTTGCCCCGGCCTACGTCCACTACACGCACCGGCTCGCCGCGTTCGTCACGGACCTCCACCAACACCCTTCTCCGCATCTCGGTCCAGTCTTCCATAGTGCGATACATGTTTCATGGTTAAGAACATGTACGGAAAATCATTTGTGGCGTTGTCGGGCCAGGCGGCGGAGCATGAGGGCTGACATAGCGATGTATAGCATGGCTTCGGAATGCTCGGTGTTGACTTCATAGTCGCGCACCAGCCGGC
>JAJXZJ010000060.1 GCA_021780105.1 bacterium
GGGCGGAGAAGGTGGCGGCATGGGCGGTGGCTATTCCCACGACAGCGGGCTTTACGACTATTGAGCCAACATTTCCTTGGCGCCGGCGCCACCTGCCCAGTCAGCGTGATTTGAATCTGCGAATTGCCTGCCGCCCGGCTTGACATCGCCGGGTGGTCCCTTCATTTTCGCCAATAAACCAGATTGGACCTGTGTAACGACGTTGTTTTATGAGTGAGCCACACCACTTCCCGGACACGCTTCAGACCTTTCACTACGGCGACGGCCAGCAGGGCCGGTTCCATTCCCTGCCCGCCTTGGAGAAAGCCGGGGTCGGTCGCGTGTCCCGCCTGCCGGTTTCCCTTCGGTTGGTGCTCGAATCCATACTCCGCAATTGTGACGGCAAGAAGGTGACGGAGCAAAATGTGCGGGAACTGGCGCAGTGGCAGCCCAGCGCGTCGCGCACTGCGGAGATCCCCTTTGTGGTGGCGCGGATCGTCCTGCAGGATTTCACCGGTGTTCCGCTGCTGGTGGACCTCGCGGCCATGCGCTCCGCGGTGGCGCGGTTGGGCAAGAATCCGAAACTCGTCGAACCGCTCGTGCCGGTGGACCTTGTGGTGGACCATTCGGTGCAGGTGGATTTTGCCGGCAGTGACAATGCCTTCCGCAACAACCTCGAAATCGAATTTCTCCGCAACCGCGAGCGTTACCAGTTCCTGAAATGGGGAATGCAGGCGTTTGATACGTTCAAGGTCGTTCCGCCTGCCACGGGCATTGTCCACCAGGTCAATCTGGAGTATCTCGCCAAAGGTGTCCTGTCCGCTCCGGCCAAGGATGGCCAGTCCGCGCCGGTGTTTTATCCGGACACGCTGGTCGGCACCGACTCGCATACGACCATGATCAACGGCCTGGGCATTGTCGGCTGGGGCGTGGGCGGCATCGAAGCCGAGGCGGGCATGCTGGGCCAGCCGGTGTATTTCCTCACGCCGGACGTGGTGGGCGTGCATGTCACCGGTGTGTTGGGCGAAGGGGTGACCGCCACCGACGTGGCGCTGACCGTGACGCAGATGCTGCGCAAGGCCAAGGTCGTCGGCAAATTCGTTGAATTTTTCGGCCCCGGCGCCGCCGCCCTGCCGGTGGTGGACCGGGCGACCATCGCGAACATGGCCCCCGAATACGGCGCCACGATGGGCTTCTTCCCGATTGATGCCGAATGCGTGAACTACCTCCGCGCCACCGGCCGCAGCGAGGAGTTGTGTCAGGCTTACGAAAGCTACTATCGCGCGCAGGGATTGTTCGGCATCCCGCAGCGCGGTGACATTGACTATTCGCTGGAGCTGGAACTGGACCTTGCCGCCGTGAAACCGAGCGTTGCCGGCCCGAAGCGCCCGCAGGATCGCATTGAGCTGCCCGCGCTCAAGCCCACGTTTGCCAGCCTCCTTGGACAGCCGGTTGCCGAGAGCGGCTATGGCAAGTCCACGGCGGACCTGGGACGTTCGGTCGTGGTCAAGGGCATCAAGAACACGAATTACCACTTCGACTGGACCTGCGGCACGCTCAAAGGCCACGTCGAGCCGAGCGAAAGCGAGATGCGTGACCAGCATCCCGCTCCCGACCACATCACGGTGACGAGCAACGAAATCAAGGCCGAGCTGCGGCATGGCTCCATTCTCATCGCGGCCATCACGAGTTGCACGAACACGTCGAATCCCAGTGTCATGCTCGCGGCCGGGCTCCTTGCGAAGAAGGCGGTTGAATGCGGCCTGCGCACCAGCCCGGTGGTAAAGACCTCGCTGGCGCCCGGCTCGCGGGTGGTCACCGATTACCTGACCAGAACGGGGCTGCAGCCATATCTGGACCGGCTGGGCTTCAATCTCGTCGGCTACGGCTGCACCACATGCATCGGCAATTCCGGACCGCTGGAGGCGCATCTTGAGGAAGCCGTCGTCCAGAACGACCTCATCGCCGCCTCCGTGCTCTCCGGCAACCGCAACTTCGAGGCGCGCGTCCACCAGAGCATCAAGGCGAACTTTCTCATGTCGCCGCCGCTGGTGGTGGCGTTTGCGCTCGCCGGGCGGGTGGACATTGACCTGGTGGCCGAGCCGCTGGGGACCGGCTACGATGGTCAGCCGGTGTTTCTCAAGGACATCTGGCCGACGCTGGCGGAAATCCGCGACCTGCTGCAATCCGCGCTGAAGCCGGAGGTTTACCGTGCGCTTTACCGCGACTTTGCCGCGCAAAATCCCGAATGGAACAACATTGTTGCGAGCGCCGGGGAAATCTTCCCCTGGGACTCCACGAGCACCTACATTCAGGAACCCCCGTTTTTCGCCGGCTTTTCCAAGCGCCCCAGCGCCATCAGCGAAATCAAGGGCGCGCGCGCGCTGGCCATCTTCGCGGACAGTGTCACGACGGACCACATTTCGCCCGCCGGCGCGATCAAGAAAACGTCTCCGGCCGGGAAGTATCTGCTGGACCGGCACGTCGCGTTTGAGGATTTCAACAGCTACGGCTCCCGCCGCGGCAACGACCGCGTGATGACGCGCGGCACGTTTGCCAACGTGCGGATCAAGAACCTGATGCTTGGCGGCGAGGAGGGTGGTTACACGCTTTTCCAGCCCAGCGGCGAGAAAATGACGATTTACGACGCGGCGATGAGCTACGCCGAAAGCAAGACGCCGTTGATCGTGCTGGCCGGCCAGGAATACGGCACCGGCAGTTCGCGCGACTGGGCGGCCAAGGGCACCGCGTTGCTGGGCGTCAAGGCCGTGGTGGCGCAGAGTTACGAACGCATCCACCGGTCGAACCTGGTGGGCATGGGCGTGCTGCCGCTCCAGTTCAAGGAGGGTGTCAGCGCGCAGTCGTTGAAGCTCGACGGCACGGAACTGTATGAAGTCCTCGGCCTTGGTCCGCATCTCAAGCCACAACAGGACTTGAAGCTGTGGGTTCGCCGCACGAGCGGCGCGGTGGAGACCGTGCCGGTGCGGTGCCGGATTGATACGCCGATCGAAATTGATTATTACCACCACGGCGGCATACTTCCGTTCGTGCTGCGGCAGTTGCTGGCGAAGGTTTGAGCGCCGCGTCGGAACTTTTTGCGCGGCCGGTTGTTTGTTTGCTATGAGAAGTGCCAGGGAACGCAGACCTGTGGGGTCATGACCGACAGAATCGAGACAACGCGGGTTTCGGCGGCAGGACGCGCCGGTTCCGGCACCGACAGATCCAAGACAGAAAAAACGTTATGAGAAAACAGGTTCACCGGATTGCGGGTTTCACGCTGATCGAAATCATGATCGTCGTGGCCATCATCGGCATGTTGATGTCCGTGGCCATCGTCAACATCAGCAAGTCGCGGAAGACGGCCCAGAAAGTGGCTTGCATCATCAACCTCAAGGCCATTGACGGGGCCAAGGAACAGTGGGCAACCGAATTTAAGAAGGCCAATGGCGAACAGGTGGACGAAACGGCGGTCATCGGCTATTTGAACAACAGCGTCCGCCCGGAATGTCCCGGCGGCGGCACCTACACGTTCAATCCGATCGGCCAGCCGCCGACGTGCAGTCTGGGTTCCACCGAGGGCCACACGCTTTGAGCGAAGCCGGGGATTCGTTTCGTCCATTCCGGCCGGGGACAGGGTTCCCGGCCGTTTGTGTTTACGATGAAGCGTCAGCAGAAAGACCGCTCCAATGCTTCTTTCCCCCTTGCTCGGCCCCGACGACCTCTACCGAAGGCAGCGCCCCTCCCCGCTCACATCTTGCTCAACAAAACCACCAACACCGCCAGCACCACCGTCGACAACAAGACAACGGGCAGGCATTCGTTCACAAACCAACCCCGGAAGTTGATGATCGTCCGGCGCCGCTCGATATACAAAAATGCCATCACGCCGAGCGCGCCGACCAAAACCACGGCGACCCGGATCAGGATGGCGGAAAGTGACCAATTCACCCAGTTAGTTGGCACCCGGTTGAACTGCATGTCAAGGGTCCTCACCCCAAATCGGCCAGGCTCAGTTCACCGACAGATCCTCGGGTGAATCGGCCAGCAGGCGGTAGCGCCAGCCCTTTTGCGCAAGAATCACCTGCCAAAGCTTCTCCGGTTCGGTGTGAAAAATCAGGTCCAGGCTGGCGGGGTGCGTCAGCCAGGACTGACGGCGCATCTCGTCCTCCAATTGACCGGGACTCCAGCCGGCATAACCCGCAAAAACCCGCAGGCGCTGCGTGGGCGAATACGAGTCGCCAATCGTGATCAAATCGTCCAGCGAATGGCCGAGGTTGAGGTTGGGCATCACGTTGGTTTCGGGCAGGTAATCGTCCGAATGCAGGTAGCTCATCGCTGACGGTTGCACCGGTCCCCCGACGAACAACGGCAGCTCCTTCACCCGGTCGGGCAGGTCCGCCACAATGACATCCCCGGCACTGTGCGAACTCGCGCGGTTGAGCACCAGGCCGAACGCCCCTTCGGCGTCGTGCTGGCAGATCAATACCACCGTGCGGTGAAAAAACGATCCGCGCAGGTTGCCGCCGTCCAACAGCAACTGTCCGCCCAGATAGTGTGTCTTTGCCGGCATTGCAACGCCCGGGCCGGTTGTCTTCCTCGGCTGTGGCCGGCCCGGAGAACCACGGCAATGTGCAACAGGCTTGTCAGTCTGACAATCCCGATTACAGTCCGGCCATGAAGAAGTTGGGCCGTTGGTGGCAACTCGCCCTCGTGTGCGGGCTGTTCGGCATGATCGCCGCAACCGGTTGCAGCACGGATTCGGGCAGCAAGGAATTCATCCCCGGCAAGGGCTGGCGCAACGCGCAAAACCAAACCGCCAGGCCGGCGGCGGCCCTGATCGTGGCCGCGCCGCTGTGACGTGCGCAGGAAGCCGCATCAGCAGGCCGCCCGCAGTTGCCGCGCCGCTTCCA
Source organism: bacterium (assembly GCA_021780105.1). Taxonomy (GTDB): domain Bacteria; phylum Verrucomicrobiota; class Verrucomicrobiia; order Limisphaerales; family J093; genus JAJXZJ01. The sequence continues at coordinate 4,890 of JAJXZJ010000060.1, forward strand.
CCAGTTTCGCCGCCGTGAGCCCGTGCCTTTCGTAGAGCTGGTCCGCGAGGTAGGCGGACTGGCCGAACTCCCCGCGAATCGCCAGCGACACGGCGCGGTGCGCGATGCCCGCCTGCGAAAGCGCGTGGGACAATTGTTCGCCCATGCCGCCGGTGGCCTGATGATCCTCAATCGTCACCAAACGGCCGCCCGCCGCCTGCACCGCGGCGCCGATGGTCGCCACGTCCACACGGTTGATGAACGGGTTGTTGATCACGGTGGCGTGGATGCCCTGGGTGGCGAGCTGCTTGCCCGCCTCGACGGCCTTGCCGACGAGCGCGCCGGCCGCGACGAGCACCACGTCCCTGCCTTCAGCCAACACCTGCGCCTTGCCCCACGGGTAACGCGGCTCCGGCGTCCAGGACAACGGATAATTTTCCCGGCCGACGAAAAACAGGACGGACTCGCCGTCTGCGCCGCGTTTCCGGGCCTCGGCGCATCGTTCGATGGCCTGAAACATCAGCGTTTCGGCCTCGTCGGCGCAGGAGCAGGCGACCACCACCGTGTGCGGAATGGCGCTGGTGGCGGCGAAGTAAGTGGTCGCCTGGTGCGACGCGCCGTCCGCGGCATCCTGCAGCCCCACGTGCGAGAAAATGGCGATGACGGGTGCCTGTGAGAGGGCGGCCATCGTCAGCGGCAGATTGCCCTTGGTGACGCCGAATTGCGCAAAGGTGTCCACGATGGGAATGAATCCCAGTTTCGCGAGGCCGGCGCCGACGCTGATCATGTTGGCCTCGGCGATGCCGACTTCGATGAACCGGTCGGGAAAACTCTTTTGGAACAGGCTGATGCCGGTTGAACCTTGAACATCGGCCGAAACCGAAAACACCGGGTAACCCGCCTGCGCGGCGCGGACGGCGCCTCGTCCGAGGCCGGACTGGACCTTGTCTTTTTTGGGCGCAGGCGTTGCCGGTGCCGCGGCCACAGCCTTGGCTTTCTTCGCCGCGTCTTTCGCTTCCCAGTCCGCGCGCAACTCCTTCGCCCAGTCGGCGAATTCCGCCGGCGGTTGGCCGCCGTAGATTTCGCTCACGAATTCGACAATCTTTTCCCCGTTTGCCAGCGGGAAGCCATGTCCACCGGAGGCGCTCTGCTCGGTGGCTTTCACGCCGAAGCCCTTGATCGTCTTGACGAGCAGACAAACCGGCTGATCCGGCTTCGACCTGGCCTGGCGGACACCGTCCTCGAGCGCGTGATAAACAGCGGTCAGGTCGTGGCCGTTGGGCACGGAAATGACCTGCCAGCCAAGCGGCGCCAGCGCGGCAAAACTCGGCGCCATGCTGAACGCATCCTTGGAAATGCGTCCGGAAAGCTTCGTGTCGTTGTCGGAAATGACGAGCACGAACGGGTTCAGCCGGCCTTTGGCGGCCAGGCCGGGGATGGCGGCGAAGGCTTCCTTGGCCTCGCCTTCCATCGCGGCGCCGTCCGACATGACGACGATCGTGACGCGGTCGTTCCGGGCCAGCTTGTCGGCGATCGCCAACCCCTCCGCCTGCGGCAGCGCGGAACCGAGCGGGCCGTTGCTCAGCAACACGCCGGCGGGGTTGATGTGCGACTCGCCGTGGCCGGTGAGCCTGCTGGTGAGGCTGCGAAATCCCTTCAGCGTCGTGAAGGTCATGCCATCGAAGCCGTAGTTGGCGCGCAGCGCGTAGATGCCGTTTTCCGCGTGGCCGGCATCGTTGACGAAATTGAACGCCTCGTGCCATTCGCGGCCTTCGACCGCGAACATGACGCCGTGGATCGCCGCGTTGATTTCCGCGAATGCGGCCGGTCCGCCCCAATGGCAGGCCGCGCCGCCGTTGACGGCGTGAACATCCATCAGGGCCACGAGCGCCCGCGTGGCGCGCGGGTCGGCGAGGACCACGTTCTGGCCGGCGCGGTTCTGGATGGTGACGGCAAACTTCGGCTGCGAGCGCGGTGTGGGCGCCAGGGGGGAACGAAGTTTGAGCGGGGCCAGCGGCGGCGCCTCGACGGGTTTGACGACGGATTTGTCTTCAGACATATGCAAACGTTTTTTAAAAAATCAAACGCGAACTGCCGCGTGAAGTCTAGGAATCGTGGTGTGAAAGGGAAGCGGGAATTCACCATTTCCCGGCGCTGCGGGCCGGGCCGCAGGGCGGATGAATCCGCCGTCCACGGCGGGGCGGACGAAACCGCGTCGGCTCCAGACGCCGGACGCTGGAGAGTTGATTGCCCGGCGGGGTCAGGCACCATGGGCCGGACGACGGATGGCGGAGCTGAGTTGCCAATCTGTTGGGTGGGAAGGATGCCTGAAATGAACAACAGCGACATGCGGGGTCTCAATCGGGGACACGAAATTCCGTTTCGTTTGTGCGCCCGCCGGGCGTTCCTGGTCTGGCTCGTTCTTGGCGGTTGGGTGTTCACGGCGCCTGCCAGCCCGGCGGCGGTGCCTGAGCGCTGGGACACTGCGAGCGATACCTGGGTGGCTACGGATGCGCTGGGCCGGGCCTTGCCCACGGCCGACCAGGCCGGCCCGCCGCGGGCGAACAGGTTCGTCGGCATCTTTTATTTTCTCTGGCTCGGCCAGCACGGCGAGGCGGGGCCGTTTGACATCACGAAAATTCTCGCCGCCGATCCCGCCGCGATGAGCCGGCCGGACAGTCCGTTGTGGGGGCCGCTCTACGCACCGCATCATTGGGGCGAACCGATCTTCGGCTACTACGTCAGCGACGACGAGAGCGTATTGGCCAGACACGCGCAGATGCTGGCCGACGCCGACATTGACGTGGTGATCTTCGACGTGACGAACCAGCTCACCTACCCGCGCAGTTGGCAGGCGCTGTGCCGGGTCTGGGATCGCATCCGCAAGCGCGGCGGGCGCACGCCGCAGATCGCCTTTCTGTGCCCGTTTGGCGATCCGAAGAAGGTGGTGAACGAGCTCTTCGATCAGCTTTACGAACCGGGGTTGTATCCCGGTCTATGGTTCCGTTGGGAAGGCAAGCCGCTCATCCTCGCGGACCCGGCCCGGCTCGAAGAGGAAATCACCGTGAACCGGCATGACATCGCCGCCGAACTCCAGGCCGGCCACACGCTGGGCCAGGCGTTCACGGCGACGAAACCATTCGATGCCGTGGGCGGCTGCTTCCCCACCTGGAGGTCCACCGGAGCCGTGATACGGCTGACCCTGTTCCGCGGCGGGCCGAACGGCGAGTCCGTCGTCAGCCGGGAGTTTCGTAACGTGCCGGATAATGCATGGCTTTCGCTCAAATTTCCCCAGCCGCAGGCGGCGGGCAGTTACTATCTCGAAATGTCGGACCCGCAGGGCCGGCTTGGCTGGTGGACCTCCGCGAACGATCGCCTGCCCGGTGGTCAGGCTTATGCCGACGGAACACCCGTGGCGGGTGCCCGGAACGTCCGTCTGCGTTTCGCCGACGAACAGCTCACGCGCCTTCGCAGCTTCTTCACCTTTCGCAAGCCGCAGCCGGATTACTTCATCGGTCCCACCGGCCCGAACCAATGGGGCTGGCTGGAGGTTTTTCCGCAACACGCCTTCACCAACGCCGCCGGCCGGGTGGAGGAAGTCACCGTCGGCGTCGCCCAGAACGCGGTGGATGGCCGGCTCAGCGTGTTGAGCAACCCCCGCGCGCATGGCCGCAGTTTCCACGATGGCAAGGAACCCGGACCCGACGGCCAGGATTTCACCGGGCGCAATTTTGCCGAGCAATGGCAGCGGGCCTTCGCGCTCGATCCGGCGTTCATTTTCGTCACCGGCTGGAACGAGTGGATCGCCGGGCGCTTCGACCGCACGGCACCCTTTTACGAGCCGGGACCAGTCTCCTTTGTGGATGAGTTCGACCGCGAATACAGCCGCGACTGCGAGCCAATGACCGGCGGCCACGGCGACGCGTTTTATTACCAGCTCGTCGCCAACATCCGGCGCTTCAAAGGCGTCCGGCCGCTGCCGCCGGTGACACCGCGCTCGATCCAGATTGATGGCCGTTTTAACGATTGGACGCACGTGGCGCCGGAGTTCCGCGATGACGTGGGCGATCCCGTGCAGCGGGATCATCGTGGTTGGGGCAAAGGCACCCGCTACGTGAACCAGACCGGTCGCAACGACATCGTGGCCGCGAAGGTGAGCTTCGACGCGCAGCGCGTTTTCTTTTATGTCCGCACCGCCGGGCAGCTCACACCGCCGACCAATCCGAACTGGATGCTGCTGTTTCTGAACGTTGACGGCAACGCGACAAACGGCTGGCTGGGTTACGACTTTGTGGTGAACCGCAGCGGTGTCACGCCCACGCACACGACCATCCAGCGGCATACAGGGCAGGGCTGCCAGTGGGCCGATCCGGTCCAAATTGACTGCCGCGTTGGCGAGCGGGAAATCGAACTGGCGATCCCACGCTCCGTGCTGGGTCTCCCGCACCTGCCGGCAACGATTGACTTCAAATGGGCCGACAACCTCCAGCAGACCGGCGAGGCGAGCGACTTCACGCTTAACGGTGACGCGGCGCCGAACGACCGTTTCAATTACCGTGCCCGGCTGGAGGCGACCGCAGAACAGCGCTGACCAGCGCGGCCGCGCCCGGCGGCGCTGCGTTTGATCGTGCGTCGGGGCGGATTGACGCCGGAGTGACGGCCGCCGCGTTCAGGTTGGAGGCGACGCTGGCAGGCTAAGGCCCCGCCACCACGCGGAAGAACCCCGTTGTGCCTTCCGCCGAAACCGTGATGGGTGCGACGGCGGCAAAATCGGTCCAGTCGGGCGGGCTGAGCGTCGTGGCTCGCTGCAGCTTGTAGGAACTGCCCCAGACCAGGGTCAATGCCTTCGGGTTGTCCGGCGAGGCGATCCACAGCAGTTGCGGTTTCGAGATCGTGACGCCGCGTCGGGCCACGACCTGCCCCGTGAGGCGAAGTCGAGTGTCATTCGGTGAAACCGTCTGGCAGGTCAGTGAGAGGTCCACCGGGAGGGTGAGCGTCTGCACCTCGGCAACCAGGGACAGCGTCGCCGCGCCCGCGGCGTTGGTCGCTTGTAGGCCGTCCAAGGCGCGGCTGCCGGCGATCACGACGAGGTGATCCACCTGGTAATCCAGCGTGGCCGCCGTCCACGCCGGTATCAAGAACGCGAGACTGGAGGAATCGAACTGTCCGTTGCCGGTGGGCGTGGCCGGACTGGAAATGTCGAAGGCAAGGTTTCGGAAGGCCGCCACTTCGTTGAACTGCCCGATGCCGGTGCCAGACGTGGCCGTGACTCCGTAGGCGGCCGGCGTGGCCCCAAACGACCCCTGCGATCCCGGCTGCCAGAGATGGGGCTGATCCAGAACCACCTCACTGCCCGCCACCAGTTCGATGGTTGAGTCCCCGAAATCGGCGACGACACCACGCCCAGCGCCGCAATGCCCGCCAGAATTCGGCCGCAGCTTCCCCCGTGGCGGGACATCGCATTCATGCCTTTAATGATCATCTTTTCCTTTTCGCATATTGATGCCACAGCATGCGCGGGAAGCAAGCGTCGTCGGGGCGCGGGACGAGCCGTGGTTCCACGACGGCGAACCACGCGGACCAAGCCTTCCGGTCGGTTCGCCGGCGAGATTTACCACCGGGGCAGGTGTGCCCGGACTCTCGGCTGCGATTTTTCTTCCCAAACGGCTGTCGGTCACGCTCGGTCGGCGGCAGAATGGCCCCAATCATCATCGGTGTCGTTGACCCGATTCCACCTTTGGCTGTCCCCCATTGTCCCCAACATGGGCGGAGCGACGCGCCGGGGCGATAGCAGGGGGGGCCGAACGGTTCAGGTCGAGGAGGCGAATGGGTTTGGGGCGGGAGATTTTTATCACAAAGGGGCCACGTCCTTTTGTTGCCCCGACGCCGTCACCGTTCGGTGCGATGTTCGACCAGGCCTGGAGGAAGTTGCCTCGGTAAAAGTGAAGGCGAACCGAACGCCGGCGTTTTGGGCGATGGCTCGGGTTCAGCGCTTCAGTGCCCCGAAGCTGGGTCAATGCAGGATTGGACACACCGTCCAACATTACGCGCAAGCGGACGGGATGCCTCCCCACGCGTGCGCTGCCAGAAAAACTGCTTGCGTCCTCGATGGCTTGTGATTAGACCACAACGAACTATTACCAACCGCTGGATCGGGGACCGGGCTTGCCGCCGTTCCCAGACGAGTATCGCATGATCATGAGCACGTTGCTTAAACTTCAAATCGGCCCCGTCCAGGATTTCATCGCCCAGGCCCGCAGCACGCGCGATCTGTGGAGTGGGAGCTTCTTGATCTCGTGGATGATGGCGCAGTTCGTGGCACGGCTGCGAGAGGAGTTCGGCGGTGGCAAGCCGGACTTCGTGTTCCCAGCCATGTCCGGCAGTGACGTGTTGCCAACGATCCGGTGGCTTGAAGGGAAGCTGGCTGAGAAGGTCGAAGGCGAGGCGAAGAAGGCGCTGCTCCCGGCGATTCCGAACCGGCTGTTGGCTGTCCTTCCCAAGCTGCCGAGTCAACAGCATGTTTCTGAACCGGACATTTCCCGCTGGGTGGCAGAGGTCTTCGAATACCGGGCGGATACTCCGTGGCACGCGCTGGGCGAGGCTTGCTGGAAGTTCTTTGAGGATCACGGACAGCGCATTGGCGGCGAGGATCCCAAGAAGCGGTGGGATGACCAATTGAACCGCTTCTGGCAAGTCACCTGGGTGCTTCAAGAATGGAAGCCAGCCAAGGATTGGGAAGAGGCCCTCAAGTATCCCACCTTCGAACGGGCCGACAAACCGCGTGGCGACCGCGCCGACTGGGACGCCAATTACTTGATCCTGGCCCACCGGTTGGATGCCCGTCGCCACACCCGCAACTTCCGTGCGGAAACCTTGCCCGCCCCCGCGGAGAAGGACGCCCTCTCAGGACGCGAAGCGGCTCTGCTGGATGAGGAGTGGTTCGACACACTTTTTGGGGAGATCAAAACTCTCCGCGAGTCGCGACGCACCGAGGATGACGAGCGTCGTCTTCAAAACTTAACCACTCTGGCCCACCTCTTCCGCCACGACGACCCGCTCGCGGCCATCAACATCGTCAAGCGCGTCTGGCACCGCGCCTGCCTGCTGCGCGAACGGGACGACGACAATCGCAAGGTGCCGGGCGCTCCTCACGCCCCCAGGCTGGACCGCAAGTTCTACAACATGCCCTCCATTCCGGGCATCGCAGCCTTTCCGTGGGGCGTCGAGTTGCGGAAGGCCCGCAAGCTCATACTGAACGACCCGGACTCCGCCGAGCTGGCCCGATGCGTGAAGGCGGTGCAGCGGGTAATCGAAATCGAGGGACGCTCGGTTACGATGGATGTCGCGGACCGGAGGCAGGGGGAGCTGCTGGAGGACTGGATCAGCCGCATGGATTGGCAGATTCTCCAGCCCACCTTTTGGAAGCAGGCGGAGCGAACCGCCAAGAAACGCGAAAGACCGGAGCTGGAGGAAACTGCTAGGAAAGGCGGCGGCATCATTACCAAGTTTCTGAAAGACCACAACCTGGGTGCGCCCGGCCGCTACTACGCCGTGCTGGCCATGGATGGCGACGGCATGGGCCGCTGGCTCTCTGGCGAAAACTTCGGCTCCTGGCTGACCGCAGACCTCCACACACGCCTGAGCCGCGGCCTGGCGCGTACCGCGCAGGAGCACATCAAGCCCATTGTCGAAGACCCCTTGGAGAAGGGCGCGGACCAGCCGCATCCCTATCAGGGCAAAGTGATCTACGCCGGGGCCGACGACGCGCTGGCCCTGCTTCCCGGCCAGCAGTCCCTGAACTGCGCCCGAGCCATTCGCGACATCTTCAAGCGCGTAATGGGCGAGGAAGTGCCGTCCCACTTGCGCAAGGCAGAGTTCGGCATCTCAGCGGGCATCGCCATTGGCCACATCAAGGAACCGCTGCAAGACCTGGTCGAATGTGCCTTTGAGGAACTTCACCGGGCAAAGCGCGAGTTGCTCGACTACCCCGCTGAACTCCACGGCGACGCCGTGGCCGTGACGCTGTTCAAACGCAGCGGTGAGCAGATTCAGTGGTGGGCGCGGTTCGATTCCCCCGCGTTCCCGCTGCTCGGACTGTTCCAAGAGCATTACCACGTGCCCGCCGACCAGCCGGAGAAGTCTGCGGACATCACCGGGCGCTTTCCTCACCGTCTCACCGAACTGCTGGCCCCCTACGGCCCTGCCCCCATGACCGCCCAACGGCGCGAGATCGTCCTCGCCGAGCTGGCAAGCATGATCCCGCGCCAGATCACCGGTGGAGACAAAGTTCACAAGCGAGGGCCTGACCTGCAACGGCTCCACCTTGAATTCCGGCTCCGCGCCGAGGCCTATGCCCGCGAATTGGAGCTGTTGGGCCGCCCGCTGCCGGAGTTCTATCACCTGTTCAACCTCGAAGAATTCGTCACCCGCGACCTGGCTTGAACATGCAACCCTACCTCTTCATCCCCGAAGACCGGTCCTTCTTTCGCGATGCACGGCCCATGAGCAGCGAGACCGGCAGCGGCGGCCACGGCGCGCGCTGGCCCGATCCGTCGCAAATCTTCACGGCGGTCCACGGTGCCTTGCACCTGGCGTTTCCACGCCCGCAGGCTTGGGAACACAATCACCCCACTGGCCGCAATGGGGACTATCCCGATCGCGGCAACAGGCCACAGCGCTTCGGTTCCCTGACCACCGTCGGCCCGTTCCCGTGCCAGTGGGACTCCGAGGCAAAGCAGTGGCGCTGGCTCTTCCCGCGCCCGGCGGATGTGGTCCTCACCGACGGCCTGAAACGGCTGCACCCCATTCAGGAATCGGGCGGGGGGTGCGACTTGGCGGCCCCGCTGCGTTACTCACTGGGGAACCCTTGCCCGCCCACCAAAGTTGAGCCGGCCTCATGGTGGACTCGCGAAGCCTGGCAGGCCTACCTCGGAGAATCAACCGCGCAAGTCGATCGCACTTCCTTCCGCCAAACGGAGGAGCTTTACGGCGCCGAGTGGACCCCCGGCATCGGCATGGACCCAGGAACGCAAGCCCAGGACGGGGAGCGCATCTATTCCGCCCAGTATCTGCGGCTGCGTGAAGACGTGGCCTTCGGCTTCGCTGCCGCCATGCCCATGACCGATGCCGACGCCCTCCCGAACCTCTGGCAGGTTTCCAATGCCCTCATCTTCGGCGGGCAGCAGTGCCATGGGAACGTCTTCCCGGCCGACAAAGTCCCTCTCCGGGATTGCGCCGCCGAAACCATCGGCGAAACCCTGCCCGCAAGCGTCACCGGGGATATGAGCAGAGGTCGCGTAAAGTGGACGCTGCTCACGCCGGCGGTCTTTCCGGCCATCAAGGGCAATCCCGCTTGTGCGATCAACGCCCATCCCGGCGGCTGGCTGCCGAATTGGGTCTTCTTGGACTGGGATGAGGAAGCTGGCGTCGCGCGACCAAATGAACGCAACGGCTTGGTCCTCCTGAAGCACCGGAGCGGCCAGGTCCGCCGCGTCTGGGACGAAACCAAGAAACGGACTGTCCGCCGCGCGGAAGTTGAAACCACCATTTCTGCCCGCCTGGTCGCCGCGTGTGTGTCGAAGCCCGTTTACATCAGCGGCTGGTCCGATCGCAAACACCTGCCAGAAAGGGGGGACGACCCTGTTGTCAAAGAACTCAAGCTACAAACCGGCAGTGACCCGCGCGCCGGCTACTACGCCGTGCCGGCCGGGGCGGCCTACTATTTTGAAATCTCGGGCGGTGAAGACCCGAGCCTCCTGGTTGACCTGCTCTCCTGGCACGGCCAGAACCCGCCCGATCCGCAGGTGCCCATCCGCCGCCGTTCGACCCTGTTTGGCGAACAGGGGTTCGGCCTGGGCGTTTGCTCCTCCTGGGACTTCTTTGAACCCGCGGCCAAGTCTGATTCCTGAAACCAGAACCTATGCAAACAGCACAACTCGCACATCTCTACCTGTTCACCCGCACGCCACTCCACGTCGGGGCTGGCGGCAGTGTCGGCGCCATTGACCAGCCCATTCAACGGGAGCGCCCCACGGGCTATCCCATCATCCCCGCCAGCACCCTCAAAGGCGTGTTCGCCGATGCTTGGACTGATGCTGAAAAGCTGCCACAGCCAGACGGCTCAATGAAGGAGACGGGCCGTATCATCCGCAGCCCGGATGGCCGCTGGCTGTTCGGGCCGGACACGAATGCCACCGACCATTTCGCCGGGGCCATCCAGTTCTCCGACGCCCGACTGCTGGCCTTTCCCATCCGCTCCGCCCGCGGCTGCTTTGCCTGGATCACCAGCCCGCTGATTCTGCGGCGCGCAGTGCGCGATGGCGTAATTGACCAGGCGTTCCTCGACGCACTGGTCGAGCCGTCTGACGAGCAGGCAATCTTCGACAACACGGCCCAATCCAAGATCGCGCTTAACGGGAAGATCGTTCTGGAGGAATACACCTTCGATCATGTGGATCGGGCGTTGAGTCGCAACACCACCCGCAACGGTCAGGCGCATACGGAAACGCTGAGCGATGCTCTTGCCGGCTTGTTCAGCCAGGAAGCGGTCTGGCAGGAGGTCAAGAACCGCCTCGTTATCCTCAGCGACGGCATGATGAGCTTCTTCGCCCGCAACGCCTGCGAAATCGCCCAACACGTCCGCATCAGCGACCAGACCGGCACGGCCGAGAAGGGTGGCCTGTTCAACCAGGAGAACGTGCCCAGCGAAGCGCTGTTCTACGCGCTGGTCCACGCCTACGACAGCCGGATGCGCGGCAACGGGAACATCGCCTTCCAAAAGCTTGCCGGAACGAACGCGCAGCCGACAAACGAAACCAGGCCGGCGGCGGACCTGAAGGCAGATGACGCGGCTGGAGCGTTCCGCGCCAAGCTAGCCAAGTGCCCTGTTTTCCAATTCGGCGGCGATGCCTCCACGGGACTCGGTTTCTGCGCCGTCCGTGTTGCCCCCGTGACGCAGCCACAGCAAAGCACACCTCAACCCCCAGCCAACCCGAACAACCCCGGAGGCGATCAATGAATCCCAACCTCGAACAAATCCGCGCCGAAAATGCGCTGAACGCGCTGCAATCCGGCGGGCCAGCTCACGGTTGCGACAAGGCCGAGGTCAGCAAACTGCCGGCGCTCATCCTCTCCAGCGGCCTCCTTGCCACAACGGCGTACGCCGTGGAAAAGGGAGGCGGGATTGAGAAAGCCCTTAACGCACTGGCGAAACACTTGGCCGACGAGCGGCTCAAGCGCCTGGTGCTGGAACCTGAACTGGCAACCCGGTTGCAACGGGAACGGCGAGCAGTCGCCGCCTCGGACATGCTGGAACAATTCTGCCGCCAGAATTCCCAAGTCCTCATCGCCGCGACTTCCGAAGCCCTGGCCTACCTGGGCTACCTCAAGCGTTTCGCTCGCGAGAAAGGAGACGCCGCATGAGCATTCCGATGGCCCGCGACACGAGAGACGCCCTTGGCCCTGTTGCAAACGCCTGCGAGAGCCGCTCCCTGCTTCAGCAGAAACTCGTATTCAACGACGGTTGGCTGGACTCCGCCCGCGCCTTCGCGCTTGCCTTGACCTTGGCGGACCCGACGGAGTGGGTGAAACGTCTCAAGCGTGATCAACAGGAGGCGCAGAGGAAACTCGAGCGAAAGCAAGCGGAGCGGCCTAGGGAATTCACCCACGAGGATGCCGAGAAGCTGGAGGCAGCCGGAGCCTTTTTGGAGATTCTTGAGGCGAGGAATCCGCTGGACCGGAGCCGCCCGCGCGCTCCACTCCGGTTTAGCTCGCCGGATCTGTCCTGGCTGTCGTCAACTCCAAGCCGTCGCCGCGTCGAGATTCCGCTGTTCACCGCCGAACGCCTCGCCCTGGGACTCGCCAACAGCCCGCTTGAGAACGCGGGTCTGGACACCCATCGCTTCTTCGGCGTGCCCGTGATTGCTGGCTCAGTCCTCAAGGGAGTCGCTCGCGATGGGGCTAAATTCTTGGTCGGCCTGGATCGTGCCCGCATCCGCGAAGTCTTCGGCAACGAGCCGGAGGAGGATCGGAAGTTCCTTGGCGGGCCGGTTTCCTTCCTAGCCGCCTACCCCGCCGATTTGAACTGCGCGCTTGAACTCGACGTTTTGACACCGCATTTCCAGAAGTACTACGGGCGGGCGGGGAACTCGAAGGCCGAGGATATCGAGCAACCGGTTCCCTCGGTGTTCCCGGTGGTTAGGGAAGATGTCGAGTTCCAATTCCATCTGACCTGCTTGACCTCACGGGTGAGCGACGAAGAGGCGACCTCTCTCCTTGAGGATGCTTCGAAGAGCTTGCGCCGGGCATTGCTCGAATTCGGCCTGGGCGGGAAAACGCGCGCTGGCTATGGCCGCTTCCGGGAGACCAGAAACCCGGCCCCACTCCCAGCGCCCGCGCACGACTTGTTCCCTGCGGCTGCCTGACGCCATGAACCGACAAACCATTGAACTGCTCACCCCCTGCTTCTGCGGCGGGGCCTGGCCCCGTGAGGAGGCCGAACTCCGGGTGCCGTCTTTGCGCGGCCAGTTGCACTTCTGGGCGAGGCTGCTCCATCACTCACCGGCAGATCCCAGGGCCATGGCACGGGACGAACAGAACCTCCTGGGTGGCGTAAACAGCAAACAGGTTGGCATTCGTCAGGACGCCGTCGCCAGTCCGTTCGTGCCAAGGCTGGAGCTGCGCTCGCGCCCGGCTAGTGCCAGCGAACGCGCGGATGTTTGCCCGCACGATTCCAGCAAGCACGACCGGCCTGCGATTCCCGCCGGCACTTTGTTCGACTTGGCGTGGAGTCGTCGAGTCTCGGCAGGCAACAGCACCGATGCGGAATTCCAACGGGTACTCAAAGCGTGGTTGCTCTTCGGCGGCTTGGGTGCGCGGGTAAATCGTGCCGCTGGCTCGGTCTGGCCGGTTTGGCCTGGCGGCGATCCAACGGTTGATCAGTTCTTGGCGCTGGTTTCTTCGCTCACCCTGCCCCCGACGGTTCTGGTTCGGGTTTTGCCTTCGCCGATTTCGCTTGGCGATCCCACGGCCAAACGCGTGTGGAACGCGTGGGAGAAGGGGCATCGCCAACCGACCGAAGCCGAGACGCTCCGCGCAGTTGCGGGTGACATCCCGATCTTTGGTCGTGACGCCAGGAAGGTGTTTGGCATCCGAGGGGATCCGTTCGGTCACGCACGCAGGGGAGGTCGGCAAGCCTCTCCTCTCAAGTTAAAAGTCGCGCGCTTCATGGAACGAGACCACACGATTTTTCGACTCATCGCTGTGGCCGACGATCGTGACAAACGTGGCGGCTCTCGGTCGGCCGCCGTCACGGCCTTGTGCGCAGGCTACAGCCCGCCAACAAAGAGCTACGATCGGTCTTGGAATGCCAAACCCCTCGGCTTCCTGCTACAAGCCGCTGGCTTCTGAAGACTCAGCAACATAGTTGCACCCTCCATGTCCCAACCCAACTCGCCCACTCAAACCGAACCAACTCCCCTGCCGCGCAAGTTCTGGCGCCGGGCTTCCTGGGCGCTGGTCCTCAGCGTGGCGGGACACGTGTTCGCTGCCGCTGCCTACAACCTGTTCCACGCCCCTTCTTCCGAGCACCCTGGCACCCTTCGGCCCCTGTTGGCCGTCGCCCTCGGCGTCGTTGTATTCGGGGTCTGCGGGTACTTGGGCCACGGGCACCGGCTCCATTCCCGTCCTGTGCTTTGGCTCATCATTGGGGCCATCCTGGGCGGCCATTGGGTGGGGCTGGGACTGCACGAACTCACGCACGCTTGGCCGCAACTCCTGGTCGCATTGGCCGGGTTGGGGTTAGTGTTGCTGGCGATCTTCGGCCTCCACGATCTGACGGAGGAAGAGGACGCTGTGCGTCTGCTGGAACTCTACCCGGGCAAAGCTACCAAGGAACCAGAGCGCTTTCGAGCCTTGGTCCTTTGCGTTTCGAGGCCCGATTATGTGCCGCAGATGATCAAGGGCGATGCCAAGCTCATTGCCCAAATCGGGGCGGACCCGAAGAACCCAGTCGTTCAGTTAACCGGTGACATCGGCGCGGACTTGGAACGGCTGAGGACGGCCCCAAGCGGGTTCGATTGGAACTGGGAACAAATCCTCCGTGCCCTCCAGCCGCACACCAAGCTTGAAACGATTTGCCTCATCGGTTCCAAGAGCCGGAATCCAAACGCGAAGCCAAAAGACGCGGGGAAGCCCGACGAGCGCGACGGCTCGGACATCTACCTGCGTCACTGCGCCAATTGGCTTCGGGGTTATTTCAAGGCGTGCGAAGTGAAGCCCAGATTCCTCTATGCCAAACCCAGTGAGCGTTTCGAAGACTTTGTGCAACTTCAAATACCCGAAGTGGATGGGCCGCCCACAAACCAAATTCCTGGTGTGCCTTTCGAAGACTTCGTCGCATTACGAGACCATATCCGCAATCATGTCCGTGCGTTGACCAAACCAACGCGGGCCGTCCATGGAGGCTCTCTCGCTGCATGGCTTCGGTCAAAGGGCAAGTGGGTCGCCACACACGGCAAGACTGTTGCCAACTGGTTTGCCGCCCGGCTTCGGCCGATAGGCAAATGGGGCATCGCCCGCCTGCAAGTCGTTGGCAACTGGTTCGCCGTCTGCCTCCAGCGAATCCGCAAGGCGGTTGGCCTGGATGCTCACAAACGAGACGGCTTGGATCCGCGCAGCGTGACGGTGGACGTAACCGGCGGCTTCAAAGTCACCAGCATCGCCGGCGCGGTGGTCACGCTCCGTCGCGAATGTGTCTGCCAATACGTGCCCACGGAGGACGTGCGCGACTCTGGCCGCGACCCGCTCATCTACGATTTCCGGGCTTCGCCCGGCGCAGGGCACCATTGACCAGGCGCCTGTCCCAACCCTTTCAGCCCATGCCCCAAGCCCTGCTGCCCACGCCCCTCCCCCTGAGGCCGCGCGCAAACCCTCGGCGCAATGTCCCCACTGCCTCTGGCCCGGCGTCGCGAGGGCGCGCTGCCAAAGGGGCGGGCCACAAATCCGGCCCACGTCGGCCCAAGGTCCGCATCGTTTTGTCCAAACTTTACGCCGCCACCGAGCAGGCCAAGCTCGCCGACCTGCCCAGGTACGAAGTCGCCGCCCTAGCCCAAGTTCCGCCTGGCGCGGATGTGATCCTCACAGGCAAAGCCCCCGTGTGGCTCTACCTCCGGATCGCTCACGCCTTACATGGGCGCGCCCGTATCCTCACCTACGACTCGCCCGTCACTGGGCCGGTCGAGATTTTCAACCACAATCCACGCTGAATCATGTCGGCTGCCAAGCCCGCTTCCTCCGCCGCCCTACCCCTACGCCCGATGAATGTCTGGGCGAGATTCTGGCGGGTGGCCGCCTACATTGCTCTCCAGCAGTGGGCTCGCATCATCCTCCTAGGCCTGGCCATCGCCTGCTCGCTCGTCGCGGTTCTGGCCGTGGACGCCCTCCGCTTTCCCGGCCTGAGCGGCGGCACTCCGCCGGAGCCAGGCGACTGGCCGGATTGGGTGCAACGCCTGCAAGTCTTTTTCGGGGTGTTCACGCTCCTGATCGCCGTCTTCGTCTGGTATGGGGAAGTGCGCGAGGACTGGGAAGACAGCCTGCCCAAGCTCCTCAGCGTTTACTTCTTCCATGGGAACGTTCCCGTCTTCGTCTGCCGCCAAGCTTGGCTAGCGCACGAAGGTGACATCCGGGCGATGGGCCAGTCCATCGGCCAGCAGATGAACAATGGAGTCCGCCTAGACTTCGTGCCCTACCTCCACGAGTTGCCGCCCCAATTGGTCCTCGATTCCACGGGGCACGCTCGCAAACACTGCCGCGTCAAGTTCCGCCTCGTCGAAGTCCCGGCCGTGGCCCGCCGCTCCCCAGCCGATCCGAAAACCGTCGGCACGGCGTTCTTCTGGCACGGTGAGGCCGAGGACAAAGCCACCCCCGTTGCCCCGGAGGAATTGCTGACTCAGCCCGACGTCGCCGAATGGCTCCTGCCGCAAAGCCCGCCGCGATGATCGAGAACATTGCCGCCGAGGCCAACCTCCACCGCGCCTGGCTCCACGTCCGCCAGAACCGCGGCGCACCGGGCATTGACGGGATCACCGTCCAAGCCTTCGAGGGGCGTCTCGATCAGCACCTCGCCGACATCGCCAAAACGCTCCTCTCCGGACGCTATCGCCCCTCGCCGCTCCGCGCCGTGGACATCCCCAAACCCGACACCAACGGCCTCCGCACGCTCGGCATCCCCACCGTCCAAGATCGCGTCGTCCTCCAGGCCATCGCTCAAATCCTTACGCCACTCTGGGAGCCGCACTTCTCGCCGTTCAGTTTCGCCTACCGCGATGGCCGCACCGCGCTCGACGCCGTCCTCCTCGCCCAGCAACGCCTTCAGTCCGGCCAGCACTGGATCGTGGACCTGGACATCGAACACTTCTTCGACAGCGTGGACCATGTCCGCCTCGTCCTCCGTTTGCAGCAGCGCGTGGATGACACGGCTCTCCTCGACCTCATTGGGGACTTTCTCCGTGCCGGCCTGAGCCGTGATGGCGTGATCCATCCCACGCGCGTCGGCATTCCGCAGGGCAGCCCGCTCTCGCCGTTGCTGGCCAACATCGTCCTCGACGAATTGGACCAGGAATACGCCCGGCACGGCTGGTCGTTTGTGCGCTATGCCGACGACTGCATTCTCTTTGCCCGTAGTGAGGCCGAGGGCCTGGCTCTCCTTGAGTTCACCCGCGAATTCCTGGCGGACCGGCTCCGGCTGCGCCTGAATCCAGTGAAAACCCGGGTCGTCCGTCCGGCCGAGGTGGGCTTTCTGGGCTTCACCTACCGGGTGAGCCGCTACGGGCGGGTGCGCCGCCGCATCACGAGAAGCGCCCTGGAAACCTTCCGGCGTGAAGTGCAACAACTGACCCGTCCACGGCCCGACCGCCTGTTCGAGGAGATCGTCGCGGACGTCGCCCAATACTTCCGCGGGTGGGCCACCTACTTCCGCTTCACCCAGGACAACACGCTTCGTGCCGCCCACGCCTGCGCGTGCGCTGCCTTGCGCGCCTGTGCCTGGTTCAAGTGGCGAACGCCATCGGAACGTCTGCGCCAACTCCAGCGTTTGGGTGTCCCCGAAGACACCGCACGTGCCGCGGCTTTCGCCCTCGATTTTCCGGACCCCGCCGATGATCCGCCCATCCTGCGTCGGGTGCTGTCCAATGCCTTCTTCGAGCGACAGGGACTCATCCTCCCGGCAACGCCGGACGTGGACCTCGGCCCGCAGCCACTATCCGAGGCCCTGTGCAGCCGTGAAAGCACGCGTCAGCCTGTGTCGAAACCGGGAGAACCGCCGCGGGCCGGCGACGCTGGGACAAGCGCGCAGCACCAACGCCGTGTTCTCATGGCTTTCCTGGCCCGCCGTTTGCGGCTTTTCCCGGGTGCCCCGATTGACGACTCCGAGTGATTGAAACCTTCACCGCCAACCTTTAATTTGCCCGCCATGTCCACCGCCTTCGTCCAAACCCCTTACTGCCGCATCAAACTCCACAGCGAGCGCCTCGTCGTGCTGGCACCACCCGTGCCGGCCCAGCCCGATCAACTGCTTCAACAGATTCCGCTCCTGGAGCTGGAGCAATTGACCATCACCGAAGACGTCCAAATCACCAGCCAGGCGGTCGGCGCGCTGCTGCGTCGCGGTCTGCCGTTGACCTATTTGGACGCCCGTGGCCAGATCCTGGGGCAGACGCTGGCCACGCCCAATGCCCACAGTGCGTTGCGGCTGCGGCAATATCAGCGCACCCTCGAACCGGCGTTCGGCCTGGCCGTGGCCCGGCAGATTGTCGCGGCCAAAATCCTCAACCAGCGGCGCGTCATCCAGCGGGCCGAGACGAACCACCCCGGCGACGTGGAGGCGGACCTCTTGCGCCTCGAACAACTCGCCAGCCGCGTTGAAACCGCCCAATCCCTGGATGAATTGCGCGGCCTGGAAGGCGCTGCCAGCGCGACCTATTATCCCGCGTGGGCAAGCTTTCTCCCCGCCGGGTTCCCTTTTGAACGCCGTTCCCGTCGCCCCCCGCATAACCCTGTCAACGCCTGCCTCAGTTACGCCGCCGTCCTGCTTTACGCCGAACTCGTTGCTCTCATTCACCGCCAGGGACTCGACCCCGGCCTGGGCACCCTCCACTCCACCGATGACGGTCGCTGGTCCCTGGCGCTCGACCTCATGGAGCCGTTCCGGCCCGCGGTGGTCGAAGCCGCCACCCTCCGCGCTTTCACCCTCGGCGTGATGACCGCCGCCGGCTTCGAGCCGCACGAGGGCGGCGTCTATCTCAACCCCGATGGCCGGCGCAAGTTCCTGGAGCAATATCATCGCCGGCTCGATCGCGAGTTTCTCAGTGAACACGCCGGCCAGCGGACCACCCTCCGGAGCCAGTTGGCCGCCACGGTGCTGGGGTTCAAACAAGCCCTCGACGATCCGGCCGGCTTCCGGCCCTTCCGCCTCAATTGAGGCCGGACTACTGACGCCATCCGCAATTGTTTATGACCGATCTGGACGACACCCTCCTGCCCGTCGTCCCGCTCGCCAAACCACCGGGAGAAGACGAAATGCTCCGCCTCATCGCCTACGACATCACCAACCACAAACGCTGGACCCGCATCGCCAACGCGTGCGCGGACTACGGCGTGCGCGTCCAATACAGCCTCTTCGAATGCTGGCTGGACGAACGCGAATTCCAGGAACTCTGGACCCGTCTGCGGGCGGCGATTGACCCCGCCGAAGACCGCCTGATGGCCTACACCTTGGACACCGCGGCAGCGCGCCGCCGCCTCGCCGCCGGCCAGACGATGCTCGCCACCGAACGCGCCACGTGCTACCTCGTTTGAGGCGGCCGGCCCGTTCCCCACGGAGGCAGCGCACCCAGGCCGCCAAGGTCTAACCCGCCGGACCCGCTCAACCGGGGGAGGTTAGACCTGCGTCGCAACGGGCTGACAACAAGCACTCTGAACACAAAATGATGTTCCCGGCAGCGGTTGGCATGAGAGTTGAAGGGGCCTGGCGGAAGGCGGTTAGACGCCGAAGGCCATTGACACCTTGGCCGACAAGCGGTTAGATCACGGCAGTCCTCCGTGGACAAACCGCCGAAAGGCATTGGAGACACCGACTTCTGCGAGCGCACGCTCGGCGGCATCTTCGAGTCCTCCGTGGACAAACCGCCGAAAGGCATTGGAGACCTTAGATACACCTTCGCCCGGTCAATCGCGGTCGGAGTCCTCCGTGGACAAACCGCCGAAAGGCATTGGAGACTCAACATCAACAACGTCACTTCCTCCTCTGATAAGTTTCAGTCCTCCGTGGACAAACCGCCGAAAGGCATTGGAGACTGGGGTCGTGTTGCATTACGAATACAAACTTCATAGTCAGTCCTCCGTGGACAAACCGCCGAAAGGCATTGGAGACGACGATCCGATCGATGTCTCCATTGGCTTCAACAAGAATGTCCTCCGTGGACAAACCGCCGAAAGGCATTGGAGACCCGTCCCGATTAATAAGCATAAACCGACGAGTAACTTCGTCCTCCGTGGACAAACCGCCGAAAGGCATTGGAGACTGCCGGTGTGCCAACCCATTGCAACCCCCTTACTCCGTCCAGTCCTCCGTGGACAAACCGCCGAAAGGCATTGGAGACCTCCAGGCCCGCCGCCGGCGTGGCCGTCAACCCAAACGTCCTCCGTGGACAAACCGCCGAAAGGCATTGGAGACGTCGCGAAACTCGCAATCTTCATTTGCGCCCTTTCGTTTTTGTCCTCCGTGGACAAACCGCCGAAAGGCATTGGAGACCGCATCTACAGAGAAGGTTGCTGGCGGAATATTCGTAGTCCTCCGTGGACAAACCGCCGAAAGGCATTGGAGACAAAGATTCTTTCCAGGAACCGCCTGTTCCGTTTAATCCTGTCCTCCGTGGACAAACCGCCGAAAGGCATTGGAGACCCGGTAAAAGGTGGACGGGTCCAGCCCGGATTGCAGGTCCTCCGTGGACAAACCGCCGAAAGGCATTGGAGACCTTTTCCACCAGTGCCGCCACTGCTGTCGGATCGTCGTCCTCCGTGGACAAACCGCCGAAAGGCATTGGAGACCCAACCGAGCGAACCCAAAGGTTTTACCCATGACTAGCGTCCTCCGTGGACAAACCGCCGAAAGGGCGCTTCGGCTGCCGGAAGCTTGAAGCGGCCAATTCCGCGCGTGAACTTGGAGGGCCGTTTGATTGGGGAGAAAACCTTGGCGGCGGGAACGGGTTTCCAAAGAATCAAGACATTTGCGGAAGCTCCCCTGAGGCTGGTACGCGAGGCGGGGGTCGAACCCACAACCTTCGGCTCCGGAGGCCGACGCTCTATCCAATTGAGCTACTCGCGCAACCACCTGGCACCGGGCCGCAGCGGCGGCCGGGCCGGTTTCGGGCGGGCATGATATACGCCGGGTGGACGCCACCGCAAGCAAATAGGCCCGCGCGATTTGATTCGGCACGCGATGACGCCCCCCCGCGTGCGGCCGCTCCCGGCTTGACTCGCCGGGGCGAGTCCGTAACCTCACGCCATGCCCGCAGCCGCTGCTTCCCCGGGAACCACGCCGCCGGCCGGCGTGGGGGTGGCGCCGCCGCTGCCGGTCGCCGGCGGGCCGGATGTGATCGTGGACGTGGTGTTCGAGGCCGGGCTGTTTTTCGTGGCGGTGGTGAATGTGAGCGACCAGCCGGCCTGCGATGTCACGGTCAGGTTTTCCCAGGAATTCCACGGTCTGGGCGGGCGGGTGGCGTTTCCTTCGCTGGCCCTTTTTCACCAGCTCAAGTTCCTGGCCCCGCGCAAAACGATCCGCGCGTTTCTGGACGACAGTGCGGCGTATTTCCGGCGGGGCGAGCCGACGCGGCTCACGGCGACGCTGGCGTTTCACGACGTTCACGGGCGGATGTTTGGGCGGACCATCACGCACGAGCTGAAGATTTACGCGGACCTGGCCTTCGTGGTGCCGCCGGGAAGCAACCCGCCTGGTGCGATGACGACGGAGCAGGCCACCCACCTCAACGACTGATCTTATGGCAATCCAACGCGAACGACCCTACGGCAACTTCAACTTTCTGGTGGACCTGGGCACCGGCCAGACCGACGGCCCGGACGCCGGGTTCGAGGAGGCCGTTTTGCCCGAGGCGTGGCTGGACGTGCTGGAGTATCGCAATGGCAACGAAAAGGAGAACGGCGTGCGGAAAATTCCCGGCCGCGAACACTACGGAAACCTGGTGTTGCGCCGCGGCGCGACCGGTTCGCTGAACCTGTATCAGTGGTGGAACGATGTCCGCAATGGCAACATCAACGCCAGCCGCACCGTCACCGTCATGCTGCAAAGCGAGGACCACACCGCCGTGGTGATGACATGGCGGTTGCTGCGCGCCTGGCCGGTGCGGTTCAAATTCTCGGCGCTCGACGGCAAGGGCGACCAGCCGCTGCTCGAAGTCCTGGAGCTGGCCTTCGAGCGGCTCGAAATGGAATAGGCCCTGGCGACGCGCTCAATGCCTGGGCGCGTCCCTGCGCGGAAAGAGCGGCGCCGGCTCGCCGATGCGGTGGCCTGGTTCCAAACCGCCCCACGCGGCCAGCGTCAGCCGGTCCGGCGCGCCGGCGAGTCCCAGTTGCGTGTACATTTTCTGCGCGGTTTCGGGCAGGAACGGGTGCAACAGGACGGCGAGCAGCCGGCAGGTTTCGGCAAGGTTGTAGAGCACGGCATCGAGGCGCGCGGCTTGGGCCGGGTCTTTGGCCAGCTTGAACGGCGCGGTCTGGTCCACGAATTGATTGGCGCGATTGACGATGGCCCAGATGGTTTGAAGCGCTGGCTGGAGCTGATGTTGCGCCAGGCTGGTTTTGACCGTCTGGCTGAACGGGTTGATTTCGGCGGCCAGCTCATCCGAGCGCGGGGGCACCACGCCGCCGCGGTAGCGCTGCAACATCGAGAGCGAGCGGTTGACCAGGTTGCCCAGACCGTTGGCCAGCTCGGCGTGATAGCGGGCCTGGAAACCGGCGTCGGTCCAGTTGCCGTCCGGACCGATGGCCAGTTCGCGCACCACGTAGTAACGGAAGGCGTCCACGCCCCATTCGTTCACCACGGCGATCGGATCCACGACGTTGCCGGTCGTCTTGCTCATTTTCGCGCCGTCCTTTTGCCACCAGCCGTGGACGAGCACCTGTTTGGGGAGCGGGACGCCGGCGGCCTTGAGCATGATCGGCCAGTAAACCGCGTGGAATTTGACGATGTCCTTGCCGATGACGTGAATGTCGGCCGGCCAGAGGGCGGGTTGCAGGTTCGCGGTCGGGCCCTGGTAATAGTCGCCGAGCGGGGCGGCTGCGCCAGCGTCGCCGAGCGCCACCGGAATGCTGTAGTAATTGGTGAGCGCGTCGAACCAGACGTAGTTCACGTAATCCGGGTCGAAGGGCAGGGGAATGCCCCAGTTCAGGCGCGCCTTGGGCCGGCTGATGCACAGGTCTTCCAGTTTTTGCGATTTGAGAAAGCCGAGCACTTCGTTGCGCCGGTAATCCGGCTGCACGAACGAGGGGTTCGCCTCGATGTATCCGATCAACCACGACTGGTGCTGCCCCATCCGGAAATACCAGTTTTCCTCGACCAGTTCCTTCACGTCGCCCCAAAACGGGTCGAACGTGCCATCGGGCCGGCGGTCCTTGTCGGTCAGGAACGTCTCCTCCTTCCACGAATACCAGCCGCGATAAGGCGCCTTGTAAATGTCCCCCTGCGCGTGGAGCTTGTTCAGCATCGCGGCGACGACGGCCTTGTGGCGAGGCTGCGTGGTGCGCACGAAGTCGTCATTGGAGACGTTGAGGACGGCGGCGAGTGCCTGGAATTTTGCCGCCAGCGCGTCGCAATACTCCTGGGGCGACTTGCCCTCGGCGTGCGCGGCCTGTTGAACTTTCTGGCCGTGCTCGTCCGTGCCGGTCAGGAAAAAGACCTCCTCGCCGAAGCTGCGGTGCGTCCGCGCGATCACGTCGGCGATCACCTTTTCGTAGGCATGGCCCAAATGCGGCTGGCCGTTCACGTAGTCAATCGCGGTGGTGATGTAAAACCGTTTGCTCATGCTCCGGGCAGTGTGACGCAGTGCCGCCGGCAAGGCAAACCTTCCGGCGGGTGCTGCGTGCGCGGCGGGGCGATCCGAAGGCCGGGACGTTCGCCGCGCAAAATAAATGTTGCGCCCGGCGCGCTTTGGGACTATCAGAGTTGCGTCTTAGGTCCAACTGGCCGGCTGTTCAACGGTTTCTTGAAACCTCTTCGGTCGGCAGTTCTCCCGAAATTTCGATCACATCACCGTGACACCACGGTGATTATGCGGGTGGGGCGTCCTAGACAGTCCAAAGCACCAGTATGAGGAATACAAACGACATGCCGGGGAATCCTGCCGGCCAGCGAAACGCGCCGCGGCAGGCGCCGGACAATGCCTCCGGCCCGAAAAATGCCCACGTGACGCCCGAAGTGGGGTGGGGCTATCTGGAGATTTCCGAGAAGGGCTTCGGTTTTTTGCGCACCCCCGAGCAGCATTTCCACCCGAAACCGACCGATGTTTTCGTGACGCCGGACACGATCAAGAAGACGTTCCTGCGCGAAGGCTGCTTCGTGAAGGGCATGCTGCAGCCGCCCCACCGGGGCAGCAGCCCGCAGTTGCGCGAGGTGCTGGAGGTCAACGGCCTGTCCTACGCGGACTATACCAAGTCCATGCGCTTCGAGAACCTGACCACCATTGACCCGTTCGAGAAGTTCCGGCTGGAAACCAGCCCGGACCTGCTGGAGACGCGCATCATTGACCTCGTCACGCCCATCGGCAAGGGCACGCGCGGCTTGATCGTGGCACCGCCCCGCACCGGCAAGACCACCATCCTCAAGCAGATTGCCAACGCCGTCGCGGCGAACCACCCCGAAGTCTATGTGGTGGTGTTGCTGATTGACGAGCGGCCGGAGGAGGTGACCGATTTTCAGCGTTCGGTGAAGGCCGAGGTGGTTGCCTCCTCGAACGACCAGGATCTGGAAACCCACGTCCGTCTTTCGCGCTTCATCACGGAGCGCTGCCGCCGGATGGTCGAGGCCAAGAAGGACGTGTTCGTCCTGCTCGACTCCATCACCCGCGTCGCCCGCGCCTACAACAGCGTTCACGGCGGGAGCGGCCGGACGATGACCGGCGGCGTGGACGCCCGCGCGCTGGAAATTCCGCGCAAGATTTTCGCCGCCGCCCGCAAGACCGAGGAGGGCGGTTCGCTCACCATCATTGCCACGGCCCTGATCGAGACCGGCTCCCGCATGGACGAGTTGATCTTCCAGGAGTTCAAGGGCACCGGCAACATGGAGCTGGTCCTCGACCGCAAGCTCTCCGACCGCCGCCTCTTCCCGGCGATTGACATTCCCCGGAGCGGCACGCGCAAGGAGGAAAAGCTCTTCCCGAAGCACCAGATCGAGGCGGTGCGCAAACTCCGCCGCATGATGGTGGACCTCCAGCCGGTCGAGGCGATGGAGACGCTGCTGGCGGCGTTGAAAAAGCACAAAACCAACGACGAGTTGCTGGTGAAATTGCTGTAAGCGCGCCGCGTGGAGCCACGCGCGCGTTGGGCTGGCGGGTTGTTGGCAACTACCGCCGCCATGAAACGAGTGGCTGAGAAAACCGACACGACGCCGCACTCCCGCCCGCCGCTGGAACGGATGTTGCGCATTCACGAGGCCATCCAGTCGCGCACTTTTCCCAACGCCACCACGCTCGGCCGCGCGCTGGAAGTCAGCTCCAAATCCATTCATCGCGACGTCGCCTTCATGCGCGACCGGCTCGATCTGCCGATCGAATACGACGACCGGCGGTTCGGCTATTGCTACACGCAGGAGGTCAGCACGTTTCCCACGCTCCAGATCACCGAGGGCGAATTGTTCGCGCTGCTCGTCGCCGAAAAGGCCATCCAGCAATATCGCGGCACGAACTTTGAACGGCCGCTCCTGAGCGCGCTCAAGAAGATGGCCGCGTCGCTGCCGGACACCGTGTCGCTGCATCTCGCCGACTGGGACCAGACCATTTCCTTTCGCACCAGTGCCGAGCCGCTGTTGAACCTGGAGACGTTCGACGCGCTGGCCCGGGCCGCCGCGCGCCGCGAGCAACTGGAAATCACATATCGCAAGCCTGGTCGCAAACAGGCCGAGTTGCGGGTGGTGGACCCCTACCATCTGGCGAACGTCAACGGCGAATGGTATCTCTTCGCCTTCGATTACCTGCGCGGCGATTTGCGGACCTTTGTTCCGGCGCGCATCCGGTCCGTCCGACCCACAGGGAAAACCTTCACGCGGCCGGCCGGCTTCTCGGTGGACGAACGATTGCGCCACAGTTTCGGCGTCCATTCGGCCGAGGGAAAATTCGAGGTTGTCCTGCGTTTCACGCCGCGCGTGGCCGATTACATCCGCGAAAAGCGCTGGCATCCTTCACAGCAACTCCGCGCGCTGAAGGGCGGCGGCGTGGAACTGCGGCTGAAGCTGTCCAGCCTCGGCGAAATTCAACGCTGGGTGCTCGGCTGGGGCGGTGACGCGGCGGTGCTGCAGCCGGCAGAGCTGGCGGCCTCCGTGCGCGAGGCCGCGGGCGCGATTCTCGCGGTCACGGCGGGCGGTCAACACCGCCGTTCAACCGCGAAAAAACAGCCACCACACCACCAGCAGCACCGGCAGTAGATACGGGAGCGTAAACCGGAGAACGAAGCCGAGGAAGGTTGGCGTGTGCGCCTTCTGATGCTCGGCAATGGCCTTCACCATGAAATTCGGCCCGTTGCCGATGTAGGTGCAGGCGCCAAAAAACACCGCCGCGACGCTGATGGCGAGCAGATAGTGGTTGTAGGCGACGTTGCCCAGCAGGTAGGCGACTTCGATATGGTCCGTGGCAACCGTGCCGGCCGCCAGTTCCGCTGCGTGATACTTTTGCAGCGCCAGAAAGGTCTGCCGCACCTCTTCCGCATGCATGCCAGTGAGCGAAGCCAGGTCCGCGCCGCCAGTTGGGATCAGGTGCTGCACCTGTTGCACGGTGCCGGCGTCCACGAACGAACCGAACGTCGCGCTGAGGAAGCTCAGGTAGGTCGGTGCGTTGTCCAGCACGCTGGAGAGCGAGCCGCAGGCCCAGTAGAACAGGCCGGGTGTGGGTTTGCCGAGGGTTGCGGCGTTGGCCTGGAGCCAGTCCAGCGCCGGCATCATGGTCGCGAAGATGCCGATGAACAGGATGGCCACTTCCTGGATCGGACGGAAGTTGAAATGGTTGGCCTGGTGAATGGATTTCCGCGTCCCAAACCACGAGCCGGCGGCGGCGCCCACCATCAGCGCCTCCCGCAGAAACAACGGCCTGCCGATAAACACCGCGACGAGAATGACGCCCAGGAAGATCAGGTTGTGCCGCCCGGCGACGTGCCATTCGTCAGGCGGTTCCGCCACCTGCGCCCGCACCGAAGCCGGGGCGCGCCGATAATTCCGCCGGTCCAGCACGTAGAAGATTCCCAGCAACAACCCCACGCCGACGGCCCACATCGGCCAGCAATGCTCCGCCACCCACCAGAAGGGAATGCCCTTCAAATACCCCAGGAACAGTGGCGGATCGCCGATCGGCGTCAGGCAGCCGCCGACGTTCGCAACGATGAAAATGAAAAAAACCACATGATGCGCCGTCAGCCGGTAATGGTTCATGCGCAGCCACGGCCGGATCAGCAGCATGGAAGCGCCGGTGGTGCCGAGGAGGTTGGCGATGATGGCGCCCATCAAGAGGAATCCCGTGTTCACGGCCGGCGTGGCCTCGCCCTTCACCCGCAGGTGAATGCCGCCGGCGACCACATAAAGCGATCCGATGAGCGCGATGAAGCTGACGTATTCGTGGGCCATGTGCAGGACGTGCTCCCAGGCGCGAAGCCCCAGCAGGTAGTAGGCAAGGGTCACAGCGCCCAGGGCGTAGGCGA
The DNA here is from genome assembly GCA_021780105.1 of bacterium. Classification (GTDB taxonomy): domain Bacteria; phylum Verrucomicrobiota; class Verrucomicrobiia; order Limisphaerales; family J093; genus JAJXZJ01. Next base: position 31,836 of record JAJXZJ010000060.1, read on the forward strand.
CCTTCGCGTAGTGCCGCTGCCACCAGCCCTCCGCCAGCAGCGGGCCGAGGGCAATGGACGCCAGCAGCGTGCCGAACGGCAGAATCATCCATGGATTAGGTGTGAGGGCCGCCGCTGTTTCCATCAGGGATAGGCTAAGAAATGGCGGGGAAACGGGTCAAACAGAAAGCACGTCCGGCCGCGTTCGCGCCGTTTTCTTCACCGCCGGGGGTGGAACAATTCGTCCCCCCGCAGGCCGGTCAAATCCTCCACGCCTTTGAGCAAGCGGAACAACGCGTAGAAGATCATCGCCGACATCGGCACCATGGTGCCCGGCCAGCTCCAGAACTGGAGCTTGCCGAGCTGCCGCGTGAATTCCGGGGTGCCGGATTCCGCCGGCAGCAGCCACAGCGCCAGGCCGAAGTTCACCGTCCCGCCCACCAGCATGGCGGCGGCGAGCATCCATGAAGCCCAGACCAGCAGCCGGTCGAAGGCGGTCACCTGGTCGCGCGCCACCAGCGCCTCGTGGATGCGCCGGGTGTCCAGCACCTGGTCGTTGTAAAGCACCAGGCGGATGAGCGGCTGCCGGGTGCGCAGGGTCAGCGGCACGGCCAGGCCCAACACCAGCGGCAGTGCGGCCTCTTTTGCGGCGAACCAGAAGCCGCTCATTTTCATCAAACCCAGCCCGCCGCTGATCAAGGTGCTCACCAGGCCCAGCACCGCCAACGCGTTCCACGTCCGCCGGTGCAGCAGATCCCACAGACTGTAACCAACCGGGAAAGCCAGCGCCACAACGAGCGACCACATGGGCCCCAGCCGGTTTTCCGGCGCGCCGAAGGAAAGAATCAACGCCGGGACGACGGCGTTGAGCAGCAGATTGACCCAAAGGTTTTCCGGCGGCGGCCGGTGGGGATTGTCGCTCATGGGGCGTATCGGCCTGACAGGTCAACGACGTGCGGGGGTCAGCGGATTTCGCCCGCGGTTGAGGTCGGCCGGGCTGGTGGCGATGACGTGCGAAATGGTCCGGTGAGATAGGCGATCAACGACTCGATCTGAGCGGAATTCAATGGGCCGCCTGATTCGGCCGCCCAGGCCGGCATGAGGGTTTTGTCCTTGCCGTGCCGGATCCATTGTTCCCAGTAGTCGCGGTCCTGCGGTTTGTGCAGGGCGCGCAGGTCTGGCACCATGGTCGCACGATGCACGGCCTCGTGGCACACACCACAGACGACGTGAAACAGTGCCTCGCCCTGTTTGCCAAAACCCGGCGCCACGTGACAGACCGCGCAGTCGGGCCGGAACACCGACTGCCGGTTGGCCAGGGCCACCTGCATGTTTCGCGCCCGGTCCGCAAGCTGGTTGAGACCGGTGCCCGGAATGGCGAGGCGCAACGTCAGGTAGCGATAGCCGGCGCTGCTTTCGATGCTGACGGTTTTCGTGACGACGCCGAATTTTCCGCGGGCATCCACATCCACGTCAAATGTTCCGCTCTGGCCCGGATCGAACCGCCACGGCACGGTGGGCAGTTTGGCCACCGTGCAGCCGCAGGACGTATGCACGGCGTTGATCGTCACCACATTCGTCGTCATGTTGGTCAGACTGAACGTGAAGTGAGCGTTCAGCTCATTCGGTTTGAGCGTGGTTTCCTTGACCAAGGCATCCCAGGAAAACGCGCTCTCCTGTTTCGACGGCATTGTCGAGCGCGGTGGCACCACGTTGACGATCCTGATTCGATTCGTGGGATTGACGGGCAGGTAGGCACGCGGCTGCTGCTCTGGTGGCGCGAGCGGAACCGGGACGGCCGGCGGATTGGCCACCGGTGGAAGAGGGGAGAATGGGTCGAAATTTTGTGCCAGCGCCGGGACCACGATTCCCAGGCACAAGGCAAAAAAAACAGATCTCACACAGCGCAGGCGGTCGCGGAGCTTCATAATCAACCTGGCGACAGTCTGCCACGGCGGGCCGGCGTTGACGAGCCGAAACTCACCTGGGTCAGGCGCGTTTCAGGCGCGGTCCCTTGGGTGTGTCCTCGATGACCCAGCCCCGGGCCTTCATTTCGTCGCGGATGGCGTCCGCACGTTTGAAATCCCTGGCCTGGCGCGCGGCCAGGCGGGCGGCGGCGAGGGCGGCGATTTCGGCCGGCGCCTCGACGGCGGGCGGCGGCGGCGTCAAACCGAAGCACCCGAACACCTGGTCGCAAATGGTGAGCCGGTGAGCGGCCACATTCGGTTCGATTTTGCCGACGGCCATGAAGGCGTTCATCACCCGCACTTCCTCGAAAATCACGGCCCACGCCTTGGACACGTTCAAATCGTCGTCCATGGCCGCGGTGAATTCGCCGAGGATGCGCTGCCCCTCGCTGATCGTGGCGGCGGACACCTTGCCCGTGGCGCCGGCGGCGATCTCGGTCAGCCGCCTTTTGCATTCGTCCAGCCGGCCGAGCGCGGTGCGCGCGGCCTGCAGACCGTCGAGCGTGAAGTTGAACGGTTCGCGGTAATGAGCGGTGAGCAGGAGGTAGCGGATTTCGCGGCCGGTGAAGCCCTTCGCCAGCAGGTCGCGCAGCGTGTAGAAGTTGCCGAGCGATTTGCTCATCTTTTTGCCCTCGGCCAGCAGGTGCGCGCCGTGCAGCCAGTGTTTCACAAACGGCTGGCCCGGCGGCTGGACGCCGGCGCCTTCGCTCTGGGCAATTTCATCCTCGTGGTGCGGGAAAATGAGGTCTTCGCCGCCGAGGTGAAGATCGAAGCTGGCGCCGAGCAGTTTCATGCTCATGGCGCTGCACTCGATGTGCCAGCCGGGCCGGCCTTCGCCCCACGGGCTTGGCCAGCAGACGGCGCCGTCCTCCGGCGCGCGCGCCTTCCACAACGCGAAGTCGGCGACCGACTCCTTGGCGTATTCGTCGCTCTTGACCCGCTCGCCGACCCGGAGGGCGTCGAAATTGAGGTTGAGCAGCCGGCCGTAGTGGCCGCCGCGGCCGCGGTATTTCTCGATGCTGAAATAGACCGAGCCGTCGTCCGTGCGGTAGGCCACGCCGCGGGTCATGAGCGTTTCGATCAAGGCGATGATCTCGCTGATGTATTCCGTGGCGTGCGGCGTGCCGTGCGGCCGGAGGCAGTTGAGCGCGGCGTGGTCGGCCCAGAACGCCGTTTCATATTCGCCGGTGTAGTCCCGGAGCGATTTGCCGGTTTCACGCACGCGGCGGATGATCTTGTCCTCGACGTCGGTGATGTTCATCACATGCCGGACGGAGTGCCCCTTGAACTCGAGATACCGGCGCACAAGGTCGGCAAACACAAAGGTGCGGAAGTTGCCGATGTGCCCAAAGTCGTAAACCGTCGGGCCGCAGCAATACATGCCTACGCTCTTTCCGGCGGGGTCGAGCGGCGTAAAGGTTTGCAGCGAGCGGGTCAGCGTGTTGAACAGGTGCAGCGCCATAAAACCAACGCGCCGCAGGGTAGAGTGCCCCGCCCGAAAGCAAAAGGGAAAACGCGCAACGTAAATTGGCCCACTTTAACCGGCGCTCGACAACAGCACCCGCCCGTGTTTCTCTGGGTGCCCAACTTTTATGCGCGACAAATGCGAAGGCGAGAAGACGAGCGGTGACGGCGGAACGTCGCATGATCACGCAACCGGCCGGCAGACGATTCCGGTGGAACGCGCGTTGCTGGAGAAGAACGACACGCTGGCGGAGCGTAACCGCGACCTTTTCCGCGCGCGCGGTTTGCTCGTTCTGAATGTCCTTTCCGCGCCGGGTTCCGGCAAGACGACCCTGATTCAGAAAACCGCCGAGGCGCTGGCCGGGCGCTGCCGGCTGGGGGTGGTCGTGGGCGACCTCGCCACGGACAACGACGCGGCCCGGTTGCGCGCGGCGGGCGTGCCCGTGGTGCAGATCACCACCGGCACGGTCTGTCATCTGGAGGCGGACATGGTGGCGCGGGCGGCCGCGCAACTTGATCTGACCGCGCTGGACGTGCTCGTCATCGAAAACGTCGGCAATCTGGTCTGCCCGGCGGATTTTGACCTGGGCGAGGAGTTGCGGGTGGTGCTGCTTTCCGTCACGGAAGGCGAGGACAAACCGGTGAAGTATCCGCCGCTGTTTCATTCGGCCAACATCGTGGTCATCACGAAAACCGACCTCGCCGCCGCCGCGGGCTTCGAGCGGGAGAAGGCGTGGCTGCATTTGCGCCGGGTGAGCCACCACGCCGAGATTTTTGAGGTTTCCGCCCGCACGGGGCAGGGCATGCGCGAATGGGCGGACTATCTGGCGCAGTTGCGCGCCAGGCGGAAAAGGTAGGACGGGCCGGCGGCGGCTCCGCTCCGGCAGCACGGCCTTCAGTGTTTGGGCCGCAGCAAAATGGCCTTCTTGCTCGTGCCGTCCACTTCGACACTGTGGGTTTCCACCGTGGGATCGTCCCGGAGCGCGTTGTGAACGATGCGCCGGTCGAAGGCGTTCATCGGTTCGAGTTCGACGATGTCGCCCCAGCGCCGGACTTTCTCGGCCGCCTCGAGCGCTCTCTTCACCAGTGCCTCGCGCGCCTGGCTGCGGTAGCCGCCCACGTCGAGCGTCACCTTGGGGGAATCCTTGTCCTGCTGGAAAATCAGCCGGTTCACGAGGTATTGAATTTCCGCCAGCGTCTGGCCCTGGCGGCCAATGAGCCGGCCGGCGTCTTCGCAGTGGATGTCGAGGAGCAGGCCGTCGTCCAGGACGTGTTCTTCGATGGTAGCGTCGAAGCCGAGGTGGCGGAGGAATTCCTCCGTGAGGTTTTTGGCGTTGGCTGGCATGGCAGGATTCGGTTTTGGACTCAAGCCGTGAGGTGGGACAGCCTACTTTTTGCGTTTGGCGGGCGCGGGCTGTGCCGGGACCGGCGTCGCCGGGCTGGCGGGCAGCGTCTTGGTCAGTTTCATCTGGAGGATGCTTAACAGATTTTGCACCATCCAGTAAAGCGCCAGGCCGGAGGCGAAGTTGTAGAGCATGAACACGAAGATGAGCGGCATGTATTGCATCATCTTCTGCTGCACAGGATCGGTGCTGGGCGACGCGGGCGTCATCCGTGCCTGCCAGAACTGGGTGGCTCCCATGAGCAACGGCAGCGGGTTGATCGGAAATCCGAAGACCACCGCCACCGTGTCCGGCTGCGAGAGGTCGCTGGCCCAGAGGAACGACTCGCCGCGCAGTTCGATGGCGCTTTGTAACATCCGGTAAAAACCGATCAGCACGGGAATTTGAATCAACATCGGCAGGCAGCCGCCGAGCGGGTTGACCTTGTTCTCCTTGTATAACTCCATCACCTTCCGGTTCATCTTCTGCGGCTCATCCTTGTATTTTGCCTGGATGGCCTTCATCTGCGGCTGGAGCGCCTGCATCCGCTTCATCGAGCGCGTGCTGGCCTGCGTCAGCGGCCAGAAGATCACTTTGATGATGATCGTGATGGAGATGATGCACAGGCCGTAGGACAGGTGCAGGTGGCGGTGCAGTCCGTTCATGGAGAGGAGCAGCACCTTGGACAACCAGCCGGTGAAGCCGGAAAAGTTCATGGCCAGGTCCTGATTTTTCGGGAGCTTGGCCAGCGTGTTGTATTCTTTCGGCCCGGCGAACAAATCCAGCCGGCGTTCAATCGCCTGGCCGGGTGCCAGCATCGTGGGCGGATAGACCAGCGAGGCCTCGAACCCAAACGGCTGGGCCACGGCCTTGGGGTCGGCCTGCCGCTCCTCGGCGGTCGGCGGCGGCAGCTCAATCCGGCGCGCCAGCAGCCGCAGGGCATTGGTTTCCGGCGCGGCAATCATCGTGAAAAACTGGTTATGCACGGCCGCCCAGACCACGTTGCTCGCGCCCGGACTGTCGTATTGGAGGCGCGGCGTGCCGGGGAAGCATCCGAGGGTGCGGTTGGCAAACCACGCGCTGTTGATGAACGACGCGTTGACGCCGTCATACCACTGCACGCCCAGGGCGGTGCCGAGGTCGTCGCGGTTGATCGGCGTGGCCGTGCCGACGACAAGTTCGCGCACCGGCAGGTCCACCGGCCGGCTGGAATGGTTCTCGATCCGGATGGCGACCGAAAGGCTGTAATTGGTGCCGAGGTGGAAATCCTTGACCAACCGCAGGCCGTTCGTCAGGTCCTTCTCCGCGCGCAAGCCGGTGGCGGTCTTCACGAGCCGGAACGGCGCGCTGTCCTCCAGCGTGGTCCCGCCGAACAGCGACAACGCCGGCACCGGCGCGGCCTGGTTCAACGTCGCAAAGCGGTTGGTGGTCTCCGGTGGCCTGCCCGCGCGCCCCACGGATTCCGGGTAGCGCCGCAGTTCAACCAGCTTCAAACCGCCGCCGTAGGAGGTAAAAACATAGCGGGCCACGGCGTTTTCCAGCGTCATCAGCTCTTCCGGCGCGGAGGGGCGGATCCATGACTGTGCCGCCAGGGTGGGCATCGAAATGCTTGGCGCGGCGTGATTCGTGCCGTTGCTGGAATCTGGGGCGGTGAAAAGATTCGACTGCGCTGCGGTCAGCGCGCCGGCCGGCCGGGTCACATGCTGTGGCGGGAAAAGGCGGTTCACCAGCGGCATCCACAGCATCAGCAGGATGAAACAGGCGACCAGAATGATGACGGATTTACGGTCCATGAACGGGAATCAACTTTGGCTGCCCGTCGGACTGACGGGCCGGGCGGGGTTGGCAGTGGAATGTCGCGGCGGCACCGGGTCGTCGCCGCAAGCGCCCCAGGGATGACAGCGAGCCAGCCGGCGCGCGGTCAACCAGGCGCCCCGCCAGGCGCCGTGAGCCTGGATTGCCCCCAGCGCGTAAACCGAACACGTCGGCTGGAAGCGGCAGCCGGTCAGCGGGCCGAACGCGGCCGCCAGCAGCGGTGACAAGGTCCAGCGATAAACGCGGATGGCGAAGACCAGGGCGTGTTGGACCGGATTCATGCAGCCGGAGACAGCAGGCCCGCCTGGCGCAGGGCCACCAGAAAATCTTGCTCCACCGCGGCGAAACATTTGCCGGCGATGGACGGGCGGGCGACAAGCACAAGCGTGGCGGGATTCACCAGTTCATGCTGATGGAGGCGAAAAACCTCGCGCAACAGCCGGCGCGCCCGGTTGCGCACCACGGCTGACCCAATCTTGCGGCTGGTCACCACGCCAATGCGTGACACGGTGCCCGGCGGCGTCACCACCCAGTTGGCGATGAGCGTGCCTTTGACCAGGCGCCGGCCGGTCAGGCGAAGCCGGGCGAAGTCGCCGGTTCGTTGCAGGCGCCGGGAGCGAGGCAGACATCGTCGAGCAGCGGGTGAAACCGCCATCGTCAGAATGAGTTAGACCGGAGTCAACCGCTTGCGGCCGACCCGGCGGCGGTTGGCCAGAATGCCCCGGCCGCTCTTGGTGGAGTTACGGCTGAGAAAGCCGTGTTGCCGCTTCCGGCGGATTTTGGATGGCTGGTATTGACGTTTCATGCGATCCGAATTCTGCGATTGTTGGCCGCCGCGCGCCATCCTCCAACGGGGAGGATGGCCGCAAACGAAGCACCCCGTTTGAACGGAAGCCGGAAGCATAGCAGCGGGGTGGGGTGAGTCAAGCACCCCGCGGGAAGGGTTCGCACGCCGGGCGCATCCGAGTTGTGCGGTTCCCCCGAAACGGTGGACAAGGGGCGGAGAAACTGAGAAAGGAAAGCCGCCATGTCCACGCATCCGAAACCCGGTCGCAAGACCTACGATCCTGAGTTCAAGAAGCAGGCGGTTCATCTGTTGATCAGCAGCGGCCGCCCGATCCAACACATTGCCTGTGAATTGGGCATCCTCACATCGAACTGCACGACTGGCGCAAGGCGTTGCAGCCCCAGTTGGCGCAACGGCCCGAAACCTTGGAAGCCGTGCGGATGCGGCTGGCGCAGATGGAGCGGGAGAACCTCCCGTTGTCGCGGCAGCGGAACCTGTTAAAAAACCTGGGCATCGTCTCGACCGCGTGAGTGACCGCTATCAACGCATTGCCCTTAGGCGGTATTGGTGGAGAGTTCCTTGGCGTTTGTCCCTCCGGCTCGCCGAACACTTAACGCCTATAACGCGACCCGTTATGGTCTCCGCAGATGATACGCAGCTTCGCCTGCCCGGAAACTGCCCGGCTGTTCAACGATGAACCGTCCCGCCGGTTGCCGACGCAGATTCAGCGCGTGGCCGGCGTCTGGATGACCTCCGCGCCCCCGCCCGGCAACCGCTTCGAGGCGTTGCGGGGCGACCGTGCCGGTCAGCACCGCATCCGCGTCAATGGTCAATGGCGGGTATGCTTCCGCTGACAGGGCGAAGACGCGTTCGACGTGGAAATCGTGGATTACCACTGACGATGAAGACGAACAAACTGCCGCCCATCCATCCGGGCGAGATACTCCGCGAGGAGTTTCTCAAACTCCACGGGCTGTCGCAAAACGCCTTGGCCCGCGCCCTGAACGTGCCGCCCCGGCGCGTCAACGAGATCGTGCTCGAAAAGGGTGGCATTACTGCCGACACCGCTTTGCGGTTGGCGCGCTACTTTGGCACCACCGCGGAACTGTGGACCGGTTTGCAGGCGGATTACGACTTGCGCCGGGCACGCTGCGAGAAAGCCCAGCAAATCGAGCGCGACGTAGAGCCGCTCGCAGTGGCGGCATGAATTGGGCTGGCCGCTCCCCGGCTGCCGCCTGCCCTGGATGAACCAACGGTCAGACCGCATTCAGTCAACCCTGCCTGCCGACCTGCCGGCCCGTCGGCACAACGACATTAACCCAACCCGTCACCATCTTTGCCGGCTGGAACGCAGTCGGAAAAGACTGGGGCAATGAAACACACTCGCCCCTTCTGACCTGTCATTGACTCCCAAAGTGGGGTGGCAAGGTTTCCAATTCTGGCTTGCTGTCAGACTTCCCGCCCTTCTCGGGCAACCAAGTCGAATCCGGACCCCGGGTATCCGGCGCAAACGCTTCGCCCGGATTTGTCAGAAGATTTGTCAATTTGCCAGTTTTAGCTGCTTCTCGCTTCCGTTCGCTTCATCTTGGTTCACTTTGAACGGGAGAGCCAAAATCGTAAAAAACCAATATTTTTAGGTTTTCCATTGATTTTGAAGGGAAACAATTGGTGCCAGAGGAGGGAATTGAACCCCCGACCAAGGGCTTATGAGTCCCCTGCTCTACCGCTGAGCTACTCTGGCGCAACCAATTGGCTGCAAACTGTTTTTTTGATGGACGCGTCGTGCCAACCGGCCGGTTCAACCTGGAGTTCTAACCCGAAGTTTCGGGGGAAATCTCTGGCAAACAAGGACCAGCCCCTTGAGCAAAGCAACCGGTGCTCGTTTCCGGTTCCAAGCCCGATTTCGGCGCGAACCATCGAGCAACGAGTATGCCTTGTTGAAAGGGACGGGCAAGCAGATTTGAGTGTTCCCGACAACAACGACGCGGGGTGGTGGAACGGTGCTTTTACAACCACGGCCAAAGAGATGAACGAGCGTGACCAACCGCACGCGAGGGCGCGGGCCTTCGAGTTGTGGTGAAAGGGTGGAGTCGCTTGATCTGCCTGTTTGTCGGGACCGTTCGAGGGCAATCTGCCAGCCGCAATGATTCTCAAGAGGCTTGCACGCAGCATTGGTCCTGTAGCTTGGCTTCCCCGAACCGGTGTCCAACGCCGGGTTCTTCGCCCTAAAAAATCCTTTTTAATTTTCTTCCATTACACTAAAAACTATTTGCTCAGCAGACGAAACGGGTAACGGAACAACCATTCCATTTATGAAACGTGTCTTTATTTCTCTGATGACAATCGTTGCGCTCGCCGCAATGGCGCGGGCGCAGTTTTCCCCCGGCAATCTCGCGGTGTTTCGTGTTGGTGACGGCACGCAGACACTGGCGAATACCGGCAACTCGATTTTCGTGGATCAATTCACCACCGGTGGTTCACGGGTGAACAGCCTGGCCGTCCCGGCCAGCGGCGTCTCGGCGTTGATCGTGAGTGGCAGCGCCACTTCGGAAGGCGCGCTGTCCTTGTCTGCGGACGGGAGGTATCTGACCTTCGCAGGCTACAACACCGGTCTCCCTTACGGAAGCAGCCTTGCCGGCACCAAATCGTCCGATGTGGCGCGCGGCGTTGGCCGCCTTGACGCCAACGGCAATTACACCCTGGCTGCCACCACCGGCACGTCATTCAACAAAAACAACGTTCGCGCCGCCGTGAGCGATGGCGCGGGCAATTACTGGGCGGCCGGCGCAAACAGCGGCACGGTTTACATGGGCACCACCGCGCCGGCCGGTGCCGTCCAGGCCGCGGTGGCCAACACGCGCGTGTTGAACATCATCAACGGAAACCTTTATTTCTCCACCGGCTCCGGCGGCACCTACGGCATCTACGAATTTGACGGCACACCAAGCGGCGGCGCCACGGCCGCGCTGGTGATTGCGACGGGCGCCGGTTCCAGCCCCTATGGATTCGCCATCAACGGGACAGTGGCCTACATCGCCGACGACGGTTCGTCCGCACCGGGCATTCAACGCTACGATTACGACGGCACCACCTGGACCTTGAGCTACACGCTCGGCACCGGGAGTTCCAACGGCGCACGCGGCCTGGCGGTGGATTTCAGCGGCACCGATCCGGTGATCTACGCCACCACTGGCGAAAGCTCGGCGAACCGGCTCATTGCCATCACCGACACCGGGGCCGGCTCCACGGTTGCCACGCTGGACACGGCGGCCGCCAACACCGCCTTTCGCGGCCTGGCCTTCACTCCGGCACCCGAACCGGGATCGTGGGTGTTGATGCTCGCGGGTGGTGGCACGCTGGTCCTTCTGCGCCGTTGGAACCAGAACCATTAGTTCGGCGCGACCCTCACTTGTTCACCAGGACGCGCCGTCGTGTCCCGGTGATTCAACGTCGGCCGCGCGACCGGCGGCCACTGATGACGCCGGCAGAAGTCTAGGGTTTTGGTGATTCCCGAAACAGCGTCGGGTCAAGCCACAGGCCCCAGTTGCCTCCGTTCCGGTCTTGCGCCTTGTCCACGACCAACTCCAGCGTTTTCACGCCCGTAACATCCACATCGTAACGGGGATGCTCCGAGCCGCGAATGACGGAGGACCGGAATACTTCCTTGCCGTCCGTTTTGATCACGAACACCACCCCGTAGGCGTAATGCTGAAAAGCCGTGTGCAATCCGGCCGCGCCGCGCAGCGTTTTCCATTTGCCATTCAAATCGTAAACATACCGGGATGGCGCATGGGCGAACAGGCCGGTGGCATGGATTTTTCCGGAATCCAGCAGGGGCGATACAACCTCCCCGTTCGGCGGTATGCGGTTGGCCGCCGGCTGGAGCCAGCCCACCTCGGCCAGTTCCGGACGGCAATCGCCCAACGACGTCTGGGTGACGGCGGGCGGCACCTCGGCCGGCGTGGGTTTGGGTTTGTGTTCCAGGCTCGCCACCAGTTCCCTGCCAACCGTCTTCTCCAGTTCCGTGGCCCGGCCATGTTCGATGCGCGCCAGCTCCTTGCGCGCGGCGTTCGTATTTTCCTGGAGAACATTCCCGATCAGGGGTTCCAAAGCTTTCATCCGGGTGGTTTTCAGCCTTGGGTCGGGCAGCGGGCCGATGGACTGGCGCTGGAGATACAGTGTGTGGTTTGGAAAATCCAACGTCACCAGATGCCGCGCCAGAAACCGCAGCCCAATCCCGTCGGACTCGACATCCTGCCTCTCCACGGAAACAAGCGGATACTGTTCCCCGTCGAATGAACCGTTGGGCGAACAGGCCTCTCCCTTCGCCGGCGGAACGGTCTGGTTGGTCCATTGCTGGAAATACTGCGGCATCAGCCAGCCGTCGTAGCTACAGCCGCTATCAATCAGCGAATGCGGACCTTGCAGGCCGAGGAGATTCTCAGCCACCGCCGGGCGCGGGTCCCGGGAGTTGAGCGCCACAATCGGGAATGCCTTGCCCCACTTGCGCTTGTCCGCCCGGTTGTCGTCCAGAAAACGCAGTTTGCCGGCGGCAAAATCCAGTTGGATGCAATAGTGTTCCAGCACGTTCATGCCGAGAATGCCCATGAGGGGCCGGCTGGCATCAGGTGAGTCTTTTCTGCAATCGTAGGCAACGATGGCGGGGCCGGTCATCATGAGCGGGGCGCCCCCCAGATAAAGCTTGGGCGCGGCATACACATGGTTCGTGCTTTTCACGCCCCAGCTCTGAAACGTCGCGGTGCCGAGGGGCTTTCCCAGTTTTGGCTCCCAGGATTTGTCTATCAGAGTGCCCGATGTGCCGGTGTCCACCAGGAATGGCAGTTCCTCCCCGCTCTCCAGCCGGAGCGTCACCGTCAGCAAACCTCCGCGTCCCGCCGCCGGGTTCAGGGGCACATCGGCTGGCAACCGCGGGCGGCTGGGATTGCCGGTGGCGCAGGAACACAGAAGCAGCAGGCTCAAGAAAACACCGGCCGTGCCGGACCTTGCTTCATTTTTCATGGATTCCAACGCGTTCGTGAATTTCATCCAGTCGCTCCTCCACGATGATTGATTTGGATTGCGGCCCCTCAACGCCAGAACGGGTTCAGCGTGAAATGGCGCGCGATGCGGACGCTTTGGGCGATGGATTGGGTGACGTGCCGTTTGGCGAGCGACACCGCCTGCGCCAGTTCGCAGCCCAGAGCGAGGTAGCCGGTGATGGCCGCCGAGTAGGTGCAGCCGGTGCCGTGGGTGGAAACACCGCGCACGAACGGCGCGGTGAGAAGCAGCTCGTCCCGGCCGTCGAAGAAGATGTCCGCGGCCTCGGGCAGGCCGTGCAGGTGACCGCCTTTCACCAGCACGGCACAACCGTGACGCCGATGAATCTCCCTCGCCGCGTGCCGTAAATCCTCGACCGACGCCAGTTTCGCGCCGGCCAGAATTTGCGCCTCATCCAGATTGGGCGTGACCAGCGTGGCGAGCGGCAGCAGTTCGCGAGTGAGCGCCCGGATGGCGGCGGATTGCAGCAACCGCGCGCCGCTGGTCGCCACCATTACCGGGTCAACCACGAGCGGGACGTGGTGTTGCCGGAGCGTGTTCACCGCGTTGCGGATGATGGCGGCGGAAAACAGCATTCCCGTTTTCACGGCGGCGGGCGGCAATTCGTCGAACACGGCTTCGATTTGCTGGCGAACCATGTCGGGGCGCGCGGCCTGGATGCCGCGGACACCGCGCGGATTTTGCGCTGTCAGGCAGGTGATGGCGCTCGTGCCGTGGACGCCGAGCGCGGCAAAGGTTTTCAAATCCGCCTGGATGCCTGCGCCGCCGCCGCTGTCGGAACCGGCGATGGTCAAGGCGATGGGCTGTCGTTCCCGATGTTGCACGGGCGAAGTCTAGTGGCGCCGGCCCGGCATGTCAGCCGTCCGATTTGCATCTGGTTTGCGTTCGAGCAAACGGAGAATCCGCCGGTGGGTGCTGCTGAAGGCCAGCGCATCGAGGTCAACGCGCTTTTTCCATTGCCCCAATTGCCGGGAAACGCGGGCCGTTGCGGGCAGGGTGACACGGAAAACGTCGAACACCATGCGGTAACGGGTGATGGTGCCGCGCACGCGGCCAATGCGCGCAATCGCGGCCGGCGTGTGGCCAAGCAGTTCGGGGGCCGCGGCGGCCGGTTCGGTATGCGGGTTGTTCACTTCGCAGTTCGGAAATTCCCAGAGGTTGGCATTGACGGCCTCCGCCGGACGTTGGCGGACCACGCAGCGCGCGCCGCGTTCAATCACGAACACGAAGAAATGGCGGACGGTCGGCGTCGGCCGTGCGTCGAGATTGGGCAACTGGTCCACCAATCCCTCGCTTCGGGCGACGCAGTGCCGGCGCCACGGACAGGCCGCGCAATCGGGCCGGCGCGGCGTGCAAACCAGCGCACCAAGTTCCATCAACCCCTGGTTGAGGTGGGAGCAGTTGTCAGTGCCGGGCAGGTCGTGCGCGGCGGAAACGAGTTCTTCCGCCAGGCGCCAGAGCCGGTCGTTGGCCGAGCGCAGGCGCGGATTCTCCCGGATGCCGAAGAGGCGCGTCAGGACGCGGATGACATTGCCGTCGAGAATTGGTCGTGGCTGGTCAAAGGCAATGCTGGCGATGGCGCCGGCGGTGTAGCGGCCGATGCCGGGCAGTGCCAGCAAGGCGGGGAATTCCCGCGGCACCTGGCCGTGGTGGCGGGCGACGACGGTCTGCGCGGCGGACTGGAGGTGACGCGCCCGGCGGTAGTAGCCCAGGCCCTCCCAGAGTTTCAACACGCGGTCGGGCGCGGCCGCGGCAAGGTCGGCGACGGTGGGCAGCGCGCGCAGCCAATGTTCCCAGTAAGGCAGGACGGTTTTGACCTGCGTTTGCTGGAGCATGATCTCCGCAATCCAGATGGCATAAGGATCACGGGTGCGGCGCCAGGGAAGATCGCGGGCGTGAACGCTGAACCACGCGAGCAGTGGAGGAACGAGCTGGGACGTTGGCGGCACCGGGGAATCGAGCTGGGCGCGTCCGGCCGGCAGCCCGGCGCGGTCACTGGTTATTTCTTCTTCTCGCCGGCTTGCTGGGTCTGCATCTGCTCGGTCAGTTTCTGTGTGTCCTCAACCAGCTTGTTATACTGGGCCACGAGCTTGTTATACTTGTCCACCACGCCCTTCAATTCTTCGACCTTCTCGTCGCGCTGCTTGGCAACGTCCCGGATGACCTGGTTCTGCTTTGCGATGGAATCGTTCTGCTGCTTCAAGCGGTCGTTCGCGGTGAGGACCGCCTCCTTGTATTTCTCGATCGTCTCCTTCTGGTTGATGGATTCGCGGGAGAGCTTGTCCACCAGCCTGTCGAGTTCCTTCAGTTTGGTCTCGTTGGTGCTGATGACACCGTTGAAATTTTCTTTTTGCTTCTCCAGACGGCTGATCGTGTCGGCGTCCTGCTGCGCGGCAAAACGAAGGCTTTGAATGTTGACGAGGTTGGTGTGAATCTCGTCGTTCATCTCGAAGATCTGCTTGTGCAAGTTCCCTTCGCGCACCCACTGGAAGATGCATAGGCCGCACAAGGCCATCGAAAAAATGAGCAACAGGTTCTGCAAAAACTTGTTCATTCAGCAGTCAGGCTTTGGCTCCGCGTCACCGGCAGCGGCGGCGGAATGTTCCCGCAGGCTGTCAGCTTCTGGTCCGCTTGTCAAAGCATGAGCGCCGCTGGCGCCGGGCGCGTCACGGCCCCGGTCGCGTCGAGAACCGGAACGAAGTCGTGGCCGTCGCGTTGCAGGCAGAAGGGGATGTCGTCGCGCAACTCGGCCTGGGCCAGCAGACGGCGGCCGTTGCGGGAACGCGCCATCGCGCCGCTCAAATCGGCCCGGTTCGCCTCGTAAACCTGCCGGGCGATCTGCGTGGAGTCGGCAATCACCCCGCCGGCGTAACGCGGCCAGAGTTGATCGGCCAGCGCGCCGGCGGCGAGGGTGTCCTCCCACGCGGCCTGGTCGAGGGTGCCGCTGCAGACCAGAACCAGGTTTTCCGGCGGCGCTTGCTCCAGCCGGGCCGCCACGGCGCCGAGATTCAAAAACGAGCCGACGAGGACTTGTCGGGCGCCGGCGCAAGCCCGCAACGCCCGCGTGCCGTTGGTCGTGGACATGATGATCGTCCGGCCGCGGACGCGCTCCGGCGTGAATTCGCGCGGCGAATTGCCCAGATCAAACTCCACGCCGCCGGTGAGGTGGGCGCGAATCCGCAGCCCGTCGCGCTCGCCGGCGAGCAGGGCATCGGGATGGCGCGCGCGCAACGCCAGCGCCTCGGGAATTTCGGCGACCGGCAGGACCGCCCGCGCGCCGTGGGCCAGCGCCGTCACCATGCTGCTCGTGGCCCGCAGGATGTCGAAGACGACGCACACCGTCTGGCGGAGATCGCGCCGGGCAAGGGCGGCGAACTCGGCCGGAGCCAGCAAAACTTCCAGAGACGTTTTCAAACCGCGGACATCAGCGTTCAAGGTTCAACCGGCGGGTGCGCATGTAGTGAAACAAATACTGCTGCGCGTAACCGGCGCGCGGCCCGAAATGGTTTTCGCTGAACGTGCGCAACGCGCGCAGGGTGACACGCCGGTCGGGAAAGTAAAGCTGCCGCAGCACCCGGGCCACCCACACGTCCACCGGGAAGGCCCGTTCCAGACCGCACGCGAACAGCAGCGCGCAGTCCGCGATTTTGGGGCCGATGCCGGGCAACGCCGTCAAGCGGACGCGTGCCTCGTTCAGCGAACATTCCGCCAGCGCGACGAGGTTGATTTTCCCGTCCGCCACCAGCCGGGCGGTTTCGCGAAGGTAACGGGCGCGGAAGCCCGTCTTGCAGGCGCGGAGTTCGGCTTCGGAACACGCTGCGATGCGGTCGGCCGTTGGAAATGCGAACACCGGGAGGTGGCCGGTCGGGACTGTGACAGGTTCACCGAAACGCTCGCACAGCAGCGCCACGATCTGGCGGATTTGCACGATTTGCTTGCTGGACGACAGGAGAAACGAGGCCAGACATTCCCAGGGTTCCTGGCGGAGCAGGCGCAGGCCGGCGCAGGCGCGCGTCGCGGCCAGGAGCGGCGGGTCGGGCGGAAAGGCCGCCAGCACGGCGTCGAGGTCTTCGTCGAGGCGCAGATAGTGGATCAACCAGCGCCAGTCGGCGGTCGGTTCCGCCAGTTCAGCCTGGAAACCGTGTGGAAGCGAGGCGAGCCGGACCCAGCGGCGGGCGATGACGCCTTCCCAAGCGTCGCCAGACGGTTGCCAGCGAAAAGCCTGGCCGGAGTCAAGCGTGGCCGCGAGGTCGTAATTCGCGACACGGAAAACACGGTGCGCCGCCGCCGCCGGCCGGTTCATCGCTGGTCTCGGCATTCCCACATTTGGAACCACCAGATCGGCTGGCCCTTGTAGCCGGCACTGAACACGCCAAGACTCCGCACGCTGGCAAACCGGGCCAGCAGTTCCGGCGGCGTGGGTTTGGGCGCGGGCGGCGGGCCGTCGTCGCGCG
Organism: bacterium; assembly: GCA_021780105.1. Lineage (GTDB taxonomy): Bacteria > Verrucomicrobiota > Verrucomicrobiia > Limisphaerales > J093 > JAJXZJ01. The sequence continues at coordinate 48,742 of JAJXZJ010000060.1, forward strand.
CCGGGCGGTCAAGCTCGTCGAGGAAGATGGCGTTGTCGCCCTTGCGCTGCGCGTAGCGGTAATTCGGCAGGAAGAAAAACTGGTTTTCCGGTTGCGGCGTTTCCTGGAAATAGATCAGCGGCTGGCCGCGGACACGCCCCCGCGCTTCCGGCAGGTAGAACGTGATTTCGCTCGTGTAGGTGTAGTGCGTGCAGATGACGAAGGTGGGTTTGCCGCTGGATTCCTCCAGTTGGCGGCGCGCCTCACCGGCGATTCGCGCCACCTCGCGCCAGCCATGCACCCGGTGCAGCGGATCGAACCGCACCGGCAGCCGATGGCCGGTGGCTCGTTTAACGAGTCCCGTGTCGTGCGCCAGCAGCACCACCACGAAGCCGGTCACCAGTCCGGCGGTCAGCCAGCGGCTCAAGGCGCGGCTGCGTCGCTCGTTCCAGTAAAGCACCATCAGGCAAAACAGCGGCAGCACGGCGGGCGCGATCCAGTTCGGCAGCGTGCGGGCGTGGAGCGATTGCAGCAGGTAGGCGAGCACCAGCGGCGCGCCCATGCTGAAGAGGTAAACCAGCCGCGCGTCGCGCGGTTCACGTCGCCAGAACGCGATTGCCGCCCACACCGCAGCAACGGCGAAAATCGGATTCAACAACGCGGTCTCGCCGCCCAGAAAATCGAGGAGATAGCGCGTCGTAAAGTGGAAGACACTGCCGAAGTCCGCGCGGTCGCCGACGTGCGTGACGGTGATCCAGCCGTGCTGCGCGTTCCAGATCAACACCGGCAGCGCGCAGAGGAGGTTGACCAGCACGGCCAGATATGGGCCGGGTTTGCGCAGGTGCGCCCGTGCCGGCTGCCAGAGCGCGAAGAAGACCGCCCAGCACAGCAGTTGAAACAGCGACGTGTATTTGCTGAGGAACCCCAGCCCCATCCAGAGGCCGGTCCAGAGCCAGTGACGCGTGGCGCCGTCCGGTTGCACGGCCCGCCAGCCCGCCAGCATCGCCGCCGTCCAGAACAGCACGCTCAGCGGGTCAATCGTCATCAGGATCGAACCCGCCGCCAGCAAGGGCGTGGCGGTGGTGATCAACACCAGCAGGAAGCCGAGCTTCGCGCTGGACTCGCGCGCGAAGAAACGCAGCATGAGCACGCCGATCACGGCGGAAATGACCGGCGAAAAGAAGCGCACGCCGAACTCGTTGTCGCCCCACAGCGTCGTGCCCAGCCATTGCGTCCAGGCGATCATCGGCGGCTTGCTGTAGTAGGAAAGCGCGAGATGCTTGGACCAGACCCACTGGTAAGCCTCGTCGTTCTCCAGTTCGAGCCGGCCGCTGGCGAGGAAGACGAGGCGGACCAGCAGCAGCAGGCCAAGCACGACGTAGCCGAGGCGCAGCCAATGTTGTTCCAGCGACGCGGTTGCGGAGGTTTCGCGCGTCGCCGATGCCGGCGGCGGGACGGTTCCAGGAACGAGCGAGGGAAACCTCGGCCACCACAGCGGGAACCAACGTTGGCCGGCCCAGCGCCAGAACCGGTCCAGGCAGCACACGCCGCCGGCGCCGATGAGCGCGCCCGTAACGGCGCCGGCCAGCACGTCCGAGGGATAATGCACGCCGTTGTAGATGCGCGAGAAGCCGACCAGCACCGCCAGCGGCAGCAGGATGAACCAGGTGGTGCGCCGGTAATAAAACCACACAACGCCGACGGCCGCGAACCAGTTCGCCGCGTGCGACGAAGGCATGGAGTAACTGCCGCCACGGCCGACCAGCAGCCGCACATCGTCCATCTGGAGAAACGGGCGCGGCCGGGCAAAGGCATTTTTCAAATGCTCGACGGCCCAGTTGTTGGCGATGAGCACGAACAAGACGATCATCAACACGCATAGACGGCCGCGTGTCCCGCCATTCCAAAGCAGCAGCGAGATGAGGATCAGCAGCGCGGGAACAAAGAGCGGATTCCCGCTCAGAAACGGCATCGCCAGATCAAACAGCGGATTCGCCAACGCGTGGTTGAGGAACCGGAAGACGCCCGTGTCGATCGCCTGGAGCCAATGCACTGGGAAAGATGGCGAAGCGGGCGCGGCGGGTCAATACACAACCAGCGAACGCACGGTGTGCTCCCCGAGCCGTGCCCGTCCTTTGAGGAACGCCAGTTCGATGAGGAAGCTGACGGCCATGACCTCCGCGCCGAGGCGCTTCAGCAGCGTGGCGGCGGCCCAGGCCGTGCCGCCGGTGGCGAGCAGATCGTCAATCAACAACACGCGGGCACCCGGCTTCACCGCATCCACATGCACCGCCACGGTGTTCGAGCCGTATTCCAGTTCATAACTCTGCTCGATCGTCTGGAACGGCAGCTTGCCTTGTTTGCGGACGGGCACGAAACCGGCCTGCAGCTTGAGGGCGGCGGCGGCGGCAAAAATGAAACCGCGGGCGTCAATGCCGACGACCGCGTCCACGCTCCCCGGCGCAAAGCCGGTGGTCAGCAGGTCCACGCTGGCGGCAAACAGGCGGGCGTCCGCCAGCACCGGCGTGATGTCCTTGAACTGGATGCCCGGCCTGGGGAAGTCGGGCACGTTGCGGATGGCGTGTTCAAGGTCGGCGGCGGTCAGTTGGCTCATGGGCGTCGCGGTGATTCAGCGTTTGAGACCTTCCATTTTCTCGATCATGCGGCGCAGCTTGGCCAGCGCGATGTTTTGGATCTGGCGGATGCGTTCGCGGGTGACGTTGAATTTCTCGCCCACTTCCTCCAGCGTTTTTTCGGAGCCGCCGTCCAGGCCGAAGCGGTAGCGCAGGATGGTCTTCTCGCGTGAGTCGAGCCGTTCGACCAGCTCGTCAAGCATGACGTTGACCGTCTTTTCCTCCAGCTTCTCGTAAGGGTCTTCGGCGCGCTCGTCCTCGACCACCTCGGCGAAGGTGTTGGAATCGTCGTCGCCGATCGGCGCGTCCAGCGAGGCCGGGCGGATGGCGGCGGTGCGCAACTGCGCCACGCGGCTGGCCGTGATGCCCAGTTCCTCGGCGAGTTCCTCGTCGGTCGGCTCGCGGCCGAAGACTTCCTGCAGCTTGGTCGCAATCCGGCGCATGCGGGAAATCTTGTCCACCAGATGCACGGGCAGGCGGATCGTCTTGGCCTGGTTGGCCAGGGCGCGTTTGATGGATTGCTTGATCCACCACGCGGCGTAAGTGGACAGTTTGCCGCCCTTGGCCGGATCGAACCGCTCGACCGCCTTCATCAGGCCGATGTTGCCCTCGTTGATGAGATCCAGCAGCGGCAGGCCGAGGCCGTCGTAGTCGTGCGCGATTTTGACGACCAGGCGGAGGTTCGCCTTGATCATGTGCTCGCGCGCCTTTTTGTCGCCGCGCTTGATCTTGGCGGCCAGCTCGATTTCCTCCTGCGGCGTCAGCAGTTTTACCTGGCCGATTTCGCGGAGGTAAAGCTTGATGGCGGTGTCGCCGTCGTAGCTGGAGCGGTAGCGGTTCTCCGCGGCGGCGTCACTGTCGCGCGGCACGAGCACGGTGCGCGCCTCGTCCTTGTGCTTCACCGAGGACGACGACGACGGCGGCGCGGCCTCGACCGGTTGCCTTCTGGGCCTGGGGGCCAGATGTTTCGATGCACGCCACGGATGTCCGTGCTTGGGCTTGACGTGTCCTTTGCCTTTTTTTGTTGCCACCATAGGCGACAACGCAGACTGAAGCGCCGCGGCCGGCCGGGCAAGCAAATAGCGCGGCGAGTTGCGCGGAGGGGCCGCGCGGGCCGGCCTGGTTTTCGCGCTTTAGTTTTCTACCGGTCCGGCGTAGCCTGCGGATATGAAGCTCCGCCCGCAGTTGTGCATCCTTTTCTCTCTGGCTCTGGTTTTGACCGGCTGGCTGATGGCCGGCGGTGGGCCGGCGCGCGCCGCCGACCGGCCGCAGCCGACGGAGGAGGAACTACGCAAGCTCGCTTCGGCTGGTCCGGCGAAGGCGACCGCGACGCCGAAGCAGCCGCGCAAACTGCTCGTGTTCACGCTCTGCAAGGGTTACTACCACGTCTCCATTCCTTACGGCGCGAAGGCGATTCAGTTCATGGGGCAGAAGACCGGCGCGTTCACCGCCACGATCAGCGATGACATTGCGATGTTCGAGCCGGACACGCTGCGCCAGTTCGACGGCGTCTGTTTCGTCAGCGCGCTGGGCGAGCTTTTCCTGCCGGACAATGTTGATCAACTGCCGCCGGCGCAGCAGGCCGCGGCGAAGGCGAACGACGCGCGGTTAAAAAAGAATTTCTTCGAGTGGCTGCGGAGTGGTCACGGCATGGCGGCCATTCACGGCGCATCGGCGCTGTTCGACCGGACGCCGGAGTTTGGCGCGGCGCTGGGCGGCGTGTTCGACAGCCATCCGTGGAACGCCTTCGAGAAGATCGCGGTGAAACTGGACGAGCCGGAGAACCCGTTGCTGGCGGCGTTCGCGGGCCGCGGGTTTGAGATCATTGACGAGGGCTACCAGTTCAAGGAGCCGTATTCGCGCCGGACCGACCGCGTGCTTTACAGCATGGACACGGCGCGCATGGACATGAACAAGCCGCACCTGCGGCCGGATCATGATTTCGGATTGTGCTGGGTGCGGAAAGTCGGCGCGGGCCGCGTGTTCTACACGGCCCTTGGCCACAACGCCGAGGAGTTCTGGAATCCGGCGCTCCTGCGGCACCTGCTGGACGGCATCCAGTTCACGCTCGGCGATCTTGACGTGCCCACGGCACCCGCGACGCCCTGATGCCGGCGGTTACTTGATGTTGCTCATCGAAAGCAGAAACTCGATGTTGCTGCGCGTCTGCTTGAGTTTGCCGAGCAGAAGCTCCATCGCCTCCACGGGCGGAACGCCGGTCAGCGCGCGGCGGAGCATGATGATGCGGGAGTGCTCGTCCGGGTGGTAGAGCAGCTCCTCCTTGCGCGTGCCGGAGCGCTCGATGTTGATCGAGGGGAAAATGCGGCGGTCCACGAGCGCGCGGTCGAGATGCACCTCCATGTTGCCGGTGCCTTTAAACTCCTCGAAAATCACTTCGTCCATCCGGCTGCCGGTGTCCACGAGCGCGGTGGCCATGATGGTGAGGGAGCCGCCTTCCTCGATGTTGCGCGCGGCGCCGAAGAAACGCTTCGGCTTGTGAAGCGCGTTGGCGTCCACGCCACCGGAAAGAATCTTGCCCGAATGCGGCTGGACGGTGTTGTAGGCGCGGGCCAGGCGGGTGATCGAGTCAAGCAGGATGACGACATCCTTCTTGTGCTCGACCATGCGCCGCGCCTTCTCAATGACCATCTCGGCCACTTGCACGTGTCGCTCGGGTGGTTCGTCAAACGTGGAACTGACGACCTCGGCGGGCCGGCAGGTGCGTTCCATGTCGGTGACTTCCTCCGGCCGCTCGTCAATGAGCAGGATGATGAGGTAAACGTCCGGGTTGTTCTTGATGATGGCGTTGGCCAGCTTTTGCAGCAACACGGTCTTGCCGGTGCGGGGCGGGGCGACGATCAGCCCGCGGGTGCCTTTGCCGATCGGACAGACGAGGTCGAGCACGCGCGTGGACAACTCGTCCGCGGCCGTCTCCAGAATGATGCGTTTGTTCGGGAACAGCGGTGTCAGGTTGTCGAAATGCGACTTTTCCTTCGCCTTGTCCGGATCCTCCTTGTCCACGGCCTCGATCTTGAGCAGCGCGAAGAATTTTTCCTTTTCCTTCGGCGGCCGCATCTGGCCGGCCACGAGGTCGCCGGTTTGCAGGTCGAAGCGGCGGATTTGCGAGGGCGACACGTAAACGTCCTCGGGGCAGGGCAGGTAGTTGAAGCTCTGCGAACGCAGGAAGCCGAAGCCCTCGGGCAGGATTTCGAGCACGCCTTCGGCGAAGAGAATGCCGCTCCGCTCGGCGTTCTTCTTGAGGATTTCAAAGATGACTTCGTGCTTCTTCATCGTGCCGAAGTTTTCGATCCCCCAGTCCTTCGCCATCTGGGTCAGGTCCGGCATGGACATGGCCTGCAGCTTGGCAATGTTGATCGTGATGCCGGCGGCGGCGGGCGGAGCCACCACGGGCTTCTTCTCCGGCGCGGGTTCGGCCGTCTCGGGAAATAAATCGCCGGCGGGCTGGCCGGTCGGGACGGGCGCCGGGATTTCGGCGCTGACGGCTGGCGGGGGCGTGGCGGCTTCGGCGGCCGGGGCGTTGACGGCTTTCGGCCGGCGGCCCGGCCGGGGCTTCACCGCTTCAGCGCCGGCGCTCTCGGCCTTGGTAACATCGGATTTCTTCGGGCGTGCCATAACAGGAAAGTGACTATGTGTCGTTTGCGATGACGGCGATCTCCACGCAACCCTCCGCCTGCCGGCGGTTCAAACCGTTGCTGCACATGATGAGCAATCCCGGCCGGGTATTCTGGAAGGCGGAGAATTGTCCGTCCCGCCTAGTAGGGCAAGGGGAATCTCGCGGTCAATTCGCGGACACGGTCGCGCACCCGGCGGATGGCGTCAAGGTTTTTGATGTCCAACAGCACCTCGCTGATCATGTCGGCGATGGCCGCCATTTCCGGCTCCTTCAGGCTGCGGGTGGTCATGGCGGGCGTGCCGAGCCGGATGCCGCTGGCTTGAAACGGCGAGCGCGTTTCGAACGGGATCGTGTTCTTGTTGACGGTGATGCCCGCGGCGTCGAGTGCGTTCTGGCAATCCTTGCCGGTCAGGCCGCGGGCGCCGACATCCACCAGCATAAGGTGATTGTCCGTGCCGCCGCTGACGAGCCGGAAGCCGTTTTGCTCCATGCCGCGGGCCAGCACGCGCGCGTTCTTCAAAATCTGCTCCTGGTAGGCCTTGAAATCCGGTTGCAGCGCCTCGTGGAAGCACACCGCCTTCGCCGCGATGACATGTTCCAGCGGGCCGCCCTGGATGCCGGGGAACACCTGCGAGTCAATCGCCTTCGCGTGTTGCTCCGCGCACAGAATCAACCCGCCGCGCGGGCCGCGCAGCGTCTTGTGTGTCGTGGTGGTGACAAAATCCGCGTGGCCGACGGGGCTGGGATGCAATCCCGCCGCCACCAGACCCGCAATGTGGGCGATGTCCGCCAGCAGCAGCGCGCCAACCTCGTGTGCAATGGCCGCCATGCGCGCGAAATCAATGATCCGCGGATAGGCGCTGGCACCGACGGTGATCATGTTTGGCCGGTGCTCGCGCGCCAGGGCGGCGAGCTGGTCGTAGTCAATCCGCTCGTCGTCCTTCCGCACGCCGTAATGGACCACCTCGAAGAAGCGTCCGGAAAAATTGGCCTTGTTGCCGTGCGTGAGGTGGCCGCCGTGGCTCAGGTCCATCGTCAGCAGCTTGTCGCCGGGCTTCAGCATGGCGAAGTAAACCGCCATGTTCGCCTGGCTGCCGGAGTGAGGCTGCACGTTGGCGTGGTGGGCGCCGAAAATCTGTCTGGCGCGGTCTATGGCCAGTTGCTCGCTGGAGTCCACGAACTCGCACCCGCCATACCAGCGTTTCTTCGGATAGCCCTCGGCGTATTTGTTCGTCAGCACCGAGCCTTGGGCCTCCATGACCGCCGGGCTGGTGAAGTTCTCGCTGGCGATCAGTTCGATATTTTCCTGCTGGCGCTGGCATTCCCGGTCAATCACGGCCGCCACGTCGGGATCCACTTCCGCCAGCCGCCGGCCAGGCGCGGGCTGGCGCGGCTCCAGCTTCAACACCCGCCGCTCGTGCCGCCCGCCCTCGAACGCCGTGACGAAAAACAAATCCAACATCCGCTTCGCCGTTGCCGCGTCAGTGAATTTGGCGGCCAGACAGAGCACGTTTGCGTCGTTGTGGCTGCGGCTGAGCGCGGCCGTTTCCTCGTTCCACGCCAGCGCGGCGCGGACGCCGGGCACCTTGTTCGCTGCGATGCTCATGCCGATGCCGCTGGAGCAGACCAGCACGCCGAAGCGCGTCGTGTGTGCGGCCACGCTTTGCGCGACGGCGCGACCGAAATCCGGGTAATCCGACGAGGCGTCCGACTGCGTGCCGACGTCCTGCACGGTCACGCCCTGGGCGGTCAGGTGCCGCTTCAGCTCTTCCTTCAGCGCGAAGCCGGCGTGGTCGGCCCCCAGGGCGATGGCAAGGGCCTTGGCGCCGTGGGCGGCCGCGGCGTTTTGTTGTTCGAGAAATGGCAGCATGGTCAAGATTCCTTGCTCAATATGGTCGCGGCAGAGCCGGTAAATCTCCAGCCCCTCGCCGATCGGGTCGGGAATGTCCTTTTCAAATTCATCGAGCGTATCGTCAAATTCGCGCAGCAAAAACGTCTTTTCCGCAGCCTGGGGAAACAGCGCGCCGATCGTGTCCACGTGGCCGTGCGTCATGCCGAAAATGTAATCGGCCCGCGCCACCAGCCCGGCCGTCAAGGTCTGGCTGCGCTGCGCGGAAATGTCAATGCCCCGTTCCTGCAAGGCCCGGACCGCATGCATGCTGGGCGGCTGGCCGTCAATCGCGCCCACCCCGGCGGAGCACGCCACATAGTCTCCGCGGTCCCGGGTCAGATGGCGAAAAAGCCCCTCGGCCATTGGGCTGCGACAAATATTTCCCGTGCAGACAAACAGAATGGTTTTCATTCCCGCGCGAAAAATAAAAAAGTGCGGTGGCCGTGGGTTGTCGTCAACGTGAAATCAGTGCTGGCTGTGTCGCACCACGGCCAGCGCCTTCAACAAATCCAGGCCGCGCGCCAGGGCCGGATCGGTCACCGTCGGCCGCTTCGGCGTTGCCGGCCGGCTGTCCAGTAGCGGCGCATCGGGATCCTCCGGGTCCAGACCTTCGCGGTGCAGCCGCACCAGTTCCGCCTCGTTTAGCATGGGTTGTTCTTGCTCGTTGGTGGCGCTGTTGCCGCCGGCCGGCCGGGGTACCGCGTAATACGCGTTGGCGAAGAACGCCTTCTCATCGGCGGGCGGCACCGTGACCCGGATGTCGGGCGTCAGCCCCGCCGCCCCAAGGGTTTGTCCGTCGCCAACCTGCACCGGCGCGGTGGCAATGCGCAGTCGCTGCCCGTCGCTGAGGGTAAATTCCCGGAACACGCTCGCTTCGCCCGCGGTTTTGGCGCCGATGATCAAGCCGGCCCGGGTGTCCCGCAACACCGCCGCCAGGGCTTCCGCGGCGCCGGCAGTTTGAGCGTTGACGAGCGCCACGACCGGCTGCGTGAACGCATTGGTCTTCGCGGTGGACTTCGCCGAGCCGGTGCCCCAGTGCAGCAGCGGTCGCTCATCGGGCACGAACCAATCCGCCGTCCTGGCCGCCTCGGCGTAATCCCAGCCGCCGGCATAGCGGAGATCCAGCACCAGGCCGTCCAGTTGATTGGTCGCCAGGGAGGACAGCGCCGACTCCAGCGCGGAAGCCAGTCCCGGCGCGACCCGCGCCACCCGCAGGTAGCCAATGGCGTGATCGAAAACGTTTGTCCGCGTGATGGTGGGACCGGTTTCCACAGCCGTTTCGCCGGCGGGCGGGTTCGTCACCAGCGTCGCCCGTGGGGCAAACGGTTGCACCAGCCCGCGCACCGCCGCGGCGTCCAGCTCCGCCTCGGAAACGCCGGTCAGGTTGGACCGCAACAAACCATAGACCTCCAGCAGGGCGCCTGGCGCTTCCGTCCCGCCGCGCGCGCGGAACGTCCCCCCCAGCGCCAGCGTCAGCAGTAGTGTCGGCATCAAGCCCCATCCGCACTTTGTCATATCGGCCCCAAAGTGAGGCACAACGCGGTGGAAGTAAAGCCGCGAGGCTCGGCGGGCCGTTGGCGGGTGACACCACACGGATGGTTCGGCCCAGGGTTAAAGGATGGCGGCAGTGGCACGGCCGCGGTAGGCTGCGGGCTTGCTTGAAGGCATGAGCACGATCAAAGACCAAGCCGGCAGGTGGTGTCCGCAAAGCCTCGGCCGGTCCCTGCTGGAATTTGCGCGTTGTCATCCGCGGTGGGCTTGGCGCCCGAGCGTGATCGCGCGGATCGGGCTGGCGCTCGCGATTCTGGCCGGTTTGTGCGCCGGACCCGCGTTTGCGGCCGGGACTGACGACGACATTTTCCCCGGCAAAACGTGGGCGGTCCGCCCGCCGGAGGAGTTGGGGCTGTCCCGGAGCAAACTCGAAGCCCTGCGCGGTCTCGTTGGTGGCCGGGGCTGTGTGGTCCGGCACGGATTCATGGCCTTCACCTGGGGTGATCCAACCCGGAGCGCCGATGTGGCCTCGGCACTGAAACCGGTCGTTACCACCCTGTTGTTCCTGGCCGTGCAGGACGGCCGGTTGCCGGGCGTGGATGCGCCGGTGGCAGACTTCGAGCCTCGGTTACGCACGCTCAACCACGGCAAGGACGCCACCATCACCTGGCGGAACTTCGCCATGCAGACGTCCGGCTATGGGCTGGTGGAATCACCCGGCCAGGCTTACGCCTACAACGATTATGCGCTGGCGCTGTATTACGACACGCTGACGCAACAGGTCTTCCGCCAGTCGGGCACCGGGCTGCTGCGCACCCGGCTGGCGGAGCCGCTTGGGTTCGAGGATTCCTTCACGTTCAACGCCTTCGGTCCAAGCGACCGGCCTGGCCGGCTGGCGGTGTCCGTGCGCGATTTCGCCCGGTTTGGTCTGCTCTACCTGCGCAACGGGCGGTGGCGCGGCCGCCAGTTGCTGCGGCCCGAATTCGTGCAGATGGCGACGCACAGCCCGTTGCCGGCGGCCACGCCGGTCACTTCGGGGCGGGAAGCCGACATGCTGCCCGGCCAGCGTTCGATCGGCGGCTCGCGCAACATCACGCCGGTGGGTCCCGGTTATTACAGCTTCAACTGGTGGTTGAACGGCACCAACCGGCCCGGCCAGCGGCTGTATGTGGATGCCCCCGCCGATCTCTACGTCGCCAGCGGGCACGGGGGCATCCGCTGCCTTTGGATCGTTCCGAGCCTCGATCTGGTGGTTTCGTGGAACGACGCGCAGGTGGAGGATCACGATCAAAGTCCGGGCCACGCCGGCACGCGCTGCAATCAAGCCGCCCGGCTCATGCGCGAGGCGGTGGTGGCGCCGTGAACGCGCGTCAAAATTCGGCAATCAAAATGCTTCAGGCTTGAGCGCCCGCCATTCCGGCCTATGATCCGTGGCGATGTCACAAGGCATGCAGCTCTCGCAACGGATGGCGTTGCAGCAGGTGTTGGCGCCGCAGCTCCAGCAATCGCTGGCGCTGTTGCAGGCACCCATCCTGGAGCTGAAGGCCGTGGTCGAGCAGGAGTTGCAGCACAACCCGGTGCTGGAGGAAATGCCCGCGGCGGAGGCCGCGCGGCAGGACGAACATGACCGCGAGGAGGCACCACTCCTTGATCGCGCTGATCCGCAGGAGCCGCCGGCGGAGCTGAAGTTCGATCCCGCCACCGAGCGGAGCAGCGCCCCGGTGGATGATTTTCAGGCGGAATTCGACCGGCTGGTGCAGATGGACCAGGAATGGCGGGACTATTTTTCACAAACGAACGTGTCGCTGCGGTCCACGGAGGAGGATGAGGAGCGCCGGCAGTTCATGTTGGATTCGCTCGTGGCCGGCACCTCGTTGCAGGAGCATTTGCTGGAGCAGGTCCGGCTTTCCGACCTTCCGCCGGCGTTGCGTCCCATCGCCGAGATGATCGTCGGCAATATTGACGAGCGCGGCTACTTGCAGGCCGGCGTGGACGAACTGGCCTTCGCGACGAGCTACCCGCCGGACAAGGTGCGCGAGGTGCTGGGCGTGATTCGGAAATTCGACCCGCCGGGCGTCGGCGCGCGGGACTTGCGCGAATGCCTCTCGCTCCAACTGGAGCGCGCCGGCCGGAAGGATTCGCTCGAATGGCAGATCGTCCAGCATCACATGGACCTGCTGGCGCGGCACCGGTTCCCGGAAATTGCCCGCGCCCTGAGCCGCGACATTGAGGACGTGCAGCGCGCCGCCCGGCGCATCAGCCAGTTGGAACCGCGCCCCGGCCGTGATTTCGAAGCCGACAGCAACCACTACGTGTCTCCCGAAATCTTCATCCGGAAAGTGGGCGACGACTATGTCGTTTCCACCAATAACGAGGGCATTCCGCATCTGCGGATCAGCAACACCTACAAGGACCTCATGGCGCAGCCCAACAGCACGCCGGAGGTCCAGGACTACATCCGCGAAAAAATCCGCGCCGGGAAGTTTCTCATCAAGAGCATCCAGCAGCGCCAGGAAACCCTGCTGAAAATCGCCCGCGAACTGGTCAACCGGCAGCGCGACTTCCTTGAACGCGGCCCGGCGCATCTCCGGCCGATGACCATGGCCCAGATCGCCCTGGTCGTTGGGGTGCATGAAACCACGATCAGCCGCGCCGTCGCCGGCAAATACGTCGAAACTCCGCAGGGCGTCTTCGAACTGCGCTACTTCTTCACGTCCGGCATTCCCACCACCAACGGCGACGGCGTCTCCAACGAGAGCGTGAAGCAACTGCTCCAGGAACTCGTGGCCGGCGAGGACCGGACCAAGCCGTTGTCCGACGAGGAAATCGTGCGGCAGCTCAACATCCGCGGCATCATGATCGCCCGTCGCACCGTGGCGAAATACCGTTTCGAGCTGAACATCCTGCCTTCCCACCTGCGGCGGGTTTATTGAACCCGGCGCGCCCGGGCGCGGTTTTCCGGCCAACGCCGGTGAACCGGCGCCTCCGTGTCAGCCGCCGGTGGCCACGCCCCTCGAGCCGGACACAACCGGCGCGTCCGGCACCGGCGGCGTGCGGCGAAACGACCGCAGCGCCAGCAGCATCGCCGCGAAGATCAGCGCCGCGGCCAGGAAGAACGGCACGCCGGGCAGATGCACCGGCGCCCGCGGACTGATGAAATAGCCGAACAGCCCCGTCGCCACCGGCGGACCGATGATGCCGGCCACGCTCGCCAGGCTCGTCAACGCCCCTTGCACCGCGCCCTGTTCGTTCAACGGCACACCGCGCGAGATCAACCCCTGCGCCGCCGGACCCGCAATGCCGCCCAGCGATGCCGCCGCGAGAATCACGTAAATCATCCAGCCTCGCGTCGCCAACCCGTAACCCATCATTCCGAAGACGCTGATGGTCAGGCCGACGATAATGGCCCGCCGCTCGCCGAGTTTGGGAATGATCACGCGCACCAGGCCGCCTTGGACGATGCCGGCAGTCAAACCGACGATCGCCAGCGAAAGACCGGTTTGTCCGACCGTCCAGCCGTAGCGGTAGGCCATGTAAAGCACCCAGATGCTCACCAGTGAATTGTGGCCCAGTTGCAGCAGAAAAAACGTCCCCGTCAATCCCAGCACGACGGGAAACCGCTTCAGCGCCACGAGCGAACCGACCGGGTTGGCGCGGGCCCAACTGAACGCACGGCGGTGCTGCCGGTCCAGCGATTCGGGAAGAATGAGCAGGCCGTAAAGCCAGTTCAACAGCGTCAGCCCGGCCGCCACCAGAAACGGCACGCGCAGGCCGACGTTTCCCAGCAACCCGCCCAACGCCGGCCCGGCGATGAAGCCGAGGCCGAACGCCGCGCCGATCAGCCCGAAGTTTTGCGCGCGTTTCTCCGGCGGGCTGATGTCGGCGATGTAGGCGCTCGTGGCGGTGATGTTCGCGCCGGTGAGGCCGGCGACGATCCGGCCGAGAAAAAACCACGGCAGCGTCGGCGCGAACGCCAGCAGCAGGTAGTCCAGCCCGGAACCGAGCAGCGAACACAGAATCACCGGCCGCCGGCCGAAGCGGTCCGAAAGGCTGCCGAGCACCGGTGAAAAAGCGAACTGCATCAGCGAATACAGCGCCGCCAGCCAGCCGAAGGTCTGCGACGCCGAGGAGACGTTGCCGCCGGAGAGGCTCTCGATCAGCCGCGGCAAAATCGGGATGATCAGCCCGATCCCAAGGATGTCGAGGACCAGCGTAACGAAGATGAAACCGAGGGCCGGCCTTCGCATGGTCACACGCGGGAGTTGTTCGGTCGCTCGCCCGCGCCGTTCAAACGCTCGCCATGCGGCGCAGTTCGGTCGCGCGTTGTTCGATCTGCGGCCGCGTCAGTTTGTCCGTCCGGGTCAGGCCAAAACCTTCGCAGCAGAAGGACGCCACCACACTGCCATAAAGCATCGCGCGCCGCAGGTTCGCCTCCACGCCGCCGCGGGCGCTGGCGAGCCAGCCAATCAGCCCGCCCACGAACGAGTCGCCCGCGCCGGTCGGGTCCACGACCTTCGTCAGCGGAAACGCCGGACAAAGGAAGAATCCGCCCGGTCCGGAAAGGATCGCGCCATGCTCGCCCTTCTTGACGATCACGAACTTCGGCCCGAGCCGGTGAATCTGCTTCGCCGCGACGACGACGTTGTCCTCCTTCGTCAAATGCCGCGCCTCGCTGTCGTTGAGGACGAGCGCGTCCACGCGTTTGAGGAGGCGCAGCAGGTCGTCGAGCGCGATGTTCAGCCAGAGGTCCATCGTGTCGGCGACGACGAATTTCGGCCGCCGCATCTGGTCGAGGACGTGGTGCTGGAGCGCCGGGGCGATGTTTGCCAGGAGCACGAACGGCGTGTCGCAATGCGCCGGCGGGAGGTCCGGTTGAAAGGTCTCGAACACGCCCAACTCGGTCGCCAGCGTGCGGCGGTTGTTCATGTTCACCTCGTATTCGCCGGACCAGTGAAAGGTCTTGCCGGCGGCGATTTGCAGACCGTCCAGGTTGAGGCCGTGCCGGCGGTAAAGCGCGACGTAGCGGCGCGGAAAATCGTCGCCGACGATGCCGACGAGTTTCACCGGCGCGAAGAAGCTGGCCGCGACGGCGGCGTGACTGGCCGAGCCGCCGAGCAGGCGCGGGTTTTCACGCTTGGGCGTTTTGATGGAATCCAGGGCGGTGGAGCCGACGACGAGAACACTCATGATGTGCGATGAATTGACGTTGCGCGTTAAGGCGCCGCGGAAAGTAGGCGTTCTTTGAATTGCCGGCAAGTCCCGGCGATGTCCGGGGCACTCAGAATCGCCGAAACCACGCAGACCCTTCGGGCGCCGGCCGTCAGCACCGCGTCGAGAGTGTCGAGGTTGATGCCGCCGATCGCGAACCAGGGGATCGTTACGTTCGCGGCGGCCCACCGGACGTAGTCGGGCGTTACCGGTCGCGCGTCGGGTTTGGTGCCGGTCGCGAACACGGGGCCGACGCCAAGGTAATCGGCGCCCGCGGCGACGGCGCGTTGCGCCTCGGCCGGCGCGTGCGTGCTCAGGCCGATCAGAGGCTCACGGTTGCTCGTTGATGGTTGATGGCCGGCGGCTGACCGCTGGGGGCTGACAGGCGACCCCGTCGCAAACAGCTCGCGCACGTTTGCGCAGCCGGTCGCCGCGAAATCTTCCTGTCCCAAATGACACCCCAGGGCGCCCACGGCGAGCGCGAGGGCCGGGTGATCATTGATCATCAGGCCGACGCCGGCACTGCGCGTCACCGGAAGAATCCGCCCGGCCAGCCGTTGCACCTCTGCGGCGGGCAACCCTTTTGCGCGAAGCTGGATCAAATCCGCGCCGCCGGCGCAGAGCCGCCGTGCGATGTCCTCCGGCGGACGACCGCGCAGGAAGGCGGTGTCCACAAACGCATACAGCCGGCAGTCAGCAAGCGGTTTCATGTGGTCATGTTATTCGGCCGGCGCGGCGTGGCCGGACTGGTTGAAGCCGCGCGCCCGCCATGGTCCTAGCCCATCCGGGCCGATTGAGAAAGGAAAATAGCGGAACGCGAAGTCGGAGCCGGACAGTGCGTCACCGCCGGTCTGCCGCCCGGGCGGAAGGGAAGGCCACGACCCGTGGTCAACGGCCCTCCGCCGGCTCCTGCTGTGCGGAGCGCGGGGCGCCCGGCCGTGTCGTCGGGCGTCGTTGATCGCGCCAACGCACCGTGAATTCCGGCGGACGGACCGACGCTGGCACGTCACTTGCTTTATTTCTGCTAACGGTGTTCATTACTTTTACAGAAGCATTGTCGGCCGGTCCCGGCAAACTTCAAGCCGGGCGGGGGATGGTTGAGTAATAAAAAGAAATGAATATGTGGTTGCGCGATGCTTATATTGAATTGCGCGACCCGAACCCAAGCATGGACGCGCAGGAAATGGCAGCGATGGACAGGAACCCTGGCGGGGAGGCGGGCCTGACGTGGCGGCAGCGGCTGGCCGCCTGGATCACGGCGGTCGCTTTGCTCGCGCATCCACTGTCACGCGCCCGGGCCGAGGACCAGGCGGATTATCGTTTTGAGAGTTACCGGGAGGACGGCGGCCGCATCGGGGTGGACACCCATGCGTGGCTGTTTGACACCCGGCTGACGTCCTGGGTGTCGGTCAAGGGCCAGGCAGTGTATGACGCCATTTCCGGGGCCACGCCCACCGGCGCGCCGCCGCCGGCCGAGGTCGCGGCGATCGGGCAGCTTCCCACGGCGGGCCTGAGCACCAGCGTGCCCACGCAGTTCATGCGCGACATGCGTTGGGCGGGATCGCTCGACGCCACGTTCAACTTCGGGCCGCACCGGATCACGCCGGAATTTTCCTACAGTTCCGAGCACGATTACCTCTCGTATGGCGGGGCGTTGAACTACTCGGTGGACTTGAACGGCAAGAACACGACGCTGAATCTGGGCTGGTCGCACGACGCCGACACGATCCTGCCCAACGCCGCCACCTACATTTACCAGGAGCAGCACAAGGACACGGACGATTTCCTGGTCGGCGTGAACCAGTTGCTGAGTCCGAAAACCGTGCTGACGGCGAATTTCACATTCCGCAACGCGCACGGCTATCTCAACGATCCGTATCGCGGTGTGCTGTTCGACGCCTATCCGCAGTTCGATCCGAATAATCCCAGCCTCTTCGCGGAGAACCGGCCCAATCACCGGCAGAGCTACCTCGGTTTTGTCTCGCTGACTCAGTATGTGACGCCGCTGCGCGGAAGCGCGGAGGTCGCTTACCGGTATTTCCACGACACGTTCGGGATTGACGCCCACACGGTGGATTTGGCGTGGCATCAGAAGATCGGCAGGCGCGTGCTGCTGTCGCCGAATTTTCGCTATTACCGGCAGAGCGCGGCGAGCTTCTACAGCACACACTTCGCCGGCGACCCTTCCGATCCCAGCAACCCGACGCCGGTCCCGGCCTATTACTCGGCGGACTACCGGCTTTCCCGGATGGAAACCTTCGCTTACGGCGTGACGCTCAGCGCCCGCGTCACCGACCGGTTTTCACTCGATGCGAGCTACCATCGCTACGAAATGTTCGGGCTGGATGGTGTGACCTCGCCCAGCGCTTATCCGAAAGCCAACATCTTTACGATCGGGGGAAGAGTATGGTTTTAACCACTCCCAGCGCGCTGTCTGTCGTCCATGAGCGCGTCAAGCGCTCGGCGCAATGCGTCGCCGAAGCGGGTCTGTGCAAACTCGCCTTCCAGGCGATGAGCACGACCTGCCGGGTGCATTTCCGATCGCCCAATCCCGCGGCGGCGCGGGATTTTCCGGCGGAGGTGCTCCGGTGGGTGGCCGGCTTCGAGGCGTGCTATTCGCGGTTCATTCCAGAGAGTCTGATCGGCCGGATCAACGCCGCGGCAGGCGAACATTGGGTGGACATTGACCCGGAAACCGAGGCCTTGCTGAAGCTCTGCGGCGACATGGTGTTCTTCACGCGCGGTGTGTTCGATCCCACCGCGCTGCCGTTGATCCGGTTGTGGAACTGGAAGGCCAGCCCGCCGGTCGTGCCGGGCGAGGCGGACATTCTCGCGGCGCAGGAACGTGTGGGCTGGCGCAAGGTGCAATGCCGCCCTGGCGCCGTGTTCCTGCCGCAAACGGGCATGTGCCTGGACCTCGGCGGCATCGGCAAGGAATACGCCGTGGACCGCGTGGTCATGCTGGCCGGGCAGTTTGGCATTCAACATGTGCTGGTGGATTTCGGGCAGGACGTGCGCGTGCAGGGCGAACCGCCGGAAAAGGCCGCGTGGCACATCGGCCTGGAAGACCCGCGGCATCCGGGCCGCTGCTGGACCGGCGTCGCGGTGACCCGCCAGGCCGTGGCCACGTCCGGCGATTACCTGCGGCACTTCTTCCACGGCGGCCGGCGTTACGGCCATATCATTGACCCGCGCACAGGCTATCCGGTGAACAACGGAACGCTTTCCGTCACCGTCATTGCGCCGCATTGCACGCTCGCCGGCATTCTTTCCACGACGGCGTTTGTGCTGGGGGCCGATGACGGACGCCGCCTTCTGGAGAGTTGCCCCGGCGTGGAGGGCTGCATCACCACGGAAACCAATCAACAGGAGACGAAAGGATTCTATGCGTATCGCACTTCTTAGAACTCATTGTCTGGCGGTGATGCTGACGGCCGCCTTGCTCGCCGGCCTGGCGGGAAACGCCTTCGGAGCGGGACTGAAAGCGGGCGACACCTTTCCCGACCTCGGCGCGTTCAAGCTCGAAGGGACCGTTCCCAGCGACCTGAAGGGCAAGGTCGTGATGGTGGATTTCTGGGCGTCCTGGTGCGACCCGTGCAAGGAATCCTTCCCGGCGATGGAGGAACTGGACAAACACTACCACGCCCAGGGACTGGTCATCGTTGCCGTGAACGTGGACGAGGACCGCACGGACATGCAGACCTTCCTCAAAAAGCACCCGGCCACGTTCGCCGTCGTCCGCGACGCCGGCCAGAAGTTGGTGGAAAGGGCCGGCATTGCGACCATGCCCAGTTCCTTCCTCGTGGACCGCACGGGCAAAATCCGTTTCACCCACAGCGGCTATAAAGGCGCGGAAACGAAGAAGCAATACATGCAGGAGATTGAGTCGCTCCTGAAAACGCCCGCGCCATGAAGACCAAGCTGATCACGCTGCTGGCGTTGACCGCGTCCCTGGCCGTCACCACGGGCTGCCAGCACGTGCAACCGTGGCAGCGCAGCACGCTGGCCGATCCGGTGATGCAGGCTGGTCGCGATCCGCTGGGGACGGCGCTCGGCGAGCACGTCTATTTTTCACGCGAGGCCGCGGCCGGCGGCGCCGGCGTGGGTGGCGGCGGCTGCGGGTGCAACTGAGGGCTTCCGGCACATCGAGATTCAACCGAACATGAGAGCCTGTTTTGTTCAACTGTTCAGGCCGCTAATGCGCTCCATCAGTCAATCTCGAAGCTGCGCCTTGCTTGTTGGCCTCGCGGCGGTCGCCGCGCCCCTGACCGCGCGGGCCGACCGTCCGCCCAGTCCGTTCAAGGTCGCCGCCACGCTGGAACAACAGGCCGGCGCGGCCTGGCTGCGGCTGGAGTTCACCGTGCCGCCGGACCACGTTCTTTACGCCGAACGGCTCAAATTCCAAACCGGGGGCGGCGATCCGCTGGAGCCGGCGAAAATCCCGGCTCCGGCGAGCGCGGTGGACAAGGTGACGGGGCACGAAAAGCTCGTTTACAACCGCCCGTTTGCCGCCGAGTTGAAGCTGGGGGCGCTCCCGCTGAACCTGGTGGTGAAATTCCAGGGCTGCAGCAATTCGGCTTGTTACTTCCCCGAGCAACACCGGTTCAGCGTGACGACGAACGGTGTCGTGGAGGAACGGGCATCGTTGGCCCATCCTGATCCGATTGCCGCGGCGGCCGCGTTCGAATCGGCGGCGGACTGGCAGTCCGAGGTGAGCAATTTTCACGTCCTGGCCCGTGGGACCGGTTACATGTCCGCCGGCCAGTTTCTCAAATTCCTGACACGGGCGGAGTCCGGCGTGGCGACCAACGACGACCCGCTGACACGTTATCAAAAGCTGGGGCTGACGGCGACGCTGCTTCTGATCGTGCTGGGCGGCGCGGGGCTGAATCTGACTCCCTGCGTGCTCCCGCTGATTCCCATCAATCTCGCGATTATCGGCGCGGGGGCGCGGGCGCGTTCGCGTCAGCAGGGTTTTCTCCTCGGTGCGGCGTATGGCGCCGGGATGGCGCTGGCGTATGGCGCGCTGGGGCTGGTGGTGGTGCTGACCGGATCGAAATTCGGCACGTTGAACGCGTCGCCGTGGTTCAACGCCGCGATGTCCCTGGTGTTCCTGGCGCTGGCGTTGGCGATGTTCGACCGGTTTCATCTGGATTTCTCGCGTTTTCAAGGGGGCATCGGCCGGCTGGCGCGGAGCGGCGGGAGCCGGGCGGTGATGGCTTTCTCGCTCGGCGCGATGGCCGCGCTGCTGGCCGGCGCCTGCGTGGCGCCGGTGGTGGTTTCGGTGCTGTTGCTGTCCACGCAACTTTACACGCAGGGCGGCGTGGCCGGGCTGCTGCTGCCGTTTTTGCTGGGCTTGGGCATGGCGCTGCCGTGGCCGTTTGCGGGCGCGGGCCTCACGTTTCTGCCCAAGCCGGGAGGCTGGATGAGCGGCGTGAAATACGCGTTCGGCGGGCTGATACTCTTGTTCAGCGTGTATTACGGCCATCTCGCCTATGCGTTGCAGCAGACGCAAAGCCGGACAACCGGCCTGGCCGCCGCGCCGGTCACGGGCGGCACATCGCCGCGCACGCCGGACAACGGCCTCGCCGCCGCGCTGCTTCAGGCGCGGGAAAGCCACCGGCCGGTGCTGATCGATTTCGCCGCGAGCTGGTGCAAAAACTGCGTCGCCATGGATGAAACCGTGTTCAACCAAAGCATTGTCCAGGACCGGCTGAAGGACTTTGTGGTGGTCCGCTACGAGGCCGAGCAGCCCAACGCCTCGCCGGTGCGGGACGTGCTGGATCGTTTCCGGGTCGTGGGGTTGCCGACCTACGTTCTGATGAAACCCAGCGAGTGAGCCGTCCGCCGCCGTTTTATGCAACGCCTCCATCCTTCGAGCGGGCCGGTGCGCCAGGTTTCCACGCGCCTGGCGACCGGGACACGCCGCCGCCATTTCCCGGTGGTCCGCCTGCTGTGGCTGGCCGGCCTGGCTTTGCCGGCGGCGCTGCAGGCCGCCAGCGCAACGTTGGTCGGCTGGAGCGAACAGGGTTTGCACGAGACCGACGGGCGTGACGTGTCCGTCTATTCGCTGCTGCCGCCTTACAGCACGATCCACGCGCAGTTCATGGCCAACGGCAAGCTGCTGACCAGCACCAACGGGATCGTGGTGACCTACGCGGCGGTCGCCGATGCGACCGGCTCGATCAACACCACCTCGCAGGGCAAGGGCAATTTCTGCGAATACGCCCCGGCGCTCTTCGGCGTGGCGTTGCCGCCGGACCAGGGATTGGCAGGATTTTCCATGCCCGGCCCGCAGAATCACCCGCAGGTGATGGCCTTTGATGCAGCGCAAAACTGGTTTACCGCGACGGGCATTCCCCTCACGTCCTACGACGATCTGGGCCGCACGAACCCCTTGCCGCTGCTGCGCCTGACTGCGCGCGACACGGCGGGCAACGAGCTTGCCAGCACGGAAATTGCCGTGCCGGTGACCGACGGCATGAATTGCCGCGCCTGTCACGCGTCAGGCACGCAGGCGTCGGCGCGGCCGGCCGGAGGCTGGGTGTGGAACTGCGATCCGGACAAGGATTACAAACTCAACATCCTTCGCTTCCACGATGACTTGCACCTCGGATCGGACGTGTATTCGAACGTCCTTCAGCAGGTGGGTTACAACGCGGCGGGCTTGTTTGCCACGGTCGTCCGGGACGGCAGGCCGGTCCTGTGCGTCCGGTGCCACGCATCGAACGCGTTGCCCGGATCGGGCGCGCCGGGGATGCGACCGCTGACGCAACTGATGCATACGCGGCACGCCTTTGCCGCTGATCCGGTCACCGGCCTGCCGTTGGACAGCCTGACCAACAGCGCTGCGTGCTTCCAGTGTCACGCCGGGCCGGAGACGCTGGCGTTGCGCGGCACGCATCACCACGCCGTGAACGCGGATGGTTCGTCCGCCATTTCCTGTCAAAGCTGCCACGGCAGCATGAGCGAGGTCGGGACGACGGGCCGCCAGGGCTGGGTGGACGAACCCAACTGCGAGAGCTGCCACACCGGCACGGCCACCAGCAACAACGGCCAGTTGCGCTACGTGTCGGCCTACGCCACGAACGGTCTTTGGCGCGTGCCGGTGAACCGGACGTTTGCGCTGACGCCGGCAGCGACGACGAATGCGGCGCCGTATCATCTGGCCCACGGACACGGCGGACTCGCCTGCGCGGCATGTCACGGGTCCGCCCATGCCGAGTTGGCCAGCGCGCAGGCGAACGACAACATCCAGAGCCAGCAACTCCAGGCGCACCAGGGCGTGCTCGCCGATTGCGCCGCCTGTCATCCCACCACGCCGGCGCCGGTCAACGGTGGTCCGCACGGGTTGCATCCCGTCGGCCAGACGTGGGTGAACGCGCATGCGGAGGACGGCGTGGGCCGCACGCAATGCACGGTCTGCCACGGCGCGGATTATCGCGGCACCACGCTGACCTGCATGCTTGGCAGCCGGACACTCAGCGCGCACGGGACCAAGCAGCTCTGGCAGGGTTTTCAAATCGGTTGCTACAACTGCCACGCCGGTCCGAGCGGCGAAGGCGAAGGCGGAACAACGCCGCCGCCGGCGGCCGTGGTCAACGCCAGCACCGGCGCCGTGTCGGCCGTTCCGGTCAGCCTTCCGCTGTCCGCATCGGACCCCAGCGGCCACGCTCTGACGTTGCGGATCGTTGACCAACCCGCCCACGGCACCGCGAGTTTGAGCAACAACGTCGCGACGTATTTTCCGGCGCCCGGCTTCGTGGGCAGCGATCAATTCACCTTTGCGGCGTGGAACGGCTACACCGACTCGAACCTGGGGACGGTCAGCGTCAACACGGCGGCGGGGAACTGTGTGCTGGCCGTCACTGCGGCCGTGCCCACCGCGGCGTATCCGAACCACTCGGTGCCCTTCGGCGCCGCGGCGTCGCTGGCCGGGTGCGCGGGCACGTTCGCTTATGATTGGGACTTCGGCGACGGCACCCCGCATGGCACCGACGCCACCGTTTGTCACCTTTACGCGGTGCCCGGCGACTACGCCTGGACCTTGACGGTTACGGCCGACGGGACGCAGCGGACGGCGTCCGGCATCGTGACCATCAGCGCCACGCTGGGTCCGCCGGTGCCGCTCTCCATCACCTCCGCCGACTACGTGATGACGCTGACGTGGCTAGTGGACCGGATCCCGGTTTCGCTGGAAACCTCCTATGACATGACACAGCCGTATTCCTGGCAGCCCGTGCTCGACACGCCGACGATCACCGGGACGAACGCCACGTTGCAGGTGTATGTGCTGCCCGGCCCGCAGTTCTTCCGGCTGCGGCGTGTCCCCTGAGCCGTGATTGACGTGACGAATCAACCCCTTTGTCGGTGAACCTGAATCAAAACCGTCCACAACGACTCGTTATGAAACTCCAGAATGCTCCCGCCTTGGTCCTGGCGATCGGCCTCCAGCTTGCGCCGGTCGGCCGGATGATCTCCACCTCCACCACGGCTGCCATCAATCCGGCCGGCATCGGCATCGTGTGCCGCTGGCTCGCGTGCGCCGCGGCCCTGCTCGGCGCCTATGACACGGTGTCCGGGGCGTCCGCCGCCATCGCCGGCGTGGCCAACACCAGCCCTCCCGGCCCCGTCACCACCAACGCCACCGGTAACGTGGGCCAGTCCTTCAGCTACCGCATCATCGTGACGAATCCCGGCTCCAGCCACGCGCAGGACTACTGGAACGCGGTGCCGTTGCCACCCGGCCTGACCATCAACACGAACGTCGGCGGCAACGGTTACATCACCGGCACGCCCACGGTGGCGGGCGTGTATCCGGTGACGTTGACCGCCGGCAACATGAATTCGCCCATCATCGTTCACAAGGACATCACGATCACAATCCAGGGCGGCACGACGCCACCCGGCATCACCGGCCAGCCGCAAAGCCAGATCGTCTCTGCGGGCGCGAGCGTGACGCTGTCGGTGGTGGCCACCGGAAGCAACCTGACTTACTACTGGCGCCTGGACACGAACCTTGTCCAGCGGTCCAGCGCCGCCTCGCTCACGTTGGCCAACGTGGCCGCCACCAACTCTGGTTTCTACTCGGTCATCGTCAGTAACAGTGCCGGCAGCCTGGTCAGCAGCAACGCGCAATTGCTCGTCGTGTCGCCGCCGGATGTCTCGACCGCGCCGGCGTTGACGTCCGCGGCCAGCGGCGCGCAGGTGTTGCTGTCCTGGCAATCCCTCGCCGGGTATCGCTACGTGCTGGAATCCAGCGACACGCTGGCGACGAACAGTTGGACGACCGTGGCCGACGTGCCGCCGGTGTTCACGAACCATGTCGTCAACCTGCCCCAGGATCCGACGGTTTCGCCGCAACGCTTCTTCCGTGTGCAAATGAAGACAAACTGAGCCGCGCGCCGGCGGGCGGGCGGCCTGGCGCGGGTGACGTCAACGGGGTGAAACCGTGGCGTGTGCTCGCCAATTTCGCGGGCCGCGCTACCGTAAGGCCACGAAAGTCATGCCGGCTGTCCGTCACACGCTGCTTTTCGACGACACCTGCCCGCTCTGCGGCGCGCAGATGCGCTGGGTGCGCCGGCTTGACTGGTTGGGTCGCTTTCGCACGCTGCCGTTGAGCGACGCTGGCGTCGCGCAACTCGCGCCGGGATTGAGCCGTGCCGCGCTCGCGGAGGCGATTCATTGTGTCACCACCGCCGGTCGCATCGTGCGCGGAGCGGCGTGCGTGCGCTTCGTGGCCTCGCGCCTGCCGCCGCTGACGCTGCCGGCCCTGCTCCTGTGGCTGCCTGGCGCGTTATGGCTGGCGGAAAGGGCTTACCGGTGGATCAGCCGCCACCGCCACCGCTTGAGCCGGGCTTTCTGCACGGCAAAGTCCCACGCCCACGAAGCAAGCTGAACCGGCATCGCGACTTTCTTGATGCCGGACGGTTGATCGCTTCGTTTTTCTGCTTTGCGACGGGGACCGTTGCGGTTAAGAACGTCGGCATGGATCCGTTGCTGAAACTGCTCCGCGAAAATGCATCGCTTCAACCGGCCCAGCTCGCGGCGATGTTGAATCTGCCCGTGGCCGAGGTCGCCGCGAAAGTCCGCGCCTACGAGGCGGACCAAATCATTCTCGGCTACCGCACCATCCTGGACGAGGAACGGCTGGGACTCGACAACGTGAGGGCAATCATCGAGGTGAAGATCACGCCGGAGCGCGAGGGCGGGTTTGACCGGATCGCCGAGCGCATTGCGAAGTTCCGCGAGGTGCGGTCGTGTTTTTTGATGTCCGGCGGTTACGATCTGCTGGTGCAGGTGGAGGGGCACGACTTGCGCGAGGTGGCGCGGTTTGTCGCCGAGAATCTGGCGACGATCCAGGGCGTGCTTTCGACGGGCACGCATTTCATCCTCAAGCCCTACAAGGAGCAGGGCGTGTTGATGAGCCGCGAGCAGAACGAGGAAAAGCTGGCCGTCACGCCGTGATGACCGCGCGTGGCGCGGTTTCCGCGGGCTTTCGGGTTGACGCTGAACATTATTACCCTAAGCTGCGTCCAAGCAAAGTCTGACAATTTGGCTTATTGATTTATGCGAGAAAAAACAGTCCCTTCGCCGGCCGGCGGTGACAGCCGCCGGAACTTCATCAAGAAAACGGCCACCGCCGCGGCCGCCGTCGCCACCTTGAATGCCTTCAAGACGCCGGTTTACGGCCAGAACACCGCGCCGTCCACCGGCCGCGTGATTGGCGCCAACGACCGCATCGTCGTCGGCTTCATCGGCGTCGGCCCGCAGGGCACGCTGCACGTCAACAAAATGGTCGAGAACGCGGACAAGAACAATGTCGCGTTCGCGGCGGTATGCGATCTCTGGGAAAAACGGCGGGCCGCGGCCAAGGCTGTCATTGGCAAGGACGACGTCAAACTCTACGACAAGTATCACGAGGTGCTCGACCGGAAGGATATCGACGCGGTCATTTGCGCCACGCACGACGTCTGGCATGCGCAGGTTTCGATTGACGTGATGCTGTCCGGCAAGCACGTCTATTGTGAGAAGCCGATGACCCGCTACCTGCCCGAGGCGTGGAAGGTGCTGGAGACCGTCAAGAGCACGGGCAAGATTTACCAGGTGGGCACGCAGGGTTGCTCCGACGCCAAATGGCAGAAGTGCGCCGAACTCGTCAGGGCCGGCAAGATCGGCCAGCTTGTCCTGGGCCAGGGATCCTACATGCGCAACACGCCAACCGGCGAGTGGAACTACAAGATTGACCCGGATCTGAAGGCCGACAGCATTGACTGGGAGACCTGGCAGGGGCCGAATGTGAAGAAGCGCATTCCGTTCAATCCCGACCACTATTTCCGCTGGCGCAAGTATTACCCGTTTTGCGCCGGCCTGCTGGGCGACCTCTTCCCGCACCGGCTCAATCCGCACCTGCTCGCCACCGGCAATCCGGAGTTCGCCTGTCGCGTCGTGGCCATCGGCACCAAGGCCATTCACACGGACAAGAACACGCCCGGCACGCCGGAGCGCGACTCGCCGGAGTGCATCACGGTGGTGTCGGAATTCCCGAGCGGTTACAGCCTCATCATGATCTCCAGCTCGGTCAACGAGCAGGGTTTGGAAGACGTGATCCGTGGCAACAAGGCGACGCTCCACATCGGCGCGTCCACGCCGCGCGTGCAATTGATGCCGGAGCGGCCCTACAGCGACGAGCTGGACCCCGAGGACTATCAAAACCTGCTGCCGGTCGAGGATATTGGCACGCACGAGTCGAACTGGCTCGCCTGCATCCGTGAGAACAAACAGCCACACGCGAACATCGAGCTGGCGGTCCGCGGCCAGACGGTCATTTCGCTCGGTGAAATGTCCCAGCGGCTGGGCATTGCCTGCCACTACGATGGCGAAACGCGGGCATTGAAAGACGGCAGCGGCAAGCAGCAGGAAGTGATCACTTACGGCACCCTGCCGTTGTCCTGAGCCGGACCGATAACGCTTCACGTCGGGGTTTCGTTGGCATGGCTGGCGAAACCCCGATTTCTTTTCACAGGTTTTCCCGATCATGGAAACCGTGACCGTTGCCCGCCGCGCCATGGCGACGCGGTTCGAGATTCTCCTGCACGGGGAGGATGCCGCCCGCCTCCGCGCCGCGGGTGACGCCGCGCTGGATGAAATCGAGCGCCTGGAAGCCCAGCTCAGCCTTTACCGGCCCGCCAGCGAAATCAGCCGCCTCAACCGCCGCGCCGCGGCCGGGCCGGTCCGCGTTTCCCCGCCGGTCTTCCAGTTGCTGCAGCACGCGCAACGAATCTGGCGCGAGACGGACGGCGCGTTTGATCCGACAGTGTTCCCCTTGATTCGCGCCTGGGGATTTGCGGGCGGGGCCGCCGGCAAACTGCCCGATCCGCAAGCCCTGGCGGAAGCCCGCGCCTGCGTCGGCATGAATCTTGTCGAACTGGACGAAGCGGCGTTCACCGTCTGCTTTGCGCGTGAAGGCGTGATGCTCGACCTTGGCGCCATCGGCAAAGGCTACGCGGTGGACCGCGCGGCTGAGACCCTGGTCGAGGCGGGGGTTGCCTCCGCCTTTCTGCACGGCGGAACCAGCAGCAGCTTTGCGGTCGGCCGTCCCCCGGATACGCCGCGGTGGAAGGCGGCCATCACGGACCCGCGTCCCGGCCGCCCGGCGGCGCCGGGTCGCGAGGCAATTCTTGCCGAAGTGCCGTTGGAGAACGAGTCGCTCGGCGTGTCCGCGATCTGGGGCCGTTCCTTCACGACCGCCGGCCGGACTTACGGTCACGTCATGGACCCGCGCCTCGGCGAACCGGTTCGACGCGCGTGGCTGGCGGCAGTGGCTGTGTTGTCTGCGACGGAAAGCGACGCGCTTTCCACCGCGTTGCTCACCCTCGGACCGGCAGGGTTTGAAAGGATGACGCACATGCGTCCAGGGTTGCGCGCGTTGCTGCTGGCACCCGGCGATTATGAAAACGACGCCCGGTTGTTGACGCACGGATTGCCGCTCGTTGGAGGTGGCAGTTGATTTCAGCGTCGAGTTTCTGGCGGCACGCTGCGGGACACGTTGAGGATTTCCCGGCCGGGGCCAACGTTGCCGACGATCCGCTCAGAACGAGACATGCATCAGGTTCTGATAACTTTCCGCGTCGAGCAGCCCTACTGGATTATGTCCGGGATCGGTGGCGGGGACGACTCCGCCGCCAAACACGACGTGGCCGACATGCACCGCGGCCGGGTCAATGGAAATGATGTCCATCAGTCGCGCGCCAAGGCTGCGGTCTGACGGAGCTTCGGGATATTCCAGCCAGGAACTCATGGCCCACAAGATTCGCTTTTTCTCGTCCGGCGCGAGTTCGCGCCAGATGGCTTCGTCCTCATCGCGGGACGTGGTCGCCACGCCCAGGCTTTCGATGCGGTTGGTGCGCGCGGCGGGCGGCGGAATGACCGACGCGCCACCGTCCGGCGGCGCCAGCTTCAACCCCGGCAGCGCCGTGAATTGAAACAGCCCTGGTGTTTCAGGAGTTTCCGCGACCGTCTGGCCACGCATCCCTGGAGCCGTCATGGCCAGCACAACCAAGCCGACTGCGACGCCAAATCCTCGTTGTGAACAACCGATCTGCATACATCCTTGCCGATGGTTCCTTTTCAACTACCAAGGTAGGCCCGGTCGGCTCGCGCGTCCAGCCGCTTCTGGATGCCGGGCACGCCGGCCCGCAGCCTGGATGCCAGTTCGGCTTGAATTCGTCGCCGGGCGCGCCGACCCTCGCTGTGATGATCAATCTCGCTGATTACATTGACCACACGCTCCTGAAGGCCGACGCCACGGCCGGTGACATCGAACGGCTTTGCGCCGAGGCGCGCGCGCACCGGTTCCACGCCGTTTGTGTGAACGGCGTGCGCGTCGAACTGGCGTGGCATTGCCTTGAAGGCAGCGGGGTCAAGGTGGCGGCCGTGATTGGTTTCCCGCTGGGCGCGATGGATGCGGACGTGAAGCGCTTTGAAACCGAGGCGGCCGTGGATGCGGGCGCACAGGAGATGGACGTGGTGCTGAACCTCGGCCGGTTGAGGGACGGCGACGACAGATTGGTGCTGCGGGAACTGCGCGACGTGGTGGAAGCCGCCGACGAGTTGCCCGTGAAAGTGATCCTCGAAGCCTGTCTGCTCACGCGGGAGGAGAAGCTGCGCGCCTGCCGGCTGATCGTCGAATCCGGCGCGGCCTTCGTGAAAACCTCCACCGGCTTTGGCCACGGCGGGGCAACCGTGGAGGACGTCAAACTGTTGCGCGAGGCCGTGGGACCAAACTTCGGCGTGAAGGCGGCCGGTGGCATTCGCGATACCGCGACGGCGCTGGCGATGATCGAGGCCGGCGCCACACGGCTGGGCACGTCGGCCGGCGTGGCGATTGTCCAGGGGCAAACGGCGTTTCCGGCGGCGGGCTGAGCGCGCCTCATCGCGCGGGGTCGCGACGCACGCGGAACAACCTCTCTGGCCCATTCAGTTTCAAGAGCACGTTCAAATTGGTCCCCGTCGTTTGAAGTGTCTCTCCGTCGGGTGACCAGAAGGGAAGATGGGTTGAGGTTTCGACGCGGTAGTTGAATTCCGGCAAAGCTTCCCAACTCAACTCCAGCCCGCCCTGGCCTGGCGTGATTCGCGTGATCTGAAAATCCGCCGCGTCCGGACTGCGGAACACCATGAGCAGCGGCAGATGATCCGAGGCGATGCCGTCACTGGCAGGCAATCCCGCCGCCGTCCGGTTGCTTATGGAGGCGACACTGAACACCTGGCTGTGAACCAGGTTCGTGAACAGTCGCCCGCCGGGCAGAACGTAGTCATACCGGAGCTGGAGTCCGAACCGCGCGGACCAGGTGCGTTCATCGCTGTTTCCGTGCAGGGGCGTCGTCAGCCGCAGGCCGGTCGCGGCATTCACCAGCCGGTCGAGCGGCTGCTGGCTGGCTGCCGGCGGACGCATGAGGTCTTCGTTCAAATCACCGGTCAGCACGAACGACGCGCCGCCGTGCGCGGGCAGGAATACGTTGACGAAGAAGTTGGAAATGGCACTGGCTTCGGCCGCGCGCCGCGCCGCGTCCTCCGCCGCGGTGCCGCTTTTCAAATGAACCGTGAAGACATGAAGCGGGGTCTTCAACTCGGGCAGCGCGATTTCCGCCTCGAACAAATCACGCGTGAACCGATTGGCGTTTCCAAATGCGTCGAGCGGCGCGCGGGCGAGCCAGGAAGCGGAACGGGTGATCGGAAACCGGCTCAGGACGCCGCTGCGGAGGTAGCCGTCCGTGCCGGAGTTGCCGGCCAGAAAATAGCCGGGCAGAAACGCCTGCACGAAATTGGTCATCTGCCAGCTCAGTTCGAAGGGGATTTCCTGGAACGTGATCACGTCCGGCCGCAGGTAGCGCACGACCTGACCGATGGCCTGGACTTGCGCCGCGTTGGTGCTTCAATCCATGGCGCCATTGCCGGCAACGTTCCAGTCCAGCAACGAGAAGCCACGGGCAGTCACACTCGCGCCGACGGCCAGCGCGAGGAACACGGAACGGAGAGACATGCGTGGATTGAACCGCCCGGTCGTGCTGCCAGCAAGGGCGAATTCAACGCCGGTCAGCGCCGCCGGTTGTGCGCGGCTTGCGCGTATTTATCCCGGGTCAACGCCTCCGCACGCGTGGCCAACCCGGCGTCCGCCGGCAGTGGCATCCATTCCACACCCCAGGTTTCGCGCGCCACCGCGCAGACCGCCTGTTGCCACGCGGCCCGCGGCGGAGCAGGATTCGGCGGCTGGACGGAACCCTGGACGAGCAGGCCCGAGCGCGTTCGGCGTTGGGCGGCGCCGGCGATTTTCACGCCCGCCAGCAGCACGTCGAATTGTTCCGCGCCGATGAAGCACTGGCCGGCGCCGGACACACTCACGGGCGCGAGTTCGGTGCGCAGACCGATTCGCGCGAACGCGCGGCGCAGCCAGTCGTGGACGCGCTGGTAACTTTCCCTCGCGCGCAGGTTGAACCAGTGATGCGCCGGCGGAAAAACCAGCGTGTAGGTCCAGTCACGGTCGTGCGGTACCAGGCCGCCGCCGGTCGGCCGGCGGACAAGCGGTCGCAGCGGCGTCAGGCGTTCGATCTCGGCGATGTGCTGGGAGTAACCAAACGTGGCGGCCGGTTCGGTCCAGCCATAAAACCGCAGCACCGGCCGGCCAAGGCGCGGCGCGGCTTCGAGCAAGGCTTCGTCGAACGCCATGTTCCACGGCGCCGGCAGTGCGTCGTTTTCCAGCAGAAACCAGGTTTCCTTCGGCGGCATGGCGGGCAATTGAAGCAGACGGCGCGGTCCCCGTGAAGCGGCTTATCAGCGGCCCGGAACAGCGGGCGTCTCCGCCGATGGACAGAGGTGGAGAAGTTCGCAACCGGCGCAATCCGGCCGCCGCGCGGTGCAGCGGCGGCGGCCGTGCCAGATGAGCCAGTGGCTGAAGAGCGTCCACTGATTGCGCGGCACGAGTCGCATCAGCGCCTGTTCAATTTTCTCCGCCGTGGTCTCGGTGCTCAGGCCAAGCCGGTGCGCAAGCCGGGTGACGTGGGTGTCCACGACGATGCCTGCGTTTTGGCCGAAGGCATTGCCAAGAACGACATTCGCCGTCTTGCGGCCGACGCCGTCGAGTTTCACCAGTTCGTCCAACGTGCGCGGCACTTCTCCAGCATGACGTTCAGCGATGGTGCGGCAGCAGGACTGGATGTTCCGCGCCTTGTTGTGGAAGAAGCCGGTCGAACAGATCGCCGCTTCAAGCTCACCCACCGGCGCGTGCGCGTAGTCCGCCGCCGTGCGGAAGCGCCGGAAGAGAGCGGCGGTGACGAGGTTGACGCGCTTGTCGGTGCATTGCGCGGACAGAATGGTCGCAATGAGGAGTTCGAGCGGGTTGGAATAATTGAGTTCGCAGTGCGCGTCCGGATAGGTGCGCCGGAGCAGGGCAATGATGGTTGCCAGGCGCGCAACTTTGGCCTGGTTCGACTCGCGCGGCATGAACCGAGAACTGTTCCGGCTACGTCAACTCGGACTCTTCCACCTCGACCGGAGCCTTGAACAGCGGCGTGCCGTCGGTGGCTTCCGGATATTCGAAAATTTTGCCCTCATAGTTGCGAATCACGACGCGGTCGTTGTTCCGGCTGAGGACGTATTCGGGGCTGACCGGCACCTTGCCGCCGCCGCCGGGAGCGTCAATGACATAGGTTGGAACGGCGTAACCGGTGGTGTGGCCGCGCAGGGCTTCCATGACTTTCAGACCCTGGCGAACGC
The DNA here is from genome assembly GCA_021780105.1 of bacterium. Lineage (GTDB taxonomy): Bacteria > Verrucomicrobiota > Verrucomicrobiia > Limisphaerales > J093 > JAJXZJ01. The sequence goes on from JAJXZJ010000060.1 coordinate 80,849, forward strand.
TGGCCCGGAGATGTGCTGATCCGGCGATCAAGTCGCACTGATAGATGTAATACGGCCGCACCCGGCACATGAGGAGTTTCTGCACGTGCGCTTTCATGATGGCCGGGGCGTCGTTGACGTAGCGGAGGAGCACCGACTGGTTGCCGAGCGGAATGCCGGCGTCGGCCAGCCGGCCGAGCGCCTCGCGGACCTCGGTGGTCAGCTCGCGCGGGTGGTTCGAGTGGATGCTGACAAACAGCGGATGAAACTGCCGCAGCATCGCGCAAAGTTCCGGCGTGATGCGTTGGGGCAGAAATATCGGAATGCGCGTGCCGAGGCGCAAAAACTCCACGTGCGGAATCGCCCGCAACCGGCCCAGCAAATACTCGAGTTTTTCGTCGCTGAAGAGCAGGGGGTCGCCGCCGCTGAGCAGCACGTCACGAACCTCGGAATGCTGCGCGATGTATTCGATCTGCCGGTCAAACTCCGGATGGAAATCGTAACCCGTGGCGTTGCTGACCAGCCGCGAGCGCGTGCAATAACGGCAATAGGCCGCGCAGCGATCGGTGACGAGAAACAGCACGCGATCCGGATAGCGATGAACCAGGCCCGGCACCGGCGAATGACTGTCTTCGCCGCACGGATCGGTCATTTCCCAGGCGGCCGCGTGCGTTTCCTCGAGCCGCGGGATGACCTGGCGGCGGATGGGACAGTTCTCGTCGGCCGGGTCAATGAGGTTGAAAAAATACGGCGTGATGGCCATCGCGAGCTTGTGATTGGCCAAGGTGGTGCCGGCGCGCTCCTCCGGCGTCAACGTGGGCAGCAAGCGCTCCAGTTGCTCCAGCGTCGTGATGCGGTGCTTCAACTGCCAGTGCCAATCCTGCCATTCTTTTTCGGGGACGTTGGCCCAAAAACCGCGCCCGGCCGGCTCGAATCGCTTCAGGAAATCAAGCCGGGTGGACAATGGCGGCTCCTCACTCACCGCCGACCGTTCATCATTTGACATCGTGCGGAACTATAGGGACGCCCCCCGACCTGTCAAGTTGGCCCCCCCGACCGCCATGCGGCCCAAGAGGCTGGCTTCCCATCGAACGCGACTTGCGCCGATTCCTGAACTGCTTCACGCAGCCAAACGACGAAGCGTCACCAAGATAAGCGGCCGAGCACTTAAAGGGCAACATTTTAAGCCTTCCAGTCCGGTATTTCTCCATTGACAGTAATAGGTATGAAACGGTATAAAAAGGGTTGTTACGGATTAAGCAGGCAAACAACGCCAAATGTCAGCCGTTGCCACCAGCGAAACGGGGCTTTACACCGGTTGTTTCAAACACGGTTTGGACCCCAGTTTGCGGGTGATGCTCCCGAGTGTCTGGCGCCCCGAGGATCAGAACACGGTGTTTGCGGTGATTCCCTGGCCGCTGTCCAAGCCGGAGTATCTCCTGGTGCTGCCTCCGCAACGCTGGCAGGTGATGGTCGAGCGGCTTAAAACCAACTCGTCCCTGACCAATGCCGCCGCCGCCAAGGTCGAGCGCAAGCTGGCCGGTTCCACCGTGTTGATGAAGATGGACAAGGTCGGCCGGTTTTGTCTGGGCGAAAAGCTGTGCCTCAGTGCCGGGATCGGCAAGGAGGCGACGCTGGTTGGCCGGCTCGACAAGTTTGAGATTTGGGATGCGGCGAAGCATGACGCCGCCGAAGCGCAAGCTGAACCCATTCCGGCGGAAAAACTCGAATCCTTGATGCTATGAGCCTGATCGGATTGCTCACGGTGAGCCGTTCTTTCGGCGGTGTAAAAAACAAACCAGCGCCCATGCGGTTGCGAGATGGACTGCTGCCGCACTTCGGCGTCCAGGATGGCGCCCTGCGGATCGCGTCCGCGGTCACGCGTCCCGGTTCATTCCGCCGGCCGGCGCAACTGACGCTGCCGGCGGACGCGAGTTGGGAAGGCGTCGGCGTGGAACAGGTGCTGGCGAATCCCGTCAGCCGGGCGACCGCGCTGGTCGGCGAGGGCCCGCGGACGGCCGATCCTGAATTGCCGGCGTGGGGCCGGCGCGTCGCGGATCCCCGGCAGGGTGAGCTTTCCCTGGAAGGCGTCAAAGTGGTTCGCAACGATTTGTGCGACGCGGACCTCGAACTGGTCGCTCGGCAGTCGGGACGGGAATCAGCCGCGCTGCAACGCGCCCTGGTGTGGAGCGCCAAGGCGAACCCGCCGAAGTGGAAGTGGTGGAACTGGCGCTGGCTGCGTTCGGAACGGGCAAAGGCCTGAGGTCATGGGCTGTGCCGGAATACACTCATCGCACCGTCCTGCGGGACGAGTTGGTGGCGGCCCTCCAGCCGCGGGCGGGTGGTCGTTTTGCGGATGGAACGCTCGGCGGCGCCGGGCACGCGGCGGCGATTTTACGGGCGAGCGCGCCCGACGGGTGGCTCTTTGGCTGTGATCGCGACCCGGCCGCCCTGGCGGCGGCGGCGAAGGTGCTGGCGGCGTTCGCCGGCCGGTTTGAATTACGGCAGGGAAGTTTTGCCGAACTGGCGAACTGGCTGCCGGCCGGCAGTCTCGACGGCGTGGCAATGGACTTGGGAGTCAGTTCGCCGCAGTTGGATCAGCCGGACCGCGGCTTCAGTCTCCAGCACGACGGCCCGCTGGACATGCGGTTCGATCCGGCGGCGACGTTGACCGCGGCGCAGTTGGTGAACGAGACCGGCGCGGACGAACTGGCGCGGATGTTCTGGGAACTGGGCGACGAGCCGCAATCGCGCCGGCTGGCACGCGCCATCGTCGAGGAACGGCAAAATCGTCCGTTTCAGACGACGCGGCAACTGGCCGGTCTGATCGAGCGGTTGGTGCTGCGGCATGGCCGGGCGACGCACCCGGCCACGCGCGTGTTCCAGGCGTTGCGCATGGCAGTGAACGACGAGTTGGGTGCGCTGGAGCGCGGGTTGCAGGCGTCGTGGACGGTTTTGAAGCCGGCCGGCCGGCTGGCGGTCATATCGTTTCATTCCGGCGAGGATCGTTTGGTGAAACAGTTTGGGCGGGCGTTGGTCCGGGACTACGAATTCTCCGGCGCGGTGGACCGGCCGGAATTCCGGCGGCCGCGGGCGCCGCGGGCGCGGTGGGTGTTCCGGCAGCCGGTCCGGCCGGGCGCGGACGAACTGGCGGCGAATCCGCGGGCGCGCAGCGCCCAGTTGCGGGTGCTCGAAAAGATTTAGCGGCAAAATCAGGTCATGGCGCGAAAACGAAAATCAGGCGGCAGCGTGGTCCGGCCCGGGCAGGTGCTCGCGGTGCTGGTCATTTGCAGCGCGTTGGCCGCCGCGGGTGTCGGCTACGTCTGGCACCAGAACCGGAACGCCGTCCTGGAGCGGGAGATTTTCGTCCAGCAGACGGAGTCGCAGCGGCTGCGGCAGTTGTCGGCTGAGCTTGATAACGAAATCGCCAAGTTGCGGACCTACGAAGCGGTCGTGACGAATGCGGAGCGCCGCAATCTCGGCCTGCAGATGCCGCAACCGGATCAAATCTTGCGGCTGCCGGAACCGACGTCCAACGCGGGCGCGGCGCGGACAAACCCGCCGCGGTTCCTGGTGCGGGCCAGGTGAATCGGGGTCGGCGGAACGGAAGAACAGCAACGCGACGGCCGGCCGAAAGCCGGACGCCGGCCAACAACGCAAACAGCATGATCAAGGGCGCGCCAAGTCGGTGGCTGGGATTCTTGGGAATCCTGGTGGTCCTGGCGTTTACCGGCCTGGCGGTCTGGCTCTCACAGATTCAGGTGCGGGACCACGGGCAGTGGGGCCGGCTCTCCCTGGGCAACGCGCAGCGGGCCATCGCCCGCGTTGCCAGCCGGGGTGACATTCTGGACGCCCGCGGCACGCCGCTGGCCATCACGGTGCCGGCGAAGACCGTTTGCGCCGATCCATCGTTGATTTACACCCAGCGCGCGCAGGTGGCGCGGCTGCTGGCGCCTTTGCTGCAAATGGACGCCGCCGATTTATACCAGCGCCTCGCGCCGAAGCTGCGCACCAATTCCACCGGCCGGCTGGCGACCAATGCCTTTGTGCTGCTGAAGCATCAAGTGCCGTTGGATCAATGGCGGCAGATCACCAACGCGATGGCCGGCCTCGACCTGGGACCCAAGCCAAGACGCTCCGACAGCGCGCTCGGGCTGGCCCAGAACGCCCTGCGGACGCGGGCGATTTTCGGCGTGGATGACCCGTTGCGCCGGTATCCCAGCCAGTCGCTCGCCGCGCACGTGCTGGGCTTTGTCTCCAGCAGCGAAGCGCAGACCGATCACGGCCGGGTTTACGAAATGCACGGGCAGGGCGGCATCGAGAAGACGTTCGACAAGGTGTTGAACGGTCTGCCGGGCTGGCGCTCGCGCAACGAGGACATTGCGGCGCGGCGCGGCTTGAACGTGGTGCTGACCCTCGACGCAGGAGTTCAGGCCATTGTCGAGGAGGAACTGGCCAAAGTGATGGCCAGGTTCAAACCGGAGAGTGTGTGCGCCATCGTCGTGCGGCCGAAAACCGGGGAAATCCTGGCGCTGGCCAACCTGCCCACGTTCGACCCGAACCAGCCCGGCACGAACGTGGCCGCCTCCTTTGACAACCACATCATCTCGGACGCCTACGAACCGGGGTCCACGTTCAAGATTGTCACCATCGCCACGGCGCTGAACGACGGGAAGATTTCGCTGGGGGAAACCGTGTTTTGCGAGAATGGCTACTGGAGCCAATACCGGCTCAGAGACGCCCACGGTTACGGGACGCTGACCTTCGAGGACGTCGTGGCCAAGTCTTCCAACATCGGCACCGCCAAGGCCGCGTTGCGGCTCGGAGCAACCCGGCTTTACAACACGGTGACCAATTTCGGCTTCGGACTTTACACGGGCATTCCTCTGCCGGACGAGTCCCGCGGCCGGATCGCCCACCCGCGCAGTTGGGACGGCCGGACCATCACCCGCGTGCCGATGGGCCAGTCCATCATGACCACGCCGCTGCAAATGGTGATGGCCATGTCGGCCATCGCCAACGGTGGCTTGCTCATGCAACCGCTCATCGTCCAGCGGCTGGAGGACGATCAGGGTCACGTCATTCGTCGGGCCGCGCCGATGGTGCTGCACCGCGTGGTCAGCGAACCGGCCGCCAGGGAACTGGTGCGCGCGCTGAAATCCGTCGCCTCGGACGAAGGCACCGGCAAGGCGGCGCAGTTGGATTATTACACGGTGGGCGGCAAGACCGGCACCGCGCAGCAGACGGTGAACGGCGTTTACGGTCCGTCGGTGTATTACTCGTCGTTCATCGGCTTCTTCCCGGCCGACAATCCCGAGCTGTGCATTCTGGTCGGGGTGGACCGGCCGGATGTCCACATCGCCCATTACGGCGGCACGGTGGCGGCGCCGGCGTTCAAGGCGATTGCCGAGCGCGCCGCCGGGTATCTGCGCATCGCGCCCGATCTCCAGCCCGGACTCAATCCCGAAACCGCCCCCAAGCCGCGGCCCGAGCCTCCGCCCGAACTCGCCAACCGCCGGGCTTACGCCACGACCCACCCGCCGTCGTCTGCCGCCCTGGCCCGACGCTAACGCCCATGCAACTCCGCGACCTGGTTTCCCATCTGCCCACGCTGACGATTGAAGGTCCGCTCGACCGCGACGTCGTCGGCCTGGCGTATGATTCGCGGCGGGTCACGCCCGGCATGGTGTTCTTCGCCATTCCCGGACTGAACACCGACGGCCACGATTTCATCGCCAGCGCCATCGAGCGCGGTGCCGTGGCGGTGGTCTGCCAGCGCAACGGTTTCGTGTCGCGCCGGGCCACGAAGATCAAGGTGGCGGACACCCGCGAGGCCCTGGCCCTGGTCGCCGCCGAATTCTACGGTCACCCGAGCCGGAAGCTGAAAGTGATCGGCGTCACCGGCACCAACGGCAAAACCTGCGTCGCCTTCATGCTCCGCGCCATGTTGGAGGCCGCAGGTGCGCGCCCCGGGTTGATCTCAACCATCCGCCACGAGATCGGCGACCGGGTCATGCCCGCGCAACGCACGACGCCCGAGGCGCTCGAAATCCAGCAGATGCTCGCGGCCATGATCCGGGCCGGCTGCCAGACCTGCGTGATGGAAGTCAGTTCGCACGCCCTGGACCAGCGGCGTGTTTGCGGCGTGGAGTTCGACCTCGGCATCTTCACCAACCTCACTGAGGACCACCTCGACTACCACGCTTTGCTGGAGGATTACTTTCAGGCAAAAAAACGGCTGTTTCAGACGATCCAGGCCGGGACCAAACGTGGCGGTGCGGTGATCAACATAGACGACGCCTATGGCGCCCGGCTGGCGCGCGAGACCGCCGCCGAGGTGCAACTCACCTACGGCCTGGGCGATGCCGCGCGCGTCCGCGCCCACCACGTCGCCGCCGTCCGCCAGGGCACGCGCATGACCATCGAAGGGCCGGCCGGCAGCTTCGACTGTCTGCTGCCGCTCATCGGCCGGCACAACGTCTATAATGCCCTGGCCGCCACCGGCGCCGGGTTTTTTCTGCAACTTCCGCCGGCGACCATGCGCGCCGCGCTCAACGCGATGCAGCCGGTTCCCGGCCGGCTCGAAAGCATCGCCCAGGGCCAGCCTTTCGCCGTGTTCGTGGACTACGCGCACACTGAAGCGGCGTTGCGTCTGGTCCTGCAAACCCTGCGCGAAACCACCGCCGGCCGGCTGTTGCTGGCCTTCGGCTGCGGCGGCAGCCGTGACACCGCCAAACGCGCCCGCATGGGCCGCGTTGCCGCCGAACTGGCCGACGTGACGGTGATCACGAATGACAATCCACGCCGCGAAGCGCCGGAGGAAATCGCCGCGCAAATCGAAACGGGCTATCGCGCGGTCCGCGCGGACGGCTGCCGGATTGAACTCGACCGCCGGCGGGCGATTGACGAGCTGCTGCGTGCGGCCCAGCCCGGCGACACCGTGCTCATCGCCGGCAAGGGCCATGAAACCTACCAGGAATTTGAAGACACGGTCGTCCCGTTTGACGACCGGGTTTACGTCCGCGAAACGCTGGAAAACCTCGGCTTCGCCCGCCGGACGGGCGGGTAAGGATGATGGCCGTGATGGAACCGCTCACCCTCCAGGAAGTGGCGCAAAGCTGCGCGGGCCGCCTGTTGCGCGGCGCGCCCGAACGGTGCGTGCGGCGTGTCACCACCGATTCGCGGACGGCGCGGGCGGGCGACCTGTTTGTCGCCTTGCGTGGCGAGCGGTTTGACGGGCATCAGTTCATCGGCGTCGCGGCAAGCTGCGGCGCCGCCGGCATCCTTGCCGAGGCCGCCCGGTTGCCCGACCCGTTGCCGGACCATCCGATCGTGGCCGTGTCCGACAGCCGTCGCGCGCTGGGCGAACTGGCGGCGCAGTATCGGCAAAAATTCACCCTTCCGCTGGTCGCCGTGACCGGCTCGAACGGCAAGACCACCACCAAGGAACTGCTCGCCGCGGTGCTCGGCCAGCGGTTGGCCACGCTCGCCAGCGAGGCCAGTTTCAACAACGACATCGGCGTGCCGCTCACGCTGCTCAAACTGGAGCGGACGCACGCGGCGGCCGTGCTGGAGGCGGGCACGAATCATCCCGGCGAGCTGGCGCCGCTGCTGCGGATGATCCAGCCGCGTTTTGGCGTGTTGACCAGCCTCGGCCGCGAACACCTGGAACATTTTGGCGACTTCGCCGGCGTCGTCGCCGAAGAAGGCGCGCTGGCGGAGGCGTTGCCGCCGGACGGCAAATTGTTTGTGAACGCTGACAGTCCACAGATCGAAGCCGTCGTCGCCCGCAGTCGCGCCGCCGTCGTCCGCGTGGGGTGGGGGACCGGCTGCGCGTGGCGGGCCGAAGCGTGCCGGGTGGAACCCGCCGGCACGACCTTCCGCGTTGCCGCCGCCCGCGCCGGATTCTCCGGCGAATATCGGTTGCAGTTGCTCGGCCGGCACCAGGTTGCGAACGCGCTGCTGGCGCTCGCCGTCGGCGCGGAATTCGGATTGAGTCGAACGGAGCTGCAACGCGGCCTCGCCGGGTGTGCGCCCGCGCCGTTGCGGCTCGAATGGCAGAACGTCCGCGGCATCGGCGTGCTGGCCGATTGTTACAACGCCAACGCGGATTCGACGCTGGCCGCGCTGGCGGTGTTGCGCGACCTGCCGTGCGCCGGGCGGCGGATTGCCGTGCTGGGCGACATGGGCGAACTCGGCCGGCACAGCCAGGCGGCGCACGAGGAGATCGGTGCGCAGGCCGCCGCGCACGGCGTGAGCGAGTTGCTGGCGGTCGGCACCATGGCGCCGGTGTTGGCGGGCGCGGCGCGGCGGGCCGGGCTGGCGGCGACGGAATTCGCGGACGCGGTGGCGGCGGCGTCTGCGTTGGCGCGACAAGCGCGCGCAGGAGACTTGATTTTGGTGAAGGCCTCGCGGTCGGCGCGGCTGGAACGCGTGATGGACTATTTGAACGCCGGTGACACAAACGCCGGGTGAGCAGGCATGTTTTTTTATCTGAGCCAACATTTGCTGCAGGTTGCGGAGGGCACCGAGTGGGCGGCCGCGTTGTCGCCCCTGCGCGTGTTTCGTTACATCACGTTCCGGGCGGCGGCGGCGGCCGTCATGGCCTTGCTGCTGAGCCTGTGGCTGGGACCGGGATTCATCCGCTGGCTCAAGCGGTTGAAATTCGGCCAGAATTACCGCGATCTGGCCAACGCCAACGGCGACCTGCGGAGCCGCATCGTTGACAAGCGCGGCACGCCGATCATGGGCGGGCTGTTGATCGTGGCGGTGATTGACGCGACGGCGCTGCTCTGGGCGCAGTGGAATGCGCTCGTCGTGTTGACGCTGGTTTCGCTGGTCGGGCTGGCCGGGCTGGGTTTTTATGACGATTACGCGAAGCTGGCGCTTCAGACCGGGAAAGGATTACACGGCCGGGTCAAGCTTTGGGTGCAGGGTCTGCTGGCATTGTTCATCGCGGTTTACCTCTGGTGGGTGCCGGAAACCAACCGCCTGATCACGGACGTCATGGTGCCGTTTTACAAATTTCCCGTGTTGACGGGGGCCACCACCGCCGGCGTCGTGCTGACGGTGCTGACGATCGTGGGCAGCTCGAATGCCGTGAACCTGACCGACGGTCTCGACGGGCTGGCCATCGGCTGCACACTGATCGTGACCGCGGTGTTCCTGGTGTTCACCTACATCGCCGGCAACGCGCGGCTGGCCGCTTACCTGCAGGTGCCGTCGGTGCCGGGCGCCGGCGAATTGACCGTGGTCTGCGCGGCCATTTTCGGTGCGTCGCTGGGCTTTCTGTGGTTCAACTGCCACCCGGCGGAGGTGTTCATGGGGGACACCGGCTCGCTGGCCTTGGGCGGCGTGCTCGGCATCATCGCGGTGCTCGTCCACCAGCCCTTTGTGCTGCTCATCGCGGGCGGCGTGTTTGTGGTCGAGGCGGTGTCGGTGATGATCCAGGTGTCCTGTTTCAAGTTTTACCGGCGGTTCCACCATGTGGAAAAACGGATTTTTTTGCGTACGCCGCTGCACCTGCACTTTGAGCTGAAGGGTTGGTATGAATCTAAGATTGTGACCCGTTTTTACATCCTGTGCGTCCTGTGCGCCGTGGTGGCGCTGGCCACGTTGAAGCTGCGCTGAACAACCGGAATTTGCCCCTTATGACCGCCCGCCAAGATGCATCTGTTTCCGCCCCGGGCCGGTGCCGCCCGGCGCGCGGCAAGGCGCGGCCGTTTACTCCTTGCAGCGGGCGCGGTTCGTTGTTAGAAGCGGACCCAGTTGCAGCGGCAGAGAAGGCCGCCGGCGCGGGAACCTTGCCGCCGCCGGCGACTGCGTGTCGAGAGACGCTTCCTGATTTCCGGCAACCGGGCGACGTGTGCCGCCGAACCGGAGAACGCCTGACGCCGGTCACCGTTGGCAGGCTTGACGATTTTGGCCCCATGTCCGGGGGCCGCAGCCTCTCTTTTCACGGTCGCTGCCCGGCGCGTAACAATAGACAAGACGATTTGCCCGGGCGTTTTTTGAGGGAAAACGCCGGGGCGAAACGATACACCAAAACTACCTCAACGTCCTAACCACCACGTCATCATGAATACTCCCAGTCCGCTCTCCCCGCTGAGCCCGCTCTCGCAGGCATCCAAGGGAAAATCCAATGTCCGCATCGCGGTCATCACGATCATCGCGCTGCACGCGGTGTTCTTCGGCGGCCTGCTGCTGCAAGGCTGCAAGAAAACCCCCGAAACCAGTCTCGCCAGCCTGCCCACCAACACCGTGCCGACCAATGAGCTGCCGCCGCTCAATGGCTCGCCTTACGCGGCGGCACCGGCGGTCACAAATCCTCCGGCGGCCCCCAACCTTTGGCCCAGCAACGCGCCCAGCAACTGGGCCGCGCCGGCCTCGAATATTGACGCCGCCATCCCGGCGGCACCGGCCAACGAGATTCCGGCGGCGCCGGCGCCGGAGGGAACTGATTACAAGGTCAAGAAAGGCGACACCCCGGCCAAGATTGCCAAGGCGCACGGTGTTTCGCTTGACGCGCTCATGCAGGCCAACCCCGGTCTGGAGCCGCGCAAGTTGAAGGTGGATCAGACCATTCACATTCCCGCGGGCGGCAAGGGGGCGACCACTGGGGCCGCCGCAACGGAGGCAGCGACCACCGCGGCTCCCGCGGAAGCCGGTGTCTCAGCGACAGTTCACGAGGTCAAGCCCGGCGAAAACCTGACCCGCATCGCCCACAAATATGGCGTCACGGTCAAGGCCATCCGCCAGGCCAACGGCCTGAAGTCCGACCGCATCAACGCCGGTCAGAAACTGAAGATTCCGGGCGCGAAGACGGCGGCTCCCGTGACTGCGGAGACCACCGCGCCGGCGCCCGCCGCCAATCCGGTTCCCCCGCCGGTCGAGAACACCAATTTGCCGCCGATCCGCTGACGGCCGACGTTCCGCCGGCCGGATCACGCGCTCCGGAGTTCCTCAATTCGGGGCGCGGTCCGGCCGGGCGGTCTGCCCGGCCAGCCGTCCTGCTGCCATGAAAGCGATCACGACCTTGCTTGTTGTCTGCGTGCTGGCACTGCTGGCGCTGGGGATTGTGATGCTTTACAGCCTCAGCCCGGTGGATGCCAGCGGCCGGCTGGTGAACCGGCAGTTGATTGCGGCTGCGCTGGGTCTGGCGCTGGCCACGGGCATGGCGGCGCTGGACCACCGGATGTTCCGGCGGCTGTCACCGTGGTTCCTCGTCGCGGCCGCGGTGATGCTTGTGCTGGTGCTCATTCCGCATCTGGGCGTCCGGGTCAACGGCGCGCGGCGCTGGTTCCGGCTGGCGGGTTTTCAGTTTCAACCTTCGGATTTTGCGAAGCTGGCGCTGATTGTGTTCGTCGCGCATTACGGCAGCTATTATCAGCGGGCGATGGCGTCCTTCCGGCACGGCATCTTGACGCCGGGCGCGGTGATTGGCCTGACGATGCTGCTGATTTTTCTGGAACCCGACTGGGGCACGGCGCTGTTGCTGGCCGCGGTGAGCAGCGTCATGCTGTTGGTGGCGGGAGTGCGTTGGCATTATCTGGCGGTGCCGGTGGTTTTGGGCGGCATCGGGGTGGGGGTGTTGCTCTGGCACAACCCGGTCCGGTTTGATCGTTACTACAGTTGGCGGCACCTGGAGGAAACCAAGGACGCGGTCGGCTACCAGGCCTGGCAGGCGCAAATCGCCCTCGGTTCGGGCGGCCTGACCGGCAAAGGCTTGAACCAAAGCACGCAAAAGCGGCTCGTGCCGGAGAAACAGACGGACTTCATTTTCGCGATCATCGGCGAGGAATTTGGCTACGCCGGCGCCGTGGCGGTCATCGCCACGTTCAGCCTGTTGTTCCTCTGCGGCCTCACCATTGCCTGGCGGGCGCCGGATGCCTTTGGCCGGTTGCTGGCCACCGGGATCACCTTTCTCATCAGCTTGCAGGCGTTGTTGAACATTGCTGTCGTCTCCGGCGCCGTCCCGAACAAGGGCATCGCCCTGCCGTTCATCAGCTACGGCGGTTCCAACTTGATGATGATGCTGGTCTGCGCGGGCGTGCTGGTCAGCGTGGCGCGCGCCGGACAGGAAACGCCGGAAACCGGCGTCGAACCGGTGCCGCTCGAAAACGTCCCGATAACCCGCCTGGCGTGATGGCCGCAGTCCCGCAAGCTCCTCTCGTCGCCATCGCGTGTGGCGGTACCGGCGGACACTTGTTCCCCGGCCTCGCGGTGGCGGAATCGCTGACCGCCCGCGGCTGCGACGTGCTGTTGCTGGTGTCCTCGAAGGAAGTGGACCAGCAGGCGGTGAAATCCGCCGTCGGCATGAGCGTGGCCACCCTGCAGGCGGTGGCGTGCGAACGCGGCCGTTGGGTCGCCTTCTTCCACGGGTTGCTCGACTCCTACCGGCAGGCGCGCGCCCTGTTCCGTCCGCGTCCGCCCGCCGCCGTGCTGGCAATGGGCGGCTTCACGAGCGTGGCGCCGGTGCTGGCGGGCCGGCACTTCCGCGCCGCGCGTTTTCTGCACGAAGCCAACGCCGTTCCCGGCCGCGCGAACCGCTGGCTCGCGCATGTCGTGGACAAGGCGTTTGTCTATTTTCCCGAAGCCGCCGGCCGGCTCTGGCACCCGAACGTGCGCATCACCGGCATGCCGGTCCGCCCGCAGTTCCAGCCGCTCGACGCCGAGTCCTGCCGCGCCGCGCTGGGTCTGCATCCGCACCGGCCGGTGCTGCTGGTCACCGGCGGCAGCCAGGGGGCGCGCGGCATCAACCAGGCCGTGCTCGCCGCGCTGCCGGCGCTCGTGGCCGCGGAGCCGATGCTGCAATACATTCACCTCACCGGTCCGCGCGACGCCGACCAAGTGCGTGCGGCTTATGCCGCGGCGGGTTGCCGCGCGCTGGTGCAGCCGTTTTTGACGGAAATGGAACTGGCTTTCGGCGCCGCCACGCTCGCGGTCAGCCGCGCCGGCGCGTCCTCGCTCGCCGAGCAGGCTGCCGTGCGCGTGCCCGCCATCCTGATTCCCTTTCCGGCCGCGGCGGACAACCACCAGCTTCACAACGCGCGGGCCTTTGTGGCCACGGGCGCGGCCCGCCTGTTGACGGAGGCGGAGGCCGCGCCGCCGAAGCTGTTGTGGGAAATCCGCCATCTGCTGAACGACGAGCCGTTCCGCCAGGCGTTGCGCGTGGCCTTGCGCCGCTGGTATGCGCGCGACGCCGCCGACGCGGTGGCCGAGTTCATTCTGCGCGCGCTGCCGCCGCTCCCGGCGCAGACGACAACGCCAAGGTCCGACCGCAAGCCGGTCATCGCGCCAACGGGCGTCAAGGCCGCGGCGAAAATCATCCCGCCATGATCGCCGCGCTGTCCCATCGAGCCAAGGCCGCTCCCGCGGGGGAACTGGCGGCGCGGCTGTCCGCGGCGTCGGTCGTGCGGGCGGACGAACCGTTGGCCGGCCGCACGACCTTGCGGGTGGGCGGCCCGGCGGATGTTTACGTGGAACCGGCGGACGAGGCCGATCTCGCCGCGGGGCTGGCGTTTTGCCGCGAGCGTGGTTTGCGGTGGTTGTTGCTCGGCCGGGGATCGAACCTGCTCGTGCGCGACGGCGGTTTTCGCGGGGTCGTCATTTGTCTGGCGCAGGCGTCGTTTGCCCGTGTCGCAGTCAACGGCACGACGCTGGCCGCCGGTGCGGGCGCGCGGTTGAAAACCGTGGCGGTCGAGGCGCGCCGGCACGGGCTGGGCGGGTTGGAATTTCTGGAAGGCATTCCCGGCAGCGTGGGCGGCGCGTTGCGCATGAACGCCGGCGCGATGAACGCCTGGACCTTCGAGGTGCTGGAACGGGTGCGGTTCATGGCGCCGGATGGTGCGGTTCACGAGCGGCCGGCGGCGGCGTTGCCGGCACGCTATCGTGGTTGCCCGTTGTTCACGGATCACGTCGCGCTGGAGGCGGTGTTCCGCGGCCGGCCGGCCGACGAGGCGGCGATCCGGCAGACGATGGAAACGTTCAACCGGAAGCGATGGGAGAGCCAGCCGCCGCAGCCCAGCGCCGGGTGTATGTTCAAAAACCCGGCGGCGATGCCGGCGGGCAGGCTTATTGACCAGCTCGGCTTGAAAGGCGCGCGGGTCGGCGGCGCGATGGTTTCCGACGTTCACGCGAACTTCATCGTGAACGAAGGCGGCGCGACGGCCGGCGACGTGCTGGCGCTGATCACGCGGATTCGCGAGCGGGTGCGGTCGGAGCGGGGAATCGAGTTGGAGACGGAAGTGGAAATCGTCGGCGAGGATTGAGATCCGTCGGCGGCAACGAGTTTTTGACGATGGCGCAGAAATGGAAGATCACGGTGATGGCGGGCGGGCCGTCCGCGGAGCGGGAGGTGTCGCTGCGCTCGGGCGCGGCCGTGGCCAGGGCGCTCGCGGGCCTGGGACATGACGTGGCGAGCCTCGATCCCGCGGCGAACGGCGGATGGTCGTTGCCCGCGGGCACGGACGCGGTGTTTCTGGCGCTGCACGGAACCTACGGCGAGGACGGCACGGTGCAGCGGCAACTCGACGCGCTGGGCGTGCCCTACACGGGCTGCGGCGCCGAGGCCAGCCGCATTGCGTTCGACAAGGCCGCCACGAAGGACCGCTGTCGGGCGGCCGGCGTGCCGACGGCGCGGTTCACGGTGTTGCGGGCGCCCGTGACGGAGTGGCCGGCCGGCTGGCAGCCGCCGGTGGTGTTGAAGCCCGTGCGGCAGGGTTCCAGCGTGGGGCTGCACTTCGTGAACGAGCCGGCCGCGTTGGCGGCGGCGTTGCGCGACGCGCTGCGGTTCGACACGGAAGTGCTGATGGAAGAGCGGATTTCTGGGCGCGAAACCACGGTGGGTATTTTGGAAGACCGTGCGCTGCCGGTCGTTGAGGTGCGGCCGCACCAGGGCGCTTACGACTACCACAACAAATACACGACCGGCGCCACGGAATATCTGGTGCCGGCGCCCTTCGACGCGGCCACGACGGCGCGCGTGCAGGCCGCGGCGCTGGGGGCGTTTTGCGCGGTGGACGGGCGCGATTACGCGCGGGTGGACGTGATGGTGCGGCCGGACGGCTCGCCGGTGGTGCTGGAGGTGAACACGCTGCCGGGCATGACGGAATTGAGCCTGCTGCCGAAGGCGGCGGCGGCGGCGGGCCTGGGCTTTGCCGGCTTGTGCGAGAAGATGGTCGAACTGGCGCTCCGGCACCCCGGCGGGGCGCGGCGGATTTGAAAACAACATGGCGTTTGGCCAACGCAAATCCAGAAAACGGCGGTTCGAGCGGACGGACGTGCTCGACGTGCGGTTGCGCGCGGAGCCACTGAAGCGGGCGCGGCGGCGCATGCTGGTCCGCGCGCTGGGCTGGGCGGTGGTCGCCACGGTGGCGATCCTGTTCGCCGGCGAAGCGTGGCGCCAGCTCCGCGAGCGGGTCCTCCGCGACACCCGATTCTTCACCTTGAAGACGATCGAGATTGACACCGACGGCGACTGGGTGACGCCCGCGCAAGTGCGCCAGTGGGCGGGCGTGGCGGAGGGGGACAACCTGGTGTTGATTGACCTGGAGCGGGTGAAGAGCGACCTGCTCGTGGTGCCGCAGATTGAAACGGTGTCCGTGGAGCGCGTGCTGCCGCACCTGCTGCGCCTGCGGATTCACGAGCGCCGGCCGGTGGCGCGGGTGCAGGGCCTGGTGTGGACGGAGGACGGCCTGCTGGCGCCCGCCATGCACTACGTGGACGCCCAGGGCATGGTGATGCCGTCCCTGGCCGGTCAGTCCCTGACCGAGGTGAAGCAGCGGCAGCTCGCCGCGTTGCCGGTCATTTGCGGCGCCGCGAACGAAGACCTGGCCGACGGCAAATTCCTGCCGTCGCACTGCGCGACACGCGACGCGCTGAAGCTGCTCGTGGCGTTCGCGCAATCGCCGATGGCCGGGCTGGTGCGGCTGGAAACCGTGGACCTGGTCGAGCCGGGGATTTTGGCCGTGACCACCACGGACGGCAGCGAGGTGACGTTCGGCCGGGGCGACTTTGCCTTCGAACTCCGCCGGTGGCGGGTCGTGACGGACGCCGCGCGCAAGCTCTCCAAAACCATCGCCTCGCTTGACCTGTCGGTCACCAACAATTGTCCGGTCCTCTGGGTGGAGGATCTGGCCGCGCCGGCGGCGCCGGACAAAACCGCCAAACCCGGCTCCAATCGGAGGCAGCGTGAGAAACATGTTTAGCCCCAATCCCAACACCATCACCGGCCTCGAAATCGGCACCTCGAAAGTGTGCGCGGTGGTCGGCAACCTCAGCCCCGAGGGCACGCTGGGCATCGTCGGCGTCGGCCAGGCCCGCTCGCGCGGCGTCCGCAAGGGCGAGATCGTGGACGCCACCACGGCGGCCGAGGACATTCGCAACGCCCTCGCCGAGGCCGAGCAAATGGCGGACGTGGAGGTGCGCAGCATTTACCTCGGCGTCAGCGGCGCGCACCTGCGCGGCTTCAACAACCGCGGCCGGCACAACATCCCGTCCGTGGACCGCGACATCACCGAGGAGGACGTGCAGGACGTTTTGAAAAATGCCAAGGCCATCAATCTGCCCGCCGAAAACCACGTCATCCACGTCGTCCGCCAGCATTTCATCGTGGACGGGCAGGAGGGCATTCTCAACCCGGTCGGCATGCTCGGCGCGCATCTGGAGGTGGACGTCCATGTGGTTCACGGCGTCACCAACCGGCTGCAAAATCCGATCCGCGCCGTCAAGGGTTTGCAGCTTGAGGTCGAGGACATTGTCTTCAACGGCATGGCCTCCTCGCTGGCCGTGCTCGGCGCGCAGGAAAAGGAGCTGGGCGCGCTGGTCATTGACCTCGGCGCGGGCGTGACCGAATACGTCGTCTATGCCGACGGCATCATCAAGCACACCGGCGTCCTCGCCGTCGGCGGCGACCACGTCACCAACGACCTCGCCTACGGCCTGAAAATTTCAATGAGCCGCGCCGAGGCGCTGAAGATCGAGCACGGCAGCGCGGTGGTGGACCCCGCGGTGAAGGGCCAGACTGTCAGTCTCAACAACGATCACGGACTGCCCGAACGCTCCCTGAACCTTGAACACCTCCGCCGCATCATGTCGCTGCGCGTTGAGGAAATCTTTGAGATCATCGCCGACGAAGTGGAGAACGCAGGCCTGCTCGACTACCTCCGCGCCGGCGTGTTTCTGTGCGGCGGCGGCGCGCGCATCCCGCACGTCCAGCGCCTCGGCGAGCGCGTCTTCGGGCTGCCGGTTTCCCTCGGCCGCACCAAGACCATCAGCGGCATGGTCGCCACGCTCGACCAGCCGGAGTTCGCCGCGGCGATCGGCCTGGTCAAGTTCGGCTCGTTCCAGCAGGACCGCCATCGCCGGCGCGGTCCCTGGCTGAACCGGGTCAAGTCCACCCTTACCCAGATTTTGCAACGTGATTGAACCGCTCCCCGGAGGCAGCATGACAACCGAGATTCCTTCACCCGCCGCCGCGCCGGCACCCAAGAAAACGCCCGCCGTCCAGGTCGTCGGGGTCGGCGGCGCCGGCCTGCAGGCCGTGGCGCTCATGGCACAGGCCGGCCTGAGCGATCTCACGTTCGCCGGCGTTCACACGGACGCCCGGCTGCTGGCGGTGTCGCCGCTGCCGCGCAAGTTGCTCCTTGGCGCCAGCCTCACCCGCGGGCTGGGCGCCGGCGGCGACCCGGACATGGCGCGCGCCGCGGCCGAGGCCGAGGCGGCGGCGTTGCGGGAACTTTGCGCCGGGGCGGATTTGCTGCTCGTCGTTGCCGGCCTGGGCAAGGGCACCGGCTCGGGCGCCGCGCCGGTGCTGGCGCGCCTGGCCCGCGAGAACGGGGCGCTGGTGCTCGCCCTGGCGGCGCTGCCGTTCGACTTCGAGGGCCGTCGCCGTCAGCAGCAGGCGGAACAGGCCCTCCAGCAGCTCAAAAAGGCCGCGGATGCCGTGATTTGCCTGCCGAACCAAAAGGTGGCGGGGATGATGGACGAGAACACGACGCTGGTGGAAACCTTCAAGTTCACGAACGAAATGCTCGTCAACGGCGTGCGCGGTCTCTGGCGCCTGGTCACGCGCGACGGCCTGGTGAAAGCTGATTTCGCCGATCTCTGCCACGTCGTCCGCGGCCGGCAGGCAGAGAGCTGTTTTGCCACCGCGGAAGCGATGGGCGAAAACCGCGCCCGCGAGGTGGTCGAACAAGTCCTCGCCAGCCCGATGCTTGACAGCGGTCGGTTGCTCGCCGGGGCCGACGCGGTGCTGGTCAGCCTCGCTGGCGGCGCCGACCTCAAGCAAAAGGAAGTCAACCAGGTCATGGAGCAGATCAACCGCCTGTGCGAAAACGCCGACCTTATCGTCGGCGCCGCCGTGGACGCGGAATTTGCCGGCCGGCTGTCGCTGACGCTCGTGGCCGCGCGCCGGAGCCATCCGGAAACCGCGCCGGCGGACGAAGCCCCGCCCGCGCCGGCGGAACCGGTGCCGCCGGCGTCGGAGTTTCCGACCGGCGAGGCGGCGTTGGGCGCCGACGCGAGCGTGCCGGCGCGTTCGCTGCAACGTTACGTGCCACCGCCGCCGGACCTGACGCCGGAAATGGCCGAGCGCCTGTTGAACCGGCAGGCCGGTGCCGGCAGCCGGCGCAAGAAGGGCGCGGGGCTGCGCCAGGAAATGCTGCCGCTGGAGGTCGTGTCGAAGGGCCGCTTCGCCAAGAGCGAGCCGACCATCCACCGCGGCGAGGACCTGGACACGCCCACCTACATCCGGCGCGGCGTGGCGTTGAACTGAGCGCCACCACGGCCGGGCGTCGAATCCAGTTTGCACATCAGGCACGGGCCGCTAACCTCTGGCCATGCGTTTCATTGGCAGCATCATTGAGAAACTGCAGCGACACCCCAAGCGCGTGGTGTTTCCGGAAGGCACGGAGCCGCGCGTGCTCCAGGCGGCCCGGCAGTTCCACTCGCTGCGACTGGGCGCGCCCATTTTGCTGGGCGACCGCACCCGGGTGAAGCGGGTTGCCGCCAGCTTGAACGTTTCGCTGGAAGGCGTGCGCGTGATCAATCCGGCCGAGAGCGAGGACCTGGATTCGTTCGTGGAGCGGTTGCTGATGCTGCGCCGCTCGAAGGGCGTGCAGGAAAAGGAGGCGCGCGAGGCCATGCTCAAGCCGAATTATTTCGGCGCCATGATGGTCGCCATGCACCAGGCGGACGGGCTGGTTTCCGGCACGAACGAGATCACCGGCAGCGTCCTGCGTCCGCTGTTTCAGATCATCAAGGTGGCGCCGCACACGACCACGGCGTCGAGCTGCATGGTCATGGAGGTGGAGAATTCGCGGCTGGGCGAGGACGGGGTGCTGTTCATGGCGGACTGCGGCGTGATTCCGGACCCGACGGTGGACCAACTGGCGGACATCGCGGTGGCGACGGCGGACCTGGCGCGGCATCTGTTGAATGTGCGGCCGCGGGTGGCGTTGCTCTCGTTTTCCACGAAAGGCAGCGCCACGCATCCGAGCATCGGCAAGGTGCAGGCGGCGACGGCGCTGGCGCAGCAGAAGGCGTCGCAGAAGGGACTGGAGGCGGATTTTGACGGCGAGCTGCAAATAGACGCGGCCCTGGTGCCGGACATCGCCCAGCGCAAGGTGCCGGAAAGCCAGGTGGCCGGCCGGGCCAACGTGCTGGTGTTCCCCGACCTGAATTCCGGCAACATCGGCAGCAAACTGGTGCGGCTGGTCGGCCGGGCCAACGCCTACGGCCAGATTTTGCTCGGCCTGGACCGCCCGGCGGCCGAT
Organism: bacterium; assembly: GCA_021780105.1. Taxonomy (GTDB): domain Bacteria; phylum Verrucomicrobiota; class Verrucomicrobiia; order Limisphaerales; family J093; genus JAJXZJ01. Next base: position 100,603 of record JAJXZJ010000060.1, read on the forward strand.
GTTTCCCGCGGGTCGAACGCGCACGACATTCTCGGCGTGGCCGCGATTGTCGGCGTGCAGGCGATTGATTATCCGGTGCTGTATCCCGGCGCCGGCCAGAAACTGCCGGGCGAGTAATGTCCATGAACGCATCCACTCCACGCGTTTTCATCGCGGCGACGCGACAAAACGAAGGCAAGACCACCACCTCGTTGGGTCTGGCGTCCGCGCTCCAGGCGCATTTCCGGCGCATCGGTTACATCAAGCCCGTGGGCCAGCGGTTCGTGAACGTGGACGCCCAGAAGATTGACGAGGACACGATCCTCATGGACCGCGTTTACCAGCTCAAATGCCCGCTGGTGGACATGAGTCCGATCGCCATTGACCCCGACTTCACCCGGAAATACCTGGAGTCCTCGAACTACGACATCCTCGTCGGGAAGATTCAACAGGCGTTTGACCGCGTGGCGTGGGAGAAGGAATTCGTGCTGGTGGAAGGCTCCGGCCACGCCGGCGTCGGCGCGGTGTTTGACCTCTCGAACGCGCGGGTGGCGAAACTGCTCGACGCGAAAGTCATCATCGTCTCCCAGGGCGGCATCGGCCGGCCCATTGACGAGGTCTGCGTCAACCAGGCGCTCTTCGAGAAGGAAGGCGTCGAGGTGATCGGCGTCATCCTGAACAAGGTGTTGCCGGACAAGCTCGATTACATCGCCGACTTCGCGCGCCGCGGCCTGGAGCGGAAGGGCCTTGACCTGCTCGGCGTCCTGCCGCTGCTGGACATCCTGTCGCATCCGACGATGGAGTTGATTCACGAGGAACTCCGCACGGAAACGCTGAACGAGAGCGACCAGATGGCGAACCTCGTCGAGGAGGTCGTGGTCGGCGCCATGAGCGTGCCCCAGGCGCTGTGCTGTTTCAAAAAGGGCGTCCTCGTCATCGCGCCGGGCGACCGCGAAGACATCGTGATGGCTGCGGCGACCACGCTCTTTGGCCAGGGTACCGAGGGGCTGGCGGGCATGTTGCTCACCGGCGGCCAGCGGCCGTCGCCAAGCGTGATGCGCGTGGTGGAAGCGATGCCGTTTCCCGTGCTGCTCTCGAAGGCGGAAACCTACCGCGTGGCCTCGAAGGTGCATGACCTGACCATCAAAACCCGGCCCACCGACACGCGGAAGATCGAGATCATCCGCGACTTGATCGCCAAGCACGTGGACGTGCGAAAGATCATCAAGGCGGTCAAGTCGCCGGCGCCCCTGGCGCTGACGGAATGACGCCCCGGACGCTGCATTACCATGAAAACCAAACCTGCCGAAGCCACCGCCCGCCCGCCGCGCCGCGGCTCCCAACCACCCGCCCGCCCCGTCGAATCGTCGCTGGCGTTCAGCCCGTTTCTCGCCGGTCTGCCGGTGTACCAGCCGGGCCGGCCGATTGACGAAGTCGCCCGCGAGCTGGGCCTGCCGACGGCTGACATCATCAAGCTGGCCTCGAACGAAAACCCGCTCGGCCCCTCGCCGAAAGCCATCGCCGCGATGCGCACCGCGCTGCCGCAACTCCACCTTTACCCCGATGGCAACGCCTTTTACCTGAAGCGCAAACTGGCCGAGAAACTCGCCGTGACGCCGGAGCACCTGATCCTCGGCAACGGCTCCAACGAGGTGCTCGAATTCGCCGGCCACGCGCTGATCCAGCCGGGCGACGAGGTGCTGGTTTCGCAGTATTGCTTCGCCGTGTATCCGATCGTCACCGCGCTGTTCGGCGGGCAGTTGGTGACCGTGCCGGCGAAGCGTTTCGGCCACGACCTGCCGGCGATGCTGCGGGCGGTCACGCCCCGGACGCGGATCGTGTTCGTCGCCAATCCCAACAACCCCACCGGCACGCTGGCCTCGCCGCGCGCCGTGCTGCGGTTCATCAACGGCCTGCCGCCGCACGTCCTGCTGGTGATGGACGAGGCCTATCTCGAATTCCTCGAACAGCCGCCCGACCTGGTGCCGTTGGTGCGCGAGGGCCGCCGGCCCAACCTGCTCCTCACCCGGACGTTTTCCAAGATTTACGGCCTGGCGGGGCTGCGGCTCGGCTACGGCATCGGCCACCCCGCGCTCGTCGCCGCGCTGGAGAAGGTCCGCGAGCCGTTCAACATCAACGCGCTCGCCCAGACGGCCGCGCTGGCGGCGCTGGACGACGCCGAGCACACGCGCAAAACGCGGGCGAACAACACCGCCGGCCTGCGCTTCTTCGAGCAGGCGTGCCGCGAATTGAAGCTCGAATTCATTCCGTCCGCCGGCAATTTCCTGCTCGTGAAGGTCGGCGACGGCGCGCGCATTTTCGCCGAACTGCAACGGCGCGGGGTCATCGTCCGGCCGATGGGCGGCTACCAGTTGCCGGAATGGGTGCGCGTCTCCATTGGCACGCCCGCCGAAAACGCGCGCTGCGTCGCGGGGTTGCGCGAGCTGCGCGGCTGAGCGGCCGCCGGTGCCGGCGCGTTCCGCCGGGGAACGCGGGATTGAATCCCGCGCGCCGCCGTGGCAGGATCGCCGCCATGAGGACTCTCCGGTTGGCGCTGGCGCTGGCGTTGCTCGGCGGCGCGGTCCGCCTGGCGGCGATGATTTTCTACGCGAGTGGCGACGCAAACTACAACACCACGGCCCCCACCGGCAGCCTGACGAACAGCGGCTGGCAATGGCAGGGTTACTGGCACGGCTTTTGCGGCACGTCCATCGGCACCAACCTGTTCATCACCGCGCAGCACGTCGGCGGCGTGACGGGCAACACCTTCTCGTTCGCCGGCACGGATTACCGGACGGTGGCCCGGTTTGCGGACACGAACAGCGATCTCGTGATCTGGCAGGTGTGCGGCACGTTTCCCAGCTTTGCGCCGCTTTACCAGACGGGCGATGAAATCTACCGCGCCTGCGTGGTCTTCGGGCGCGGGGTGACGCGCGGCAGCGAGGTGACGATCACCAACAACGGCACGGCCGCCGTGCGCGGCTGGCATTGGGGCGCGGCGGACGACCGCCTCCGGTGGGGCGTGAACAAGATCACCGCACTGTCCACGGGCGGCATCGGCACGGCACGGCTGCTCGTGGCGCCGTTCGACCGCAACGGCGGCGCCAACGCGGCCGCGCTCGGCAGCGGCGACTCCGGCGGCGCGGTGTTCATCAACAACTCCGGCTGGCGGCTGGCCGGCATCAATTTCGCCGTGGACGGGCCTTACAATTACGTCGCCAACGGCCCCGGCTTTTTCGCGGCGTTGTTCGATGCCAGCGGTCTTTACGATGAAGTGGACACGAACGTCTGGAAGCTGGTCGCCACCGCCCAGCCCTCGGCGTTTTACGCCACGCGGATTTTTGACCGGCTGGCGTGGATCCGCAGCGTGATCGCGGCGCATGACGGCCAGCAACCGGCGCCGGCGCTGGAGGCGGCGGATACCGTGACCGGACCGTTCATGACGGTGACCGGCGCCGTGGTGAACGCCACCGCGCAGACGATCACCGTGCCCATGCCCGCCAAACCGCAATTCTACCGTCTCAACGGCTGCGTGTCGCTGCAGGTGAGCAGCGTGAAATTCTCCGGCGGTAAACTGGTGTTGACCTGGACGAATGGCAGTTGACCGCCCTCAGCCAGATGAATGGCGCTGGGTGGGAACCTGATTCTCCTGGTTTGATGGAATCGCGAGTCTGGTCTCCGCTCGGAGGTCTTCCCGCCGGTTTTGGCCTCGCGGCGTGTTGACTGGGCGACCTAAACGGCGCTCTCCAGCAGGGCTACCGCGCAGGCGTGCTGCTGCGTATGGCTGAGGCTGAGTTGAATTTGCCCGCCGCCGCGGCGCGCGAGCAGGTCCAGCCCGCGGTCGTGGAGGATGACGAAAGGCTGGCCCGATTCGCGCCGCCCCACCTCCATGTCGAGCCAGCCAAGTTCCGCGCCAATGCCGGTGCCGAAGGCTTTCGAGATCGCCTCTTTCGCCGCAAATCGTGCCGCCAGGTGCGGCGCCGGCTGGCTGAACGCCAGGCAGTAGGCGATCTCGGCCGGCCGGAGAATCCGGTTCAGAAAACGCTCGCCGAACCGTTCGTGCGAGGCGCGGATGCGCTCCACCTCGATGAGGTCAATGCCGACGCCGAGGATCATCCAGTCAGCCTTGGTAGTCCTGCATCAACTCGAGCATCTCCTTGACGGCCGCCGGCAGGCCGACGGCCACCGCGCGGCTGACGATGCTGTGGCCGATGTTCAACTCCACCAGGTGCGGCACGTGGCGGAGGAAGGGCAGGTTGCCGTAGTTCAGTCCGTGGCCGGCGTTGACGCGCAGCCCCAGTTCGTGCGCCTGTCGGGCCGCCGCGGCGAGGCGGGCCAGCTCGCCTTCGCGCTGGGCCGGCTCGGAAAAATGTTCCGCGAGCGCCCCCGTGTGCAATTCGATGAATTGCGCGCCGGCCTTCGCCGCGGCTTCCACCTGGGCCGCGTCCGGCGCAATGAAGAAACTCACTTCGATGCCGGCGTCGTTCAGCCGCTGGCGCGTGGTGGCGAGCGCCAGCAGATGGGCCGCCACGTCGAGGCCGCCCTCGGTGGTCACCTCCTGCCGTCGTTCGGGCACCATGCAAACGATGTCCGGCTTCAGCTCCAGCGCGAGGGTGACGATTTCCGGCGCGTTGGCCATTTCCAGGTTCAGCCGCGTGGTGACGATCTCGCGCAGCTTGCGGATGTCGCGATCCTGAATGTGCCGCCGATCCTCGCGGAGATGGGCGGTGACGCCGTGCGCGCCGGCGGCTTCGCACATGCGGGCGGCCTCGATGGGATCGGGTTCGCCGAATCCACGGCCGCGATAGCGTGCCTCGCGGAGGGTGGCGACGTGGTCAATATTGACACCTAGTTTCAGCATAATCAGGTCACGGCGATTGGGGTTTCACCGCGGGCATTGGCGGCGGCGGAACCGGGCGGAGGGTTCTGGCCGCGGCGGCCGGCGGCCGGCTTTTGCCCTTCGGATGAGGAAGTGAAAACACCGACGGCGGCTCGGTCAATTTCGGGAACGCCGGATCGTCGAGCCAGCGCAGCAGCAACACCAGTTCGAAGCCGGTCAGGCCCGCGGAGGAAGTCCGGACGGCTTCCAGTTCGCGCGGCGCGGCCACGGACACCGTCGTCACGGAATTGCCGAGGAAGCGGGTCACGTTGGTGTCCTGGGGCCAGCGCACCGCGGGGCTGTTGGTGGCCGGAGGCAGGTAGTTCGAGAGCATCCGGCGCATTGCGGTCAGATTGCGCCAGTCGTTCAGGCGGTGCTGGGTGATTTCCCAGTCGTAATACACCAGGTTCGACGAACTGTTCAACTGGTCGAACAGCTCCGGCGGCGGCGGCTGGTGCTTGGCGATGATGGGAAAGACGCCGGCCAGAACGAAGTCCTCATCCGGCGGGTCCGCCGGCCGCAGAAATGGCACCAGGATCGGCAGGCCGGTCCAGGCGAGGCGATGGTAATTCGTCTCGTAGCCAACCCGGCCCGCGTGGATGCGCGGGAACCAGTTGGTGGCCAGGGTGGGCAGGCGCCCGGCCACGGCCGGCAGGGCGTTGCTCGCCCCGGGCCAGGCCCACGCGAGAAACGTCTCGAAGGGCACCTGCGCAAGTCCCCAGCCGAACACCTGGTTCGGCGCCGGCATGCCAAGCTCACGGACGGTTGGCTGGTCCGCCAGCCACGCGCCCAGACCGCGCACCGCGGTGAAACTGATGATCGGATCGGAAATCGTGTTGGTCGGGATGCGCCACGGGTCCAGCTTCAGGTTGAGATCGCCGGCGAAGTTGAACCGCGCGGTCGAGCGCACGTTGGCGCCCTTGCCCCCCACGCTCAACCGCAGCCGCGGGCAGTCCGGCGTCACCGGCACGGCAAACAATTTCGCGAGCGCCGGCAGGTTCGCCTCCAGGTCCAGCCAGCTCCCGGCGGACCGCGGAGTCGAACCGGCCCGCTTGGCGAGTTCAGCCTCCGCGGTCAAGGGTGCGCGGCCAAGGCTGGCAAACGTCCAGTCGCCCTTCCGGGAAAAGTGCGACACGGCCGCGCCCGCGTTCCAGTCCGCTTCCCGGCCACGGCCGGCCGGACCGTGCCACGCGGCGGACTTGGTCGCGCCAAACGCCGCCATCAAAGCCTGCCAGTTCGTTTCCCAACGCGCGGAGGCGGCCGCATCGAGCCGCGCGGCCAGGGCCAGTTCGGTCACTTCAGCGTCGTTGCCGCGCAACGCCACCCAGGATTCAACCTGGAGCAGGTCGTCCAACAGCGGCCGGAGCAGGGTCGCGGGCGCCGGATTGGAAACCGCCAGATGCGTGGGGAACAACATGGCCGGCGTCGCGGCAAGTTTGTCCAGCGAGGCGTCAATCAAGGTTCGTGACGACGCCTGGGCCAGAATGTCGCGCAGGCGGGTCGCGTTGGTGTCGCCGCGCAGCGCCTCGGTGCCGGCGAAGTGCCAGGCCACCAGCGGCACCCCGGCCGGCGCGTCTGCCGCGGCGGCGGCCGATGTCCAGAAACCGGACACCATGACCAGGGCGACGCCGGCGGCGGCAAGGGCGAATTTACTCATATCGGCGAAACTCATTGCCAAAGAACGGCCCGTTTAGCAAACGGAAAGGCAGACCGCGGCGCCGGACAACTACACCGTAATTGCACAATGAGTTGCCAAAATCCGCGCCGTGTCCTAATCATAAGTTGTGTATTTGAATGAACGACAGCGCCTGCGGGCGGTGGCGTCGCTGGCGGTGGGGCTGGCGCTGCTGTCCGTCACTGGCTGCAACCGCAGTGAAGTCCGCGCCTACCGTGCGCCGAAAAGCGACAGTGCCCCGCCCGCCATGGCCGCAGCAGCGGAGGAATCCGCGCCGGCCGCCGTCCACTGGAAACTGCCCGCCGGCTGGCAGGAACAGCCGGCCAGCGCAATGCGCGTCGGCTCGTTTGCCGTCACCGGCGCCGACGGGCAGAAGGCCGACGTGAGCATCATCCCGCTGGTGGGGATGGGTGGCAGCGACCTGGACAACGTGAATCGCTGGCGCGGCCAGGTGGGGCTGCCGCCGATCAGCCAGGAGGAGATGGCAAAGGCGTCCGAGGCGGTGTCCATCGCTGGCGACAAGGCGCTCCTGTTCGACATCGCCGGCACGCCGCCCGGAGAAACGAAAACGACGCGCCTGCTCGCTGCCGTGTTGCATCGCGAGGGCACGGCCTGGTTTTTCAAAATGACCGGCGACGATAAGCTGGTGGCCCGGCAGAAGCCGGCGTTTGTCGGGTTTTTGAAGGACGTCACCTTCGAGGCCACGGCGGCTGCGGCGTCGGATCTGCCACCGGGGCACCCGCCGTTGACGGACAACGGAAACGAGGTGGCGCCCGGCGTGCCGGCGCCCGCCGCCGCGCCCGCGGCAGAGGCCGCGGGCAAGCCCGTCTGGGACGTGCCGGCCGGCTGGCAGGCGGAGGCGCCCGGTCCGATGCAGTTGGCGAGATTCACCACCGGCGCGGAAGGTGCGCAGGCGGAGATCACGGTGGTGAGCCTGCCGGGCAGCGCGGGCGGCACGCTGGCGAACGTGAACCGCTGGCGTGGCCAGATCGGTTTGCCGCCGGTGACTGACGCCGAACTGCCCAAGTTGACCAGCCCGGTTGCCGGTGCGGACGCCGGGGCCATTCTGGTGGACCTGGCGAACCCGGATCAAAAACGCCGGTTGATCGCGGCGGCGGTGCCCCACGGCGGCAGCACCTGGTTTTACAAATTGAGCGGTGACGACGCTGCGGCCGGCCGCGCGAAGGAAGCCTTCGTTCAGTTTGTCCAAAGCGTGAAGTATGCTCCTTGACCGCACCGTTAGGTTTCTCGCGTCGCTGCGGCTGACGGTGGTTTGCCTCGCCTTTGCCATCGTGCTGGTGTTTGCGGGCACGATGGCGCAGGTGGACCAGGGCATCTACGCGGTGCAGGCGAATTACTTCCGCAGCCTGTTTGTCCGCTGGCCGGTTCCCCACACCGGGTGGAGCATTCCGGTGTTGCCGGGCGGGTATCTGGTCGGCGGCGTGTTGCTGGTCAATCTTTTGTTCGCCCATTTCAAGCGGTTCGGCCTGCGGTGGAACAAGACCGGCCTGCTGATGATTCATTTCGGATTGATTCTGCTGCTCCTCGGCCAGCTCGCCACCGACCTGCTCCAGCGGGAAAGCACGATGCTGCTGGCCAAGGGCCAGACCAAAAACTACTCCGAGGACATGCGTCTGAACGAGCTGGCCATCACCGACACCACCGATGCGAAGAACGACCAGGTGGTCGCCATCCCGGAGAAAATGCTGGCGAACGGCGGCGAAATCCGGCACCCGGCGCTGCCGTTCACGGTGAAGGTGATCAACTACTGGCCGAACTGCCGGTTGTTCACCAACGCGGTGCCCGGCTCGGTGCCGGTGACGGCGACGCAGGGCGTCGGCGCGGCGTTGCATGTGCTGACCGAGCCGCCCGCCACCGGCATGGACGACCGCAGTCTGCCCGGTGCCGTGGTGGAGTTGATTGGTCCGCGCGGTCCGCTGGGCACATGGCTGGTGTCGGCGATGCTGGGCGCGCGACAGCCGTTTGTCTTCGACAATCACAACTACACGATCGCCCTCCGGCCGGCGCGCTACGAACAGCCGTTCAGCCTGACGCTCCTCGAACCGCGCCACGATGTCTATGCCGGCACGGACATTCCCAAGAATTTCTCCAGCCGCGTGCGGCTGCGCCGGCCCGACACCGGCGAGGACCGCGAGGTGGTGATCCGGATGAACAACCCGCTGCGCTACGGCGGGCTGACGTTTTATCAATACCAGATGGCGGCGGAATCCCCGGAGCACACCTCCACCCTCCAGGTGGTGCGCAACCCCGGCTGGCTGACGCCGTATCTTTCTTGTGCGCTGATCTTCGTCGGGCTGCTGGTGCAGTTCTTGATCCATCTGATCGGCTTTGTGAAACGCCGGAAACCCAGTGAGGCTTGAACCATGAAGACGCCTGTTTCAACCCGGATCATTCCCTGGCTTGTCGTCGCCGCCTGCGCGTGGTGGGTGGTGGCGGCGTTGTGGCCGCCGCGCAACTCCGGCGCGTTTGACACCGACGGCTTTGCCCGGCTGCCGGTGCTGTTGAAGGGCCGACTGCAGCCGCTGGATTCGGTCGCGCGGAATTCCCTGTTGATCATCCGCGGCAAACAATCGGTCGCCCTGCCGCATGGCGGCAGCCTGTCCCCGACGGACTGGCTGTTGGAGGTCACGATGAAGCCGGAGCTCGCGGACAAGCTGCCCATTTTTCGCGTGGATCATCCCGAACTGCGCGGATTGCTGCGGCTGCCGCCGACGGGGAGCATGGATGTCAGCTACGCCGACCTCGAACCGCAGCTCGCCGAGATTGACAAGCAGGCCCGCCACGCCGACAGCGTGGATGCCGCGGCGCGGAGCACGTTTGACAAGGCCGTGCTCAAGCTGGGCAGCGGCCTGATCGTTTATCAGCGGCTGAAAAACAGTTTGCGTCCGGAAAGCGCGGACGATTTTCACGCCGAGGTGGCCGCATTTCAGGAGGCGCTCGCGCCGGGCATGGAGGCGGCCGGCCTGCGCGACAAGAAAAAGCCGTTCGACGAGGCAGCGCTGCGGCGCCTGGCGGGATTGGTGCAACGCTACCAGGCGCTGGCCGACGAAGCCTACCCGCTGGTCATCCCGCCCACGCATCCGGGAATGCGGCGCGACGACTGGATGAACATCGGCTCGGCGCTGCTCACGGCGTTGCAGACCGGCCAGGTGCCGCCCGCCGTGATGGATTACGCCACCATGGTCTCCGCCTACCGGCAGAACAAGCCGGCTGAATTCAACCAGGCGGTCGCGAGCTACCGCGCCCTGCTGGCGGGGAAGTTCACGCCGGAATTGCGGAAGGGCGACCGTGAGTTCGTCTTCAACTGCTGGAGTCCCTTCATCAAGAGCACGACGCTGTATCTGCTGGTGTTTCTGCTCGGCTGCGGCTCCTGGTTCGGCTGGTTTCGGTTGCTGAACCGGACCGGGTTTTATCTGCTGGCGCTGGCGTTTGCCGTGCATACGGCCGGGGTGGTTTTCCGCATGGTGCTGGAAGGCCGGCCGCCGGTGACGAATCTTTACTCATCGGCTGTGTTCGTCGGCTGGGGCGCGGTCTTGCTGGGCCTGATTCTGGAGCGGGTTTACCGCGACAGCATCGGCCTCGTCATGGCCTCGGCCATCGGCTTCCTCACGCAGATCATCGCGCACAACCTCTCGCTGGACGGCGAGGACACGATGGGAATGTTGCGCGCGGTGCTGGACACGAATTTCTGGCTTGCCACGCACGTCATCACGGTGACGCTGGGCTACTCGGCGACGTTCGTCGCCGGCTTCCTCGCCATGGTGTATGTCCTGCGCGGCTTCTTCACGCGGTCGCTGACGGCGACGACGGCGCGCACGCTGACGCGGATGGTTTACGGCATCGTGTGTTTCGCCACGCTGTTCAGTTTCACGGGCACGATCCTCGGCGGGATCTGGGCGGACCAGTCGTGGGGGCGGTTCTGGGGCTGGGATCCGAAGGAAAACGGCGCGCTGCTCATCGTGTTGTGGAATGCGATCATTTTGCACGCGCGCTGGGGCGGCCTGGTGCGGGAACGGGGAATGATGAATCTCGCTCTCTTCGGCAACATCGTAACCAGCTTTTCGTGGTTCGGTGTGAACATGCTCGGCGTCGGGCTGCACTCCTACGGGTTCATGGAATCCGCGTTCATCTGGCTGATGGTCTTCATCGCCACCCAACTGGCGCTGATCGGCCTCGGCCTGCTGCCCGATCAATACTGGGCCAGCTTCCGCGCGCGGACTCCGGCCACAGGTTCCGCACCGCTGCCCGCCGGCGCCCCCGCCGCCAGCAAGACGTAACGCACTTGTAACCTGGCCGTCGTTGTTCCAGCATCCGTGCGTGATAACCAAAGCCCGGATGAAATCGAAAATCCTGGTCGTGGACGATGAGCCGGATGCCGTCGAACTGGTTGAATTCAACCTGAAGGGTGCCGGCTTCGACGTGGTGACCGCCGGCGATGGCGAGGAAGCCTTGAAAAAGGCGCGTTCGTTCGCGCCCGATTTGATTCTGCTCGACCTCATGCTGCCCGAGGTGGACGGCCTTGAAGTCTGTAAAATCCTCCGCCGTGACCCGGCGACCTCCGCCGTCCCGATCATCATGCTCACCGCCAAGGCCGCCGAGCTGGACCGGGTGCTCGGGCTTGAACTCGGCGCCGACGATTATGTGACCAAGCCGTTCAGCCCGCGCGAACTCGTGCTGCGCGTCAAGAATCTCCTCCGCCGCCGGACCGAGCCGGAGGAGGCCGCCGACCGCGTGCAGGTGGGCGACCTGCTCATTGACGTGCCGCGGCACGCCGTCAGCGTCAACGGCCGGTCCGTGGACCTGACCGCGACGGAGTTCAAACTGCTCACCGTCCTCGCCCAGCGCCGCGGCCGTGTGCAGTCGCGCGAGCAGTTGCTGCGCGATGTCTGGCAATACGACAACCTCATCGACACGCGCACGGTGGACACCCACATGCGCCGCCTGCGCGAGAAACTGGGCCGGGCCGCGCGGTTCCTCGACACGGTGCGCGGCGTGGGCTACCGCTTTGTCGAGGCGTAGGCCCGGTTCCGCCGCACCATGACGTCCGTCGCTTTCGTCGCCCTGGCCGCGGCGGTGGTGTTTCTCGGCCTGTGGTTGCGCGAAGCCTCGCACCGTCGGGAACTGTCCCGCACGCTGAACGAGAAGCGCGCTGAGAACACGACGCTTCGCGAGGCCCAGGCCCGCACGGCCGTCGAGGCGAAGGCCCAGCGCGAAACCATCTTCAACAGCATGGGCGAGGGCGTGCTCCTGCTGGACACCGGCGGCCGCATCCAGCTTGCCAACCGCGCCTTCGAGCGCCTGTTCGGCGTCAACCACGACATCTGCGGCCGCACCGTGCTCGAGGCCGTGCGGCTCAAGGAACTTCCGGAGCTGATCAACCGCGTCCGGGCGCTCGGCCAGGTGCTGGGCCACGAACTCGTGGTGCCCGGCCTGGACCGCCGGTGCCTGCAGGTCAACGCCGCCGCCATCCTCGATGCCGCCGGCCGGCCGCAAGGGATGATTCTCGTCTTCCATGACCTGACCCGGCTCAAGCAGCTTGAGAACACGCGCCAGGAATTTGTCGCCAACGTCAGCCATGAACTCCGCACCCCGCTCTCGCTCATCAAGGGCTACGTGGAAACCTTGATTGACGGCGCCAAGAACGACCCCGCCGTCGCGTCGCGGTTCCTGCAAACCATCGCCAAACACACCGACCGGCTGACGTATTTGATCGAGGACCTGCTGACGATTTCCCAGCTCGAATCGGGCCAGGTGGCGCTCAACCTCCATGCCGTCGAGCTGCGCCCGCTCGCCGGTCGCGTGGCGGAGGATCTCGCCGCCCGCGCCGCCGTCCGGCAAATCACGTTCGCCAACCAGGTTCCCGCCGGGCTGTCGGCCCGCGCCGATGCCGACCGCGTGCAGCAGGTGCTCTTCAACCTCGTGGACAACGCCATCAAATACGGCGCCGCCGGCACTGTCGTGACCCTGGGGGGCGGCACCGCCGGCGACGGACAGGTTGCCCTATGGGTTCACAATGACGGCGCCGGCATTCCGCCGGCGGCGCAGGACCGCATCTTCGAGCGGTTCTACCGCGTGGACAAGGCCCGCTCGCGCGAGCAGGGCGGCACGGGTTTGGGACTGGCGATCGTCAAACACATCGTCCAGACGCATGGCGGCGAGGTGCGCGTGGAAGGCGCGCCGGGGCAGGGCGCCACCTTCCGGTTCACGCTGCCGTCGGTTTGAAGCAAAAGTGCCGCCATTCCGGGGCCGCCCGGCGGACAAGTTTCCCGGTGGCGATTTCTGCCGGCAAATCCCGGCCGCAGCTCCTGTGGATTTTTGGTTGAAATGTCCGGCGGCTTCCCTACGGTAACGCGCGGCGGCGCGCTTAGCTCAGTGGTAGAGCACTTCCTTCACACGGAAGGGGTCGCAGGTTCGAGCCCTGCAGCGCGCACCATTCCCCTCACTTGGGCGGTTCCGCAAACACCCGGCACGCGATGTCGCCGGTGAACGCCGGCGCCGGCAGGCGCAGCGTGCCGCTGGTGGCGACGCCGGTTTCCTCGGATACGACGTTGCCCGTGTGCGTGTCGCACCATTGGATGTGAAATGTACCCGGCGGCCAATCCTTGAGCCGCAACGCCGCCCCGCGGACTTCCGCCGGCGGGCGGTGTTCAACCACGACATGTTGCCACGCGGCGGCATGATCGAACAGCCAGAGCCAGGCGCGGTCGCGCGTCCGCAGGCCCGCGGCTTGCAGGCTTTCGCCGGTCGTTTCGAGCGCCGCCGGCTGAACGTCGCCGCTGGTCCACGGCACATCAGCAACGAAGGCGCTCAGCGGCCGGTAAAGCGGGTAAACATTGTGTTCGTCGAGCCGTTCCCACCACCACGGCTGCGCGGTGCCGGAGGCGCCAGACAGCGCGGAAGCCCAGAGCGCGTTGTGGATGTCCCGCAGGTCGGCGCTTTGTTGTTGCGCGCTGCGAAGCTGCCATTTCTCGTCGGCAATGCCGAACTCGCCGAGGTGCGCGGGCTTGTTCGGCGCCTGTTCGCGCAGCCAGCGCGTGCGTTCCAAAACCGCATCCACTTCGTCCCGCAGGCGAGTGGCATCCGACGGCCGCAGGTAAAAATGCGCGTCTGCGAGATCGAGCTGGGGATGGTGACAGTCCTTCGCCGACGGTCCCCAGGTGCTCGTGGTGCGCAGGTGATGATAGGGGTCGGCGTGTTCGAGGTAATCGCCCAGTTCGTGGTAAAACCGGTCCGTGGGCAGGCCGGGGTTCATCTCGTTCCAATATTCCCAGGCCGCGACGCTCGTGTAAGCGCCCCAGCGGGCGACCGCGTAACGCAGGAACTTCTTCGCGTCGGCAATGGCGCGGTCGTATTCCGCGCTCGCCGGGTCCTTGAGCGCATCCATGTAAAGGTCGCGCTGGAGCAGGCAAAGCTGGAGTTCAAGGCCGCGCGATTCGGCGGCGTCCAGCAACTGGTCGAGCATGAAACCATCGAGCAGATTGTAAGAACCGCGCTCCGGCCGATTCACGTCGGCTTCCGCCAGCAACTCCGGTCCGCCGGCAGCTTCCTTGAGCGAAAGGTCCGCGAGCCAGGCGGTGCCACCGTCGGCGCGAAAACGCATCGCCGGCAGCCAGTGCTCGTCGGCGCCGGTGGTAAATTCCCGGCGAAATTCGGTCCACTTGAGCGGCGCAGATTTCAACTCCGCCGGGCCAACGGAGGCAATTTCCAGGCGCGCGACCGTGTTGGTTTCTGTGCGGATCAAGCCCGTGACGACGTAGCGCGTGGCGGGCTTCAGTGCCAGCGGTTGTGGCAGGTTGACGTCGAGCGACGCACCGGCCGCCAGCCGCAAACAGCGGCGGGCCGCGGCGCCGCCGTCGGGCATCGGCACGATCGGCGGATGCCAGTCCCAGGAACGGCCCCACACGCTTTGGCGCGTTTCGATGCCCAGCGCCCAGTCGTCGCAGCCGGTCCAGATGCGCAGGTAATTCGCGCCATTCGCGGCGAGCCGGCCGAAGATTGCCTCGGCCTTGGAGAGCGTCACGTATTGGCCGCTGCCGATGAACGCAAGGTTCTGTCCGAGGGCGAAAAACGGCTCGCCGGTCGAGAACTCGAGAAATCGTGGATCGCGTCGGCTGGCACGGAGAAAACCGTGATTTGCAGAAGGCGTCGCCTCGAAGCTCACCGGCGATGACGACACCGTGCCCGTGTGGTCGCGCAGAACTGCCACGGCCTGGTAACGGCCGGTTTCCATCGGCGCGAAGCGCGCCTGCCAGCCCGGTTGGCCTGTCGGATACATCCAGTCCTGCACGCGACCGTCGCGGGTCAGCCGTTGCCGTGCGTAAGGCTGGCTCCAGAAAGCGGGCAGCGTGATCGCCGCACCATGTGGCGGCGTGATTTGGACGGTCAGGTCCACCTCGTCCGGGTCGAACGGGTTGGTGTAATCGCCGGGCGCGACGATTTGGAATTCGAGCACCTGAAAACGCCCCATGCTCGCGGCGGCGGGACGCAGTTCGACGCGTTGTTCGGCCGCCAAGACCGAAAGGCACAGCAGCCACAGCGCCGTGGCGACGCTTTGTCTGGCAACGATTGGCACAGGCCGGAAACGCATACTCAGCCCGCCACGGGTTCACCGGCCGCGGGCGCGGGTGCCGGTTTGTGATGCAGGCCGGCCATCACCCAGTCGCGCGCCAGCCAGAGGCCGAGGGGCGACAGCATCGCGATGCAGCCGTAAACGAACCACATGGTCCCGGTGTGAAGCTGAAGCGCCGGCGTGTCGGCCGGACAGAATTTTTCGAGCATGAAGCCGGAATAGAAGCCGGTCGTGCCCTTGGCCAGCAGCCACGGGATTTGGGCCAGACCCATGTATTGGGCGATGCGGCCCGGCGGCGCCAGCTCGGAGGCGTATTCGAGGAAACGCGCCGACCACAGCGCCTCGCCGATCGAGAACAGGACGAAGTAGGTGATGAGCAGCGAAAGGCTGGGACCGAAACAGAGCAGAAACGTCGGCACCGCCGAAACCAGCGAGCCGATGACCATCATCTTGTAAACGTTCACGTGCCGCGTCAGCGCGGTGGTGATGGGCACGCCGAGGAAGATGATCGCCGGGTTGATCCAGTTCACCAGCCATTCCATGTGGTTCGCCACGGCCTGGTCGTAGGCGCGGAGAATGTAGGACGGCATGGTCAACCATTGGTGGGCGAAGAGCGTCCGCACCGGCAGCAGCATGAAAATGAAGAAAATGAAGCGCCGGTTGCGGAACGGGCCTTCGGCGAAATAGGTCCGCAAGCGCGCGGCGAGGGGAACGCCGGCGCCGGCGGCGGGCGATTCAACCCGGTCTGGCCGGAGTTTCGCCGCCTCGGCCCGGCGGGTCATCAACAGCGCGAAGGCGAGGAGCGTGAGCGCCGTGACGCCCACGCACAGCCAGTTCACCGCCTGCACACCGCTGCCAGTGGCCTTTGCCAGCGGACGCAACAAAGCTTCGCCCGCGTGCTGGCCGGCGACGCCGCGTTGCAGGTCGTTCACCGCCGGCCGCGCCCATGAGGACAACGCGGCCACGCCGACGATGCCAAGGTTCATCACGGCGTAAATCAGGCCGTAGCCCATGGAACTGGTTTTCGCGTCGGTGTATTGCTTCACGCCCGAATAGCAGACCGGCTGCAGGATGGCCTCGGCCATGGCGACAATTACGAGCGAGCCCAGCACCAGCACCACCACGCCGGCGCCGTGGTGCAATGCCGGCGCCAGGCTGTAAAGCGCGCGGCCCAGCGTGGCGGCCAGCAGCCCGAACAAAATCGCCCGGCGCAAGCCGAACGACTCCGCCACGCTGCCCACGCCGAGCATGAACAGTGTCACCAGCATGGTGAAAATCGAAACGGTGATGCCGGCCCGTTCATCGCCCCAGCCGAGGTCCGTGGACAGGTAAAGCGTCATCAACGTCAGCACGCCGAAGTAGGCGCTGGAATCCACGACAAAGGCGCCGACGCTGAACCAGAAGCCGCGCGGCAGCCGGCGGAGGTCCGTGAATGCGGTGAAGAAATTGCGGGCGGCGCCGGGGCGGAAGCGGGACATGGGATCAGGCGAGGGGGAAGGCTGGCGCGGCCAGCGTTGAAAACGGCGAGCGAGCCTTCGTCCGTGGCGCGCGGGCGCCAGCGGATCGTCCAGCCCATGACCGTGAGGTTCGCATCCTGTGACGGCGGCGAAGCTAGCAAGCCGTGACCGGAACGCAAACGGAAGTTCCGGGTTGGCGGGCGCCGGCGCGTGGGTGACGTTTGGGCTTGCACCGGGGCGGGTTCGCTGCGCGATACTTCGCCCCGGGTTTTCATGAGCGCGAATCGCAATTATCCGCTCCTTTTGGCCAGCCAGTTCCTCGGCGCCTTCGGCGACAATGCCATTCTCGCCGTGATTCTGGGCCAACTGACGTTCCAGCAGCGGGCCGGACTGATCTCGCACAGCCAGTTGGGTGCGGCGAGCGCGGTCTATACCAGCCTGCTGTTCATTCCCTATGTCGTCTTTGCCCCGCTGGCCGGCTATTTGAACGACCGGTTCGCCAAGTCGCGCTGGCTGTTGGGCGGCAACCTGCTGAAGGTGCTGGGCACCGCGATTGCGCTGGTGGGCGTCTGGCATGGTGGCTACTGGCAGGGAATCGGTTATCTTATCGTCGGCATCGGTGGTTGCATGTATTCCCCGGCCAAATACGGCATTCTGCCGGAAATTGTGTCGCACGAGCGGCTGGTCAAGGCCAACGGCACGCTGGAATTTTTGACGCTGGTGGCCATCCTCACCGGCTTCATCGGCGGCGCCGAGATGATTGACCGGCTCTCGGTGGTGCATTGCTACGTCATCTTGCTGGGCCTATATGGTGCGGCGGTGGTGCTGAACGCCGGCATGACCTTGACCCCCACGCACCGGCGCGTCCATTTGCGCGGGAGCGTGGACGAGTTCTTCGCCAATTTCGGCAGCCTGCTCACCGACCCGCGCCTGGCCCGCGTGCTGTGCGGCACCGGCGTGTTTTGGGTCTGCGCGGCGGTGACCAAGATGAACTTCCCGCCTTGGGGTCTGAACGTGTTGCGACAGCAAAGCAACACGCAGATCGCACTGCTGGGATTGTGGTTGAGCCTGGGCATGATGGTGGGTGCGGTGCTGGCGGGCCAGTTGCACCGCGTGGGCGACCTGCGGGGCGTGCGCCCCTACGGCTGGAGCATGGCCGTGCTCGTGGGCCTGCTGGGGCTGGTGGAGCTGCTCACGGGCGCGGGGCTGCTGAAGATCGAGCCGCTGGACTTCGGCGCGCATCACGCCGGCCGGTTCGAGGCCTGGATTCACGCCGCCGGTCTGGGCGGCGGCCGGTGGAAGGTGGCGTTCATGCTGATTGGCACGGGCGTGCTCGCCGGCTTGTTCTTGATTCCGCTCAACGCGGCGCTGCAATCCGAATCCGACCAGGGCAAGCTGGGCAAAACCATCGCGACGCAGAATTTCGTGGACAACCTGGGTCAGCTCGCCGCCGGCATGATGGTTTACAGCGGCGTGCGGGCCGGGCTGGATGCGTCGGGCATCTTCCTCTTTCTCAGCGCGGTGCTGGCGCTGGTGGTGACGGTGCTGAAGGTGCCGCCGGCAAGCGCGGCGGGCGACAGCGAATCGCTCGACCCGGATTTGTGAACGCCAACGTCTCAAGCCAGTCAGCGCGGCCGCTCGGGCTGGGCAAAGCGGTGCTGGTGGCCGCGCTGTCCGCGGGGACGTTTCATCTGGCGTTTGCGTACGCGTCGTGGAGTTGGTTGGTGCTGGTCTTCCTCGGTGGCCTGTTCGCGTTGCGACGCCTCAGCACGCCGCGCAAGGCGTTTTACGCCGCGCTGGCCGTGGGGATGGGTATTTACGGTCCACAACTGGCGTTCTTCTGGCGCATTTTCGGGCCGGTGGCGATTGTGCTCTGGCTGGTATTGGCTTTCTGGCTGGCGGCATTTGTGCTGGTGCTGCATCACGTCCAACGCCGCTGGGGAACAAAGTGGGCCGTAGTCCTCGCGCCGGTGGTCTGGCTTGGTTTGGAATTTTTCCGCAGCGAGCTTTACTACCTCCGCTTCGCGTGGTTCACGGCGGGAAGCGTTTTGCCGGTGTGGCTTTCGGAGCCATTGCTCTCCCAATTGGGTGTCTATGGTTGCGGCGCGCTGGTGATGATCGTTGCCGCCACGATGACTGCTTTGCTCGAAGAATCTCCCCGATATCCGCAGCCTGCATTTATCCGTTATTTGATCATTGCTGCGGTTGGGTACTGCTTGCTAGCGGGTTTTTTGTTCGTCCATGCGGCAATTACATTTGCTGGTAGCGGCCCAGTCACTCGCATTCCAGTCGCCGGTCTGCAAATGGAATTCGCCGGTCCGACGGAAATCCTCGATCGTCTCCGCCAACTCGCCAAGGAGCATCCCAAAGCCGAACTCGTTGTTCTCAGTGAGTATGCTTTCGGGGTGCCCGTGCCGGACGACATCAAGTCCTGGTGTCGTGAGAATCACCGCTGGCTGGTTGCTGGCGGCAAGGAACCACTACTGAATGGTAATTATTACGACACCGCCTACGTCGTCGGCACGAACGGCAACGTCGTGTTCCAGCAGGCCAAGGCGGTGCCGGTCCAGATGTTCAAGGACGGCCTGCCGGCGCCGGGGCAACATGTCTGGGCTTCGCCGTGGGGCAAGATTGGTCTCTGTATTTGCTATGACCTGAATTACTCGCGGGTGGTGGACCGCTTGATTCGCCAAGACGCGCGGGCGCTGATCGTGCCGACGATGGACCTGGAATCGTGGGGCGTTTACGAACACCAGCTCGCCGCGCGGTTGACGGCCATCCGCTCGGCCGAATACGGCGTGCCGATCCTGCGCCTGGCGAGTTCGGGAATTTCACAGCTTGTCGCCGATAACGGTAACGTGCTGGTGCATACCTCGGTTCCTGGTCCCGGCGAAGTCTTGGCCGGCAACTTGTCGTGGCTCGGTTTTTCAAGGCCACACCTGCCGTTGGATCGTTACCTGGCGCCCGTTTGCGTCGCCGCCACAGCGGTTCTCATTTTTGCCCTGTTCTTCCTCCACTGGCGTGACCGCCGGCAGCGTTGCTCATCCGCCAACCTTCAACCCGCCTCGCCGTGATGTTTGCCCTCATTCGCCTTTTACTGCGATGGCTGTTCGGCTTTCGCGCCTTCGGCACCGATGTGTTGCGCACGCCCGGCCCCGTCCTCCTGGTGCCGAACCACGTTTCCTGGATTGACTGGCTGTTCCTTGGCGCATTGCTGGAGCGCGACTGGAAATTCGTCGTCTCCAGCGTCGCGGCGAATTACACGTGGATGCACCGGAAAATCATGCTCAACCGGCGCACCTTCGCGATTGATCCGGCCTCGCCTTACGCGGCGAAACACATGGCCGAGCTGCTGGAACGCGGCGGCCGGCTGGTGCTGTTCGCCGAAGGCCAGATCAGCCGCACCGGCACGTTGATGAAGCTCTACGATGGCACCGGCTTTTTGCTGCACAAGACCCACGCCCGCGTCATCACCTGCTATCTCCGCGGCGCAAACCGCCTGCGCTGGTCGCGGCAGCCGGGCTGGCGACGCTGGTGGCCGCGCGTGTCGGCGCACTTCAGCCCGGTGCTTACGGCGCCGAAGCTGGAAAACGTCAGTGTCGCCCGCGCCCGCCGCCGGCTGACGAACTGGCTGCGCGACCAGATGGTGCGCCAGCAATTCGAGACGGAAATGGCGCTCGGCCCGGCGCACGTGCTCGAAGCCGTGCTCGAAGCCGCCCGCGCCACGCCGGACAAGGTGGTTTTGCAGGACGCCACCATGCAGGAACTGACCTACCGCCGGTTGTTGCTCAGCGCGGAACTGCTGGCCGGGCAACTTGGTCCGCGGCTGGCGGACGGGCCGGATC
Organism: bacterium; assembly: GCA_021780105.1. Lineage (GTDB taxonomy): Bacteria > Verrucomicrobiota > Verrucomicrobiia > Limisphaerales > J093 > JAJXZJ01. Next base: position 121,028 of record JAJXZJ010000060.1, read on the forward strand.
GCGTCGGCGTGCTGCTGCCGAATGTCAACGCCGCGCCGGTGCTGCTGCTGGCGTTGTGGTCGTGCGGCAAGGTCCCCGCCATCCTGAATTTTTCCACCGGCCCGGCGACGATGCTGGCCTGCGCGCAACTCGCCGGCTTGAAGCAGATTATCACGTCGAACGCCTTTCTCTCGCGCACCCGGCTCAGGCTCGATCCGCTGACCGACGCGGGCATCAAGTTGATTTTCCTCGAAGACGTCCGTACCGGAATTTCCCGCTTTGCGAAATTCGCTGCGTTGCTCCGGCACCGGGCCGGCATCGGGGGCCGCCTGCGGCCCGGCGGCCCGGCGGATGAGCCGGCCGCGGTGCTCTTCACCAGCGGCTCGGAAGGCATGCCCAAGGGCGTCGAGCTTACGCATCGCAACCTGCTGGCCAACATGCGCCAGATGCTTGCGATCATTGACATCACCGACCACGACCGGTTGTTCAACGCGATGCCGGTGTTCCACAGCTTCGGCCTCACCGTCGGCACATTGCTCGGCCTGGTGCGCGGGCTTTACGTGTTTCAATACCCGACGCCGTTGCACTTCCGCATCATTCCGAACCTCATTTACGACCGCAATTGCACGGTGTTCATCGCCACGAACACGTTCCTGAACGGCTATGCCCGCAAGGCGCAATCCTACGACTTCCGGTCGCTGCGCTATCTGTTCGCCGGCGCGGAAAAGGTGCAGGAGGAAACGGCGCGCGTTTGGGCGCAGCGTTTCGGTGTGCGCATCCTCGAAGGCTACGGCGTCACCGAATGCAGTCCCGCGGTCAGCGCCAACACGCCGATGGCGCCGCGCCACGGCTCAGCGGGCCGCCTGGTGCCGGGCATGGAATGGAGACTGGAGCCCGTCGAGGGCGTCGCCGACGCCGGGCGCCTGTTCCTGCGCGGACCGAATGTGATGCGCGGCTATTTGAACGCCGAGGCCAACGCGCACTTCCAGGCGCTGGGCGGCTGGTATGACACCGGCGACATCGCCAGCGTGGACGAGGACGGTTTTCTGTTCCTGCGCGGCCGGCTGAAACGCTTCGCCAAGATCAGCGGTGAAATGGTGAGCCTCACCGCGGTGGAGGACGCGCTGGCGGGCGCGTTTGCGAAATACGGCCTGCGCTGCGAAGTTGCCGTCGTTGCGCAACCCGACCACGACAAGGGTGAGGTGCTCGTCGCCATCACCAACGATTCGAACGTCAAGCTCGAGGACATTCGCGCCGTGCTCAAGGCCAAGGGACTGCCCAACCTCTGCGTGCCGCGCGAGGTGAAATACCTGCGCGACATTCCGAAGCTCGGCACCGGCAAGGTGGACTACCGTGAACTGGAAAAGGCACTCCAGGCCGCCAGCGCATCCACCGGCGGCTGACGGGAAACCCGCTCAAAACGGCAATTGCGGCTGGCCGGCGGGCGGCGGCGGTTCGTCGTCCCGCCTCGCCTGCGACGACGCGTGGTTCGACTCCGGTTCCCCGGCGATCGGTTCCATTGTTGGCGCCGACGCGGGAGTTTGCCCGGCCGGAGGTTCACTCAACGTGGCTCCCGCCGCCGTCGTTGTTGGCGTGATTGCCGTTGGCTCCGGCGTTGGCGCTCCATCCGGTTCCGCACCCGCTGTGGCAACGGATGCTTCCGGCAGGGACGGAACCAGGTTGACTTCAGTGGGTGGAACCGGCGGTTGCAGCGCCACGAGCGCCGGCCGGATCAGTTGGCCCTGAAACGCGTAACCGGTGGCGAGCGTCTCGGCCACGAGCGCGCCGGCCGGGATCGTCGTCTTGGCGTCGGGAAGCTGGTGCAGCTTGGCGTCGAACGGCGCGCCCGGCTCGGCCATCACAGGCGTCAGGCCCACCCGTCGGACGACGTCGCGGCAGGCGTTTTGAAAATGCCCGATTTGTTCGATGATCCCCGACTGACCAGAATGCACCGCCGCCACGAACAGCGCGTAGGTATGATCCAACAGGCGCACCGCGACCTGCAGCCACTCGGCCTCGGCGCGGCGCAGTTTGTCCACTTCGAGCCGCAGGTGACTGCGCTCCGTGCTGGTCGCCTGTTCGAGAAACGCGCGGAAGCTGGTTTGTTCGGCGGTCATGCGGTCGGCGATTTCCCGCGCGGCATTGACTGCCAGTGCGGCGTGTTCGTGCGCCGTCTGCCACTGGCCCGTGGCGTGACCGATGCGTTCGGCCACCTGTTCGAGCTGCTGGATTTGCGCCAGCGTGTCCGCGAGCGTCGCGGTTTCCGCAAGTCTCAGCTCCGCCTTGTGCCGGAGCACAAACGGCCAGACGCCCAGCCACGCGCCCAGCGCCACGCACGCGCCGAAGCCGGCGATTTCGTAGGGCGTCATCGGCCGCCGGGCCTGGTCGAAGATGAGAAACGCCGCCGCCAGCAGCAGCAGGTCGCCGATCGCAAACGGTGCCACGAACACGGCGCCGCGGGGTGCGGCTGGAGTTTGGTCCGTCATCACGGCAAAAGGTTTAGGCGATTTGCCGGTGCGAGGCGAGCACTTGTTGTGGCGCGCCGTCATTGACACTCCGCCGGCCGGCCATTAGCGTGCTTCCGCAATGAATGTTTTGCAGGATTCGTTGATTGAATTGATCCGGCGCACGTCGGCCGAGATTCCGGACGACGTGCAGCGCACCATCCTTCAGGCGCTCGAGCGGGAGAAGCAGGGCACCATTGCCGAGTCGGCCTTCCAAATCATCGAACAGAACATCGCGCTGGCGAAGCAGAAGTCCCAGCCCATCTGCCAGGACACCGGCAGCGTGCTGTTCTATGTGGACGGTCCGGTGGGCTACGATCAAATCGCCTTCGCCGAGGCCGGCCGTGCCGCCGTGACCCAGGCGACGAAAAAGGGCTATCTCCGGCAAAATTCCGTGGATTCACTGACGGGCAGGAACGACGGCACCAACGTCGGTCCCGGCGCGCCCACGTTTCATTTTCACCAACACCGCTCCGCGGAGATCGCGGTCCGCCTCGTGCTCAAGGGCGGCGGCTGCGAAAACGTCGGCGCGCAATATTCGCTGCCGGCCGAGCAGCTCAAGGCGGACCGCGATCTTGATGGCTGCCGCAAAGTGATTCTCGACGCCGTCCTGCAGGCGCAGGGCAAGGGCTGTGGGCCGGGCGTGCTGGGCGTTTGCATCGGCGGCGACCGCGCCACGGGCTACGAGTTTTCCAAGACCCAACTGTTGCGCAAGCTGGACGATCGCAACCCGGTTCCGGAACTTGACCGGCTGGAGCAGGACATTCTCAAAACCGCGAACGAACTCGGCATCGGGCCGATGGGATTTGGCGGCAGGACAACGTTGCTCGGCGTGAAGATTCGCGCGGCGAACCGCGTGCCGGCGTCGTATTTCGTCAGCGTCAGCTACATGTGCTGGGCCTTCCGCCGGCAGGGCGTAATGCTGGACGAACAAGGCAGCATCCAAACCTGGCTTTACTGATTTCTCCATGATCCACCTCACCGCTCCCTTCACCGAAGAGAAAATCCGCGCGCTGAAAGTCGGCGACGCGGTGGAAATCACCGGCGTGCTGTTCACCGGCCGCGACGCCGTCCACAAATATCTCGCCAAAGGCGGCGAGCTGCCGCCGGGCGTGAACCTGCGCGACGGCATCATTTACCACTGCGGCCCGGTGGTGTTGAAAGACGCCGCCAGCCAGTGGAAAGTCGTCGCCGCCGGCCCCACGACCTCGATTCGCGAAGAACCGTATCAGGCGGGGATCATCGAAAAATTCGGGGTGCGCGGTGTCATCGGCAAGGGCGGCATGGGTGACCGCACGCTTGCGGCCTGCAAGGCGAGCGGCGCGGTTTACCTGCACGCCATCGGCGGCGCCGCGCAGGTGCTGGCGGAGAAGATCACCGCCGTCCGCAACGTTTACCTGATGGACAAGTTCGGCTCGCCGGAGGCGATCTGGGAACTACAGGTCGAGCGTTTTCCGGTGGTCGTCACCATGGACGCCCACGGCCGCTCGTTGCACCAGGAGGTGTTTGCCGCAAGTTCCGCGGAACTCGCGAAACGGCTCTGATCCGCCGCCCGGCCCGCCGATGCACGAGGTCGGCCTCATCCAGAACGCCGTGGCAATGGCGCTGGAGACGGTGCGTTCGCGCGGAGCGGGCCGGGTGCATGCCATCCGCCTGCGTATCGGCGCCATGAGCGGCGTGGTGCCGGAGGCCTTGCAGTTTGCCTTCGATCTGGCCTGCCGCGGCACACCCGCGGAGGGCGCGGCGCTGGAGATTGAAGCCGTGCCGGCCGTGTGCTGGTGCGCGGCCTGCGCGGCGGAATTCGCCTGCGACGATTTCCTCGGCGAGTGTCCCCGCTGCCATGCCGTCAGCGCGGAACTCCGCCGGGGAACCGAAATGGAGCTGGCGGCCGTCGAGGTCTCCTGACGGCGGCTGCAGGGGAGAACCCGGTTTGCGGACGAGCGCCTTGACATCCAGCCATTCGGTTACATCTTATAATCACAATTGAAAATGCTGATTCAATTCCTGTTCGTTCTGGCCGCGGTGGCGGTCACGGTGATGGTCACGGAGAATTTCACGGGACAGGCCGCGGGCGGCAATCCGGAGGCGCCGGCGCCGGCGCCGAAAGTTCCTCCGGGCGCCGAGGTCATCACGCTCGGGGCCGGTTGCTTCTGGTGCACCGAGGCGGTCTTCCAGCAAATTTCCGGGGTGCTCTCGGTGACGTCCGGTTACATGGGCGGCACGGTCAAAAATCCCACCTACCGCCAGGTCTGCACCGGTGCCACCGGTCACGCCGAGGTTTCCCGCATTGTGTTCGACCCCAAGCAGGTCAGCCTGGCGCAAATTCTCGACGTTTTCTGGCGGGCGCACGATCCGACGTCGCTGAACCGTCAAGGCCCGGATGAGGGAACGCAGTACCGCTCGGTCATTTTTTACGAGACGGACGCGCAGCAGAAAGTTGCCGAACAATCGAAGGCGGCGGCGGCGAAAAAGTTTCCCCGGCCCATTGTGACGGAAATCGTCAAAGCCGGGGAATTTTATCCGGCGGAGAATTACCACCAGGATTACTATCAGTTGAACAAGAACCGGAATCCTTACTGCCGCGCCGTGATTGCGCCGAAGCTGGAACATCTGGGGCTTAAGCAATGAAGGCGGTTTATGCGTTTCCTGAACTGGCTCGTGAGCGGAATGATGTTGGCGGCGTTTGTCGGGGGGCGGGTGTCGGCCACCGATGCGCCGGCCTCCGCGGCGATGCACCCTCCCTCCACGTCCATGATTGAAGTGCGATTACTCGACGATCAAGGGCGGCTTCTGCCCGCAGCCGCCGTCCCGAAGGTGATCAAGACCGACGCCGAATGGCAGTGTCAGCTCACGCCGGAGCAATATCGCATCGCCCGCGGCAAAGGCACCGAGCCGGCTTTTTGCGGGACGCTTTACGATAACCACAAGCCCGGCGTTTACTATTGCATCTGCTGTGACCTGCCGTTGTTCACCTCCGAAGCCAAGTTCAATTCCGGCACCGGCTGGCCGAGCTTTTTCACGCCCGTGGCCGCGGAAAACATCGTCACCCGGCTGGATTTGAGCTATGGGATGCGCCGGATGGAAGTCATGTGCGCCCGCTGTGGCGCGCATCTGGGCCATGTTTTTGAGGATGGGCCGAAACCCACCGGCCTGCGTTATTGCGTCAACTCCGCCTCGCTGGTGTTCAAAGAGAACACGCATTTTCGGGATGCCACCGGCGTGGCGAAACCCTGAACGCCGCGCCGCTCAACGCGAGACGGCCTCCGCCACGGCCTCGCGAATCAACGTGCGAAACCGTCCGATGCCTTCATCGAACACGGCGGCGATGGGCAGCACGGGCGTGCGCGGCACGCGCCGCTTGAACTTGCGCAGGTTCGCCTCCGCGACCGGTTCGTCCATTTTGTTGGCCACCACCAGACGCGGCCTCGCCAGCAGCCTGCGGTCGTAGAGGCCGAGTTCGTCCAGCAGTTGATGGTAATCGTCCCACGGCGCCCGGCCGTCGGTGCCGGCCATGTCCAGCAGCAGGACGAGCACTTTGCAGCGCTCGATGTGGCGCAAGAAGGCGTGGCCCAAGCCCACGTTCCGGTGGGCGCCGGCAATCAGGCCCGGCACGTCGCAGACGGTGAGCCGGTGCCAGTCCGGGTATTCCACCATGCCGATCTGCGGGTGCAGGGTGGTGAACGGATACGGCGCGATCTTCGGCCGCGCCTGCGAGATGGCAGCCAGCAGCGTGGACTTGCCGGCGTTCGGGTAGCCGACGAGGCCAACCTCGGCAATCAGGCGCAGTTCGAGCAGAAAATCGCCCTCCTCACCCGGTTCGCCGGGCTGCGCAAAACGCGGTGTCTGGCGGCGGGATGTGGCAAAATTGCGGTTGCCCAGGCCGCCGCGGCCGCCGCGGCACAGGATGAATTGCTGGCCGTGCCCGGTGAGATCAGCGATCAAGTCTTCCTTCGCCGCGCCGGTGGATGTGGACGGCGCTTCCGCTTCGGCGGACAAATCAATCTCCATGGCCCGCCCGCCGCCGCTGGCACGCAAGACCGGCCGCTGGCTGGCACTGACGGGCAACGGTGCCGGCGCTGGCGACTTGTTTTCCGGCGGGGATGCCGGGACGGTTGGCAGCCGCCAGACCAGCGTGCCGCAGGGGACTTTGACCAGCAAATCGTCTCCGGCGTGGCCGTCCATGCCTTTGCCCATGCCGGCGTGGCCGTTTTCCGCAATGAGCCGCGGCGTGTAATACTGCGCGACGAGATTGTTCAAATCGTGGTCCGCCTGCAGCACGACGTTGCCGCCGCGGCCGCCGTTGCCGCCGGAAGGGCCGCCCTTGGGCCGGAAGGTTTCGCGCAGAAAGGCGACACAGCCTTTGCCGCCGTGGCCGGCACGGGCGAAGATGCGGATTTCGTCGATGAACATGGGCTGGATGAAAACCGGCCGCGCGCAAAAAAAAGGCGAGGCGCGCGGCCTCGCCCTGAAGTTGTCTTCCGCGGCGCGTCAGTTTTTCGCGGCCGCGGCCGGGTTGGCGGAGGGAACGACGACGTTCACCCGTTTGCCGTTCTTGTCGAACTTCACCTGCCCATTGATCAGCGCGAAAAGCGTCCAGTCCCGACCGACGCCAACGTTTTCACCCGCGACAAACTTGGTGCCGCGCTGGCGGACGAGAATGCTGCCGGCGGTGACGTTCTGCCCGCCAAATTCTTTGACGCCCAGCCGCTTGCCCTTGCTGTCACGACCGTTGCGGACGCTGCCGCCGCCTTTTTTGTGTGCCATAAAAGTTAGAGTTTGATTTCCGTGACCTTGACCACGGTGAGTTCCTGGCGATGGCCGACCTTGCGATGATAGCCCTTGCGGCGTTTCATCTTCCACGCGATTTTTTTATCGCCGCGGATGTGCTTCACCACGTCGGCCATGACGCTGGCACCCGCCACCGTGGGCGTGCCCACCGCGAGCTTGCCGTCGTTGCTCACCAGCAACACGCGTTCAAACGTGACCGGCTTGCCGGCCTCGGTTTCGAGCCGCTCGACCTCCAGCGTGTCGCCTGCGGCCACGCGATACTGTTTGCCACCTGTTTCCAGAACTGCGTACATAAATTCCGAATCGAAAGGGCGTGAACTAAACCAGAGCGGGGTGGGGGTGTCAACCCTCGATTTTGCCCGATGCTGGCCTCACCTGAGGGCGATGGCCTGCAAACCACCCCATGCGATCATCCGGCCACGCTTTCGCCACCTGGATGCTTCCGCGGTGCTTGATCTGCGTGGAGAGCGTCACCTTTGACCCTTCCATTTCGAGCGTTTCTTGCGTTGGAACTGTGCCAGCGGCCCAAGAAGCCTTAATTGACGAAGAAAACTGGTGCGGATAGCAGGACTTGAACCTGCACGCCTTGCGGCACTACCACCTCAAAGTAGCGTGTCTGCCAATTCCACCATATCCGCAGCCCGACGCAAAGTTATGCGGGGACGTTGGTCCTTCGCAAGCGCAATCTCGCCCGTTTTCGGCTCCGGCGGTAAATTCACTTGCGGCCCGCGCGATCCAACGCATAATGCCCGGCGTCCGCTGCAATGCGGCGGCGACGCAGTGGTTGGTCTGGGGTCGTAGCTCAGTTGGTAGAGCGTCTCGTTCGCAATGAGAAGGTCAGGGGTTCGACTCCCCTCGGCTCCACCAGACCGCATGACGCAGCCCGGCAGGCACCGGCAACCAATCCAATGAATGACGCGGCCAGTCCCAAGGTGACGCTTTATGCCATGCCGGGCTGTCTGCGGTGCCACCGGACGCGGGTCTTCCTTCGCCAGCACGGGGTTTGTTTCAACGAGGTCAATGTCCTGACCAATCCCCGCGCGCTGCTCAAGTTGCTCGGCACCTACCGCCTGGTTTTCCCCGTCGTCGTGGTGGACGGGCGGGTTTTCAAAGGCTCCGACTGCGCTCAACTCACATCGGTTCTGGGCCTGAAACCGGCGTCCGCCCGGGTCAGCGGCAGCCGCGCCAAGTCCGAATAGCTCGCTCCTGCCGCGGCGAGCTGGCTGCGGATCAGGCGCACTTCGTTTGCCGGCCATTCGCCAACCACGCCCACGCGCATGGCCTCCAGCGCGAGGCCGGCCTCGCGGGCCGCGTGGCCCGTCGCCGTCACCCGGCCGAGCGTCAGATGCGGCTGAAACGACCTGGCTTCCTGGTGGTCGCCGAAGGGCGCCGTGGCGGTCTCGACGCGGCGTTGGAGCAGGGCGAGCTGGTCGAGTTCGCCCGTGACGCCCGCCCAAACGACACGCGGACGCAAAAAATCGGGAAACGCGCCGGTGCCCTCGACGCGCAGGCGCATTGGAGCAAATCCAACCACCGCCGACCGCAGCGCCGCGGTCAGTTCCGCGACGCGGTTCGTTGGGACGTTGCCGAGAAATTTCAGGGTGAGGTGAAGCTGGTCGCGGCGGCTCCAGCGAACCGCCTTCACCGGCATCCTGCCGGCAAGTTGCTGTTGGAGGCGGAGCAGTGCTTCGAGCAGTTCCGGGCCGGCTGGCAGCGCAACAAACGCGCGGATGGTGTCAGGCGGGCGATTCACCGCTGTGGTCCCGCGGCGCGGCTCATGGCAACCGCTGGCCGTTCGCGGCTTCGTAAAGCCGGTACCATTCCTCGCGCGTCAACTCCACGGCGTCCGCCTGCGCGGATTCCTGGATGCGCTCCGGCGTGATGGAACCCACGATGGGCATGATGTTCGCGGGGTGTTTCAACAGCCACGCCAGCGCGATCATCGTGCGCGTGGCGCCGTGGTCGCGGGCGATCGCGTCCAGCGTGTCCAGCAGCTTCTGCTTCCGCGCGTGATGCGGGTCCTTCATATCCACGAAGTTGCTCACCAGCCTCCCGCCGCCGAGCGGACTCCACGCCTGCGGGATGACGCCTTTGGCGAGGCACTGGTCGAGCGTGCCGTCGTTGAACGGCTCCAGCCGGTGGAGGCCGATTTCCACCTGGTTGACGAGCAGCGGCATCGGACACGCCTTTTGCAGGAGGCTGAACTGCGAAGGGGTGAAGTTGCTGACGCCGAATTCGCGCACCTTGCCGGCCTGCTTCAACCGGCTGAACACCGCCGCCACCTCTGCCGGATCGCAGAGGTAGTCCGGCCGGTGCAGAAGATAGAGGTCAATGGTTTCGATGCCGAGGCGCTCGAGCGATTGCTCGCACGCCGCCGTGAGATGCGCGGCAGAAAAATCGTAGCGAAACGGCGCGCTGGCGTCGGGCACGCCGGCTTTGCGGATGCCACCCTTGGTGCAAATCAAAATGTGCTCGCGCATCGCCGGCGCCTCACGGAGCGCCTCGCCGAAGATGCGTTCCGCCGCGCCGTCGGCATAAATGTCCGCCAGATCGAACAACGTGTAACCCGCTTCGTAGGCCGCGAGGACGGCGGCGCGTCCGATCGCTTCCTTGTCGGGCGTGATGTTGGTGGCGTCCTTCGAGCCGGCCAGCCGCCAGCAGCCGTAAGCCAGGCGGGTGGAGACGAGTGAGCTTTTGCCGAGTGAAATCGTTTTCATAGGCGCGGTGGCAGAATAGGCGGAAACGCCACCGCACGGAAGCGATTTTCACAGCCACGTCATGCCGGGATATTTCTTCGTCAGCGTTGGCCGCAGCTTGGGATATTGGCCGGCGCGGAAGGCCGGCCAGTCGGTCGTCGCTTCGAGCCGTTTGCCGTCCGGCGCGCAAAGCCAAAGCTTCACCGGCACATGGCCCTCGCAGAGCTGTGGATGCGTCTTCAGCGCGAAGCATTCGTGCAGTTTCACCTGCAACTCGGCGCCCGGCGCGCCCGAGCCGTCGGCGTCGCGGTCGGTGTAAAGCAGCTTGAGCTGGCGGCCGTCCGGCCAGGCGACGCTCAACGGCGCCAATTCGTTCAACCACGCGAGCTGTTCCTTCGCCAGATGCTGGTGAAACGCCTCGGTGACGTGCGTGGCCTGCGCCTCCTTCGCAGTCGTGACGCCGCGGAACGCCCGCGCCAGGCAGACGGTCACGCCCGCGTCGTCCAGCGGGGGAAACTCCAGTTCCGGCAGCGTGGCGCAGACGAGGTTGACGCGCGCCACGAACTGCTTCAACGCGTGGTTGAAGAGCGGCAGCTCGAACCAGCCCTTGCGGAACGCCTCCGCCACGCAGCGGCCGGCGGCGTCCGGGTCGGCCTCGCGCTGGTGCTCGTGATGAATCACGAGGTCCTGAAACCGCACCAGCTTCACGGCGGCGACGCGCTTGTGCGTGCGGTCGAACAGGTGCTCGACGCGGGCGGTGATCTGCGCCGGAAACATCGCCTCCACCCACTCGCGCCGCACCGCCGTGACGAGTCCCAGCAACGTCAGCGCGCCGGTGCGGCCGCTTACTTCACGGATGCTCGTGGCGACGAACAGCGGCGCGTCCTGCACCACGCTTTCGCGCATCAACGTGCCGGTGCGGCCCTCCGTCAACTCGCACTCCAGCGTGCCGGTGTCGCGCCGGACACAAAGTTGATCGGCAAAACCCGCCAGCAAACAGCGGGGCAGGGCATCGTCCGCCGCTGGCGGTGGCGCGGCCGCCTCCGTGCCATCCCCGAGCTTCGATCCGCCATTTTCGCCGGGGCGCTCGCGTTCCGCGATCTGGAGGATTTGTGCGAAGGTCTGCTCCACCTGCCGCGCGGTTTGCGCGTGAATGCCGTAACGCCGGCAGGCCTCGACGCTGAAGCCGCGGTTCTTGGCGAACTGGTAGGCCCGCATCAACGTGAAAAAATCCGACTGCGCGCCGGCCTCGAAAAGTTCCCTCGCCTCGGCGATGTGGCCGTCGTCGCGGCCCAGACGCACCAACAGGTCGCGGCCACTCACCAGCGCGGCACACAGTGCCGCCGCCGGCACGCAGCCGAGTTTCGCGGCCTCGACCAGCATCCGCGAATAACGCGGGTGCATGGGCAGCCGCAACATTTGCCGGCCGACCGGCGTGAGTCGGTCGTGGTCCAGCGCGCCCAACGTGTGGAGCAGCTTCTCCGCGCGCTCCACCGCCGCCGCGTCCGGCCGGTCCAGCCAGTCGAACTCCGCCGCGCGCCGGATGCCCAGCGAGTGCAGCAACAGGACGACCTCGGCCAGGTCGCTGCGCTGGATTTCTGGCGTGTTGCGTTCCGGGCGGTTCAAGTGGCCGCTTTCGGTCCAGAGCCGGTGGCAGGTGCCTGGCGCCGTGCGACCCGCCCGGCCGCGGCGCTGGTCTGCCGAGGCGCGACTGATCGGCTCGATCGTCAGCGTGCCGATGCCGCGTTCCGCGTCGTAACGCGCAATCCGCGCCAGGCCGCTGTCCACGACGTGCCGGATGCCGTCAATCGTCACCGACGTTTCGGCGACGTTGGTGGCAACCACCACTTTTCGCCGCGGATTCGGCGCGAACGCGCGGTCCTGTTCCTCTGGCGGCAGATCACCGTGCAGCGGCAGCAACGCCAGCGGCTCGCGCACCCGCGCGCTGCCGAGGGCGCGGATCGTGGCGTTGATCTCCGCCATGCCGGGCATGAAGACTAGGATGTCGCCCGCCTCGCCGGCGTTGACGATGCCCTCGACGGCGTCCGCCGCCTGCTCGGTGGCGGGCCGTTCGTCGTGCGAGGACAGGAAGCGCATTTCCACCGGCCACATCTGACCTTCGGACACGAGCACCGGGCAATCGCCGAGGTATTTCGCCACCGGTTGCGCGTCGAGTGTGGCGGACATCACGGCGAGCTTGAGGTCGGACCGCGCCGTGATTTGAAGCTGTTTGGCCAGCGCGAGCGCCACGTCGCTGAGCAGGTTGCGTTCGTGGAATTCGTCGAACAGCAGCACGGCAACGTCGGCAAGCGTGGGATCGTCCTGCAACCAGCGGAGCAAAATGCCCTCGGTGACAAAGCAAATCCGCGTGCCAAGGCTGGTCTGGTCGTCGAAGCGGATCTGGTAACCGACCTCGTCGCCGAGCCGGCCACCGCGTTCCAGCGCCACGCGCGCCGCCACGGTGCGCGCCGCGACGCGACGCGGCTGGAGGACGACGATTTTGCGTCGCGTGCCGCCGGCGTCGGCGAGGCCGGCATCGAGCAACATTTGCGGCACCTGGGTGGTTTTGCCGGAACCGGTCGGGGCCACGAGCACGAGCCGGTGACCGCGCGTCAACGCGCCGACGATGTCGGCATGAATCTGCCAGATGGGAAGCGATGGGTCCGCCACGCAAAAAAACGGGAGGGAAGCTCAGGCGGCAGCGTGCTTCAACGCCAGTTCCAGCACGAGCGCCAGAATCGTGACGGCGACCATGAGGCCGGAAGGCATGAACTTCTTCGTTTTGCGCAGCCGCATCACAAACACCGCCAGCAACACCACCTGTAGCGTCAGAATGACGATCCGGCCGCCGGGCACGGGCGTGAATTCGCAAACCGCCAGCAACACGGCGAACACCGCCGACGTGATCAGCGAGATTTTGCTGCCCGCCTTGGCGAACCCCATGATCCCGCCGACCAGCAGCAGGACGATGTAAACCGAGAGCGCTACGCGAAAGCCGTCAAACGTTTCCATGTCTGAATGAGCGTGGTTCAGTTGGCGGTGATTTCCAAGCCCAGAATCCGGCCGGGTTCGCATTCCGCGCTAACCTCGAACGGCCGGCAGCACACCTCACAGTCCGTCGTGAACTGCTGGCTGGCCACGCTGGTGTCCACGAACAGGTCGAAAAACTGTCCGCAATGCGGGCACTGGATGGATTCCGCCACGAGCACGGCGGGAACATAGCACAAACCCGTCGCCGCGCCGCTCAACTGGCGGCTGTGGTCGTGGCGGCCGTCTGCGTGGCCTCGTCACGGCGCCGCTTCTCCGCCAGCACCGTTCGCAGGCTGGTCCGCAAATCGTCCTCGCCGGCGATCGTTGCCAGCCCCCAGCCGAAGCCCTTGAGCGGATTGTGCCAGACGGCGTTGCCCGTCAGCGGTTCGAGGCAGAAAACCTCGCCTGACGTGGTGGCGTAGATCCGGCCGGCATCGAACACGACATTGACGAAATCGGAGCTTTTGAGATGCGTGGTCCAGATCTGCGCGCCCGTGGCGCGATCCAGCGCGATCACGGAACCTTTGATGCCGATGAAGAGGAGATCGGAGGTGCTCACGTCAGTGAGCCTTTCGCGTCCGTCACCGCCGGTCAAGACGGGAAACGCAGCCTGCCTGCGGAAACGATCAGGGCAGCGGAACAGCCCGCCGACAACCGCCAATGCAGGCCGTGGAACTTGGCTCGTCGTGTGGTGGTCGCGCAGCCACCGGCTTCCAGCGCCCGGATCATGGGCGACCTTTTTCGCCACGGGACCTTGCCAAGCCGCCGCCAAGTGTGCGATTCCAATAACCATGCAAACCGTGTGGTCAATGCCCCGCTGGCTCCTGGTCACCGGCATCCTGGCGTTCGCCGCCGCCGGTTTCGCCGCCGCTGCCGCGCCGCCGACCGCCGGGCCGGTGCCGTGCCCGGTGTTTGGCAGCGGCCAGGACGGCTACGACACCTTTCGCATTCCGTCGTTGATCGCCACCCCGCGGGGCAACCTGCTGGCGTTTGCCGAGGGCCGGAAACAGAGCGCCGGCGACGCGGGCGACATTGACGTGGTGCTGAAGCGCAGCCTCGACGGCGGCCAGACCTGGTTGCCGTTGCAGGTGGTGTGGAACGATGGTCGTAACACCTGCGGCAATCCGTGCGTGGTGATTGACGGCCCGAGCGGCACGGTCTGGCTGTTGCTGACGTGGAACCGCGGGGACGACACCGAATCGAGCATCATTGCGCAGACCAGCCATGACACGCGGCGGGTTTTTATAACTTTCTCGACCGACGAGGGCATGTCTTGGGCGGCGCCCACCGAAATCACCAGCGCGGTCAAGCGCACGAACTGGACGTGGGTCGCCACCGGGCCGGGGGCCGGCATCCAGATGGAACAGGGTCCGTGGGCCGGCCGGCTGGTGGTGCCTTGCGACCACATGGAAGCGGGCACCAAACGTTACTTCTCGCACGTGATCTATTCGGACGATGACGGTCGGCATTGGCAGATTGGTGGAAGCTCACCGCGCGACCAGGTCAATGAGTGCGAAGTGACGGAACTGCCGGGAGGCCGGTTGATGCTGAATATGAGGAATTATGACCGGATCCAGCCGACGCGCCAGGTCGCCTTCAGCGCCGACGGCGGCCGGACGTGGTCCGGGCAGCGCCACCAAGCCGAGCTGATTGACCCCGTCTGCCAGGCCAGCCTGCGGCGGTATGCGTGGTCCGGACCGGGGCGGCGCAGCGTGCTCCTTTTTTCCAATCCCGCCGGCGCCAAACGCGAGCGGCTGACCGTCCGCGCCAGCTTTGACGACGGCGAAACCTGGCCGGCCGCCCGCGTCTTGAACGAGGGTCCGAGCGCCTACTCGTGCCTGGCAATCCTGCCCGGTGGCGACATCGCCTGCCTCTACGAGCGCGGCAAGGACAATCCCTACGAAACGATCGCCTTCGCCCGGTTCACCCTGGCGTGGCTCGAAGGGACGGCCAAGCCCGCCGCCGCGGCGCCTTAGCCGTCCACTTCCGTTTCGCCCGAACCCGGCGCGGCCCGTGACGCGGAGAAGGCGGCGCGGACGCCGTTGCCGCGTGTGGCCGTGCGTTGACACCTGTCCGGCCCGCCTCTAGCCTGCGCGCGATGTCGCGACTGCCGTTCGAGCTGATGCTGGCCCTCCGTTACCTGCGCCCCAAGCGCACGAGCGTGTCGGTCATCACGCTTATTTCGGTGGTGGGCGTGATGCTGGGCGTGGCGGTGTTGATCATCGTGATCGCGGTGATGAGCGGGTTCGACCGGGAATTGCGCGACAAGATCGTGAGCTTCAGCGCGCACCTGCGGATCGAGCCGGCGCACGGCACGCTGGAGCATTACGACCGCGTGATGTCGGCGGTCGCGACGAACCCGCTGGTCAAGGGCGTGGCGCCTTACATCATCGGCCAGGTGCTGGTGAAAACCGAACCGGAGAACACGAACATCGCGCCGCGGGTGGTGGCGCCGTTGCTGCGGGGCGTGGACCCGCGCCGCGAGCCTTCTGTCAGCCGCCTGCCGGAGAGCATGGTGGAAGGGAAGTTCGACGTGAGCGGTTACAGCCTGCTCGTGGGCCGGCAGTTCGCGGACAAGATGGGGCTGGAGGTGGGCGATCACCTGGCGGTCTATTCCGTCCGCGCGTTTGAGCAATGGGAGGACAGCCGCAAGCAGGGCAGCGAGGAGAGTCCGCTGGCGGCGGATTACACGGTCACCGGCATCTTCGAGCTGGGCATGCAGGATTACGACTCGACGTTCGTGATCACGTCGCTGGCCAACGCGCAGGATTTCTACGGGCTGGACGACCCGGATTCGGTGCATGGGCTGTTTGTGGCGCTGCACGATCCGGAACAGGCCGCGCTGGCGCGGACCCAGCTCGCGGCGGCGCTGGGGCCGGGTTTCGTCATCACGACGTGGATGGAGGAGAATTCGGAAATTCTGCAAGTGCTGGCGGTGGAGAAATACATGATGTTCTACCTGCTCTTCTTCATCACCATCGTGGCGGCCTTTGGAATATGCAGCGCGCTGATCACGTTCGTGGTCCAGAAGACGCGGGAAATCGGCGCCCTCAAGGCGCTGGGCGCCACGGGCGGGCAGGTGATGTGCCTGTTTCTCGCGCAGAGCCTCGCCGTGGGCGCGGTGGGCGTACTGGCCGGGCTGGGGCTGGGCCTGCTGGCGGTGGCGTATCGGAACGATTTTCTCCTGCTCATGCGCCGCGTCACCGGCATCGAACTGTTTCCGGCGGACATCTATCATTTCTACGGGATTCCCGCGTGGCTGCACGCCGGCGACATCGGCGTGATCTGCGGCGGGTCGCTGCTGATCTGCGTGGTGGTCGGCGGCCTGATTCCGGCCTGGAACGCGGCCCGGCTCAAACCGGCGGAGGCGTTGCGCCATGAGTGATCCGGCCGGCGCAACCTGCCTCTTGCGCGCGGTGGAGGTCCACAAGGCCTACCGCATCGGCAAGCGGCCCGTGGAGGTGCTCCAAGGGGTGAACCTCGCGGTGGCGCCGGGGGATTTCGTGGCGCTGCGCGGCGCGTCCGGCGCCGGCAAGAGCACGCTGCTCCAGCTTTTGGGCGGACTCGACACGCCGACGGCCGGCGACATTTTCTTCGACGACCGGCGGCTGGCGGCGCTTTCCGCGCGCGAGCTGGCGCGGTTCCGCAACGAGAAAATCGGTTTCATTTTCCAGGCCTACCATCTGCTGCCCGAACTCGACGCGCTGGAAAACGTCTGTCTGCCGGCGCGCCTGGCGCGGCAGCCGGCGGGCACGGCGGAACGGCGCGGCCGGGAACTGCTGGCACGTGTGGGCCTCGGCCACCGGCTTGACCACCGCCCAAGCGAAATGTCCGGCGGCGAGCAACAGCGCGTGGCCATCGCCCGCGCGTTGATGAAGGATCCGGAATTGATTCTTGCCGACGAGCCGACGGGCAACCTCGATTCGCACACCGGTGAGGGGATCATTGAACTGCTCTGTCGTTTGCAGGCCGAGCGCCGGGCCACGCTGGTGATCGCCACGCATGACAGCCGCGTCGCCGCCCGCGCCCCGCGCATCCTCGACCTCGTGGACGGCGTGATCGTGGACAACGGCAAGCCAGCCGCGCCCGCGCCGCCGCGTGATGAACCGCCGGAAATTTGAACGGCCGCATACCCGCGGGTTCTGGCCCGCGAGGCGCGTTTACTGTTGCCGGTAAACTTACTTTGCCGCCGGGGTATTGGTGCTGCTGGCATCGGCCGGCGGTTTCGTGTCCTTCGATTTGTCCTTGGAAACCAGGGTTGTTTTAGGCGTGCCAAGACGTCCGTTGGTCCACTCGGCGATATAGCCCATCGAGTTGAGCAGCGAGTAAACGAGGTAGAGCAAAACCGCGACGGCGATGATCTTCGGCCACGGGCTTTTCTTCTCCGCGAACGGGTCCACAAGATCGCGCTGCGAGCCGGGCGGCAGGGTGGCGATGGCGGTCAGGCTGGTGCCGAACGGAACGTTGATCTTCGCCTTGGCGTTCACCGCCCAGCCGTTGGCGTCGAGGATCGGGCCGAGGTTGCGCTTGCGCAGTTTGATGAAGGCCAGGATCAGTGAAGGACCGGAAATCATGGCCATTGCGCCGAGCAACGCGCCGACGATGGCCAGCGGTCCCATTTGCACGACATCCAGAACCTTGGCGAAAATCAGGCCGACGAACGTGCCGATGGAACCGAAGGCCACACCCAATGCGGCCACGGTGCCAACATCAATCTTCTTGGTCTTGTCCGCATTGGCGGTAATGGTGGCGACGTTGGCCAGGCTGCTCGTCGCGTCGGCGTCCGCCGCGGCGGCGCGCTTGCTGATCTGCTCCTCGATGAAGCGAACGAGCTTCTTGTAGGGCGACCAGAATGCCTGCCGCAGGCTGATCGGGTTGGCGACGATCTTCGTGATGGTGGCATCGTAGTCGCGGCCCTGGCGGTCGTAGAAGATGCCGTTGCGGCCGACCATCAGGTTTTCGTCGTCGCCCTGAGAAAAGACGGCGACGATGCTCATCTTCTCGCCCGTTGCCGCGCGCACGCAGTCCACGTATGCCAGATACGCACCCGCCAGGCCGGCCATGGCGGCGTGCCGGGCGGCGTCGGTGACCTTCAGGCAAAGCTCGCAGCTCCGTTGGTCGAGGAAGAGCGTGCCGGCCTGGAAAATCGCCTTTTCCTTCCGGCTGTAAAAATCCTGAAAGGAAACGAAATTTCGCAGCAGCCGGCCGAGGTCACGATGGTAACGGACGAGCTGGTCCACCGTGGCAATGGCGTTGACGTTCGCCTCCTCGGCCTTGTCGCGCGCGATCAGCGCCGCGAGATCATTTTTCACGCCGCCGGCGAGGAGTTCGGCGACGCGCGCCGGGCCGAGTTTGTCCACGGCGGTGGCGGGTTTGCCGGCCAGCCAGGCTTGATACGGCGCGAACTTCGCCAGCAACGCGGCCCAATCGGCCTCGGTGATTTCGCGGCCGTCGTTCAACAGCGGTTTCACGACGGCGTCGTGCAAGGTGGCCAGCGCACCGGCCCAGGCGGGGTTGACGCCGTCGAGCAGCGGCAACGGGCGGTTCGCCTCGATGCGCGCCAGCGGGAAGCCGGCGATGTCCGCGTGCGTGATCGTGAGTTCCTTGGCCGCCAGCGTGAGATATTCCTTTTCCTCGCGGTTCAGCGCGTTGACGGCCCGCAGGTCAAACGCGGCGAGGCGCGAGCGCGTGAAATAATCATTCACCTTGGCCTGCACCGCCTCAAGCGCGGCCATCGCCGCCGCCGTGGCATCGCCCAACGGCAGAATGGCGGTGTCGCTCCGGGCGGCCTGCCACCATTGGGCGTAGGCCTCGGCCTCGGCGAAGAACCGGTCCACTTTCGCCTGGCTGACCCCGGGCTTGCCACTGCGGTCGGCCTCGGCGCCGAGGCAGGCGATGAGATCGGCAATGGCAGCCTTCGTGGCGTCGTCGTCGGCGCCGTCGGCGGTGATGATGCCGTCGCCGTTGAAGCGGGTTTGCGCGAAAATCCGGCTGGTGTCCGTGGTGTCCTCGATGCTGATGACGGCCGCGTCCTTCTTGCCGAGGTTGGCAAGGATGGAGCGCGCGGCGTTGAGGACGGCCTGGCCCTCCGGCGTGGTGTCGTTGATGGCGGCCAGCGGCAGGGCCGGTGCCCCCTTCAGCAAATCTCCCGGGTTTTTCAGCAGGCGGGCGGCCCACTTGACGGCGGCGATCAGCTCGGGCGCACGCACCCGACCATCCTTGTCCGCGTCAATCAAGCCGAGCGTCTTGGCCTCGAATTCGAGGCCGTTGACGGGGCACGCGAGGGCGACCCAGAGCTTCTGGTCGAGTTGGTCCAGCGCCATGAGGTCGGCGCCGTTTTCAAGGCGGACCTGGTCGAACCCCCCGGCGCGGAAGAAGCGCCAGGCGCGGTTGGATGAAGTGCTGTTGCTGTTGGCGGGCGTGGTCAAATCAGGCATGATCGTGTCGCATTGCCGCGTTTGTTAACGGCATTATAGGGACGAATCGGCCGATTGCAACTGCTCCGGACCGGGCAAGAAACCTCGGTTCGCGGCAAAAACGCATTCGCCGCCAACCAGGCAGGTTGACATCGCCGCCACGGCCGGGTAAGGAAGAGCGCAACGTTCGCCGGCGCGTTCGTCTATCGGCTAGGACACGGCCCTCTCAAGGCTGAAAGATGGGTTCGATTCCCATACGCGCTACCAACCTCACTTACCTCATTCAACATCAATCGCTTGTGAATATCGCCCTCTTCCAAAAAACACAAAGTGAGAATACAAGTGAGAATAACGCGCTCCGGGAATGCTGTACGGGGCTGTCGTATCATTCGGTTTTCCAGTTATCTTCCATACGTTCGAGAAGCCAACTGTGTGCGAATCGGAAACGACTTTTCGCCCGGTTGGCGTCGCCAGACGCCAGGCCGATGGAAACGAACCGCGCAAGCGCGAACGCACCATCGTATCTCGATCGTGAGTCCCCCGGTTCGGCCTGTTAGGTTCAACTTTGTTTCAAACAGCGTTCCACAAACCGGACAAACGCCGCGTCCTGGAAGCGTTTCAATCCCGCCCACACTGCCGCCAGGACTGGCAGGGAGAAAATACAGCGGCCGGCCTGACCCCCTCCGGCCGGATCAAGACGTTGTTCTCCATCGCGTGGTAGGTGGCGCTGAGGTGAAGGGTGAGCAACGGGACGAACAGCGCTACGGCTTCGTGATGACCGCCCTGTCAGGT